>DDJQ01000102.1:17968-40043 GCA_002339125.1 Alteromonadaceae bacterium UBA2620
GCTGTTTAAACCTTCGTCCATCCAGGTCCACTGGCGTTCGTCAGAGTTAACGATCATCGGGAAGTAATTGTGACCGATCTCATGGATAACCACACCAATCAGGAACCGCTTCTCAGCCAGAGAGTAAGTACGTGAGCCGTCATCCTGTAATTCAGTACGCGGGCCGTTGAAGGTGATCATGGGATATTCCATGCCGCCTACCGGACCATTTACCGACTGCGCTGTTGGGTACGGGTAGTTAAAGGTAAAGCGGTTGTACACTTCCAGCGTATGTACGATGGACTCAGTAGAATATTTTTTCCACAGATCGCCACCTTCTTTTGGCCAGAACGACATCGCCATTACGTGCTTCTGCGGACCGCCCTGCTTAACGCCTTTGGCATCCCACATAAACTTACGTGAAGAAGCCCAGGCAAAGTCACGTACGTTGTCAGCCTTGAAGTGCCAGGTTTTGGTATCGCTGGTGCCTTCTTTTTCGTTTTCCAGCGCTTCTTCTGGCGTAACGATAAAGACAGGACGATCAGCATCTTCGGCTTCTTCCAGACGATCGCGCTGTTCACTGGTCAGCACATCTCTGGGGTTTTGCAGCACACCGGTAGAAGAGACGATGTGGTCAGCCGGTACGGTCATGGATACTTCGTAATCACCGAATTCCAGGGTAAATTCGCCGCGACCGATAAACTCTTTGTTAGTCCAGGCTTCGTAATCGGTGTAAGCCGCCAGACGCGGGAACCATTGAGCCAGCAGGAAAATATCGTTGCCGCCTTCACGTTCGTCATCCGGGAAGTGCTCGTAACCAGAACGGGCTGATACCGCATCTTCTTCAACAATGTTGTAGCCAAAGTCGATGTTCAGTTCGGTTTTCTTGCCCGGCTTTAATGGCTCAGCCAAATCAACACGCATCAGGGTACCAACAATCACGTAGTGCAGTGGCTTACCACGGCCATCGGTGACTTTTTTGATTTGGTAGCCCAGTTCGTTGTCGTCAACAAACTGCTGGCGACGAATGGCGCCCATGGATAATTTGGCTGGTGAGCTGCCAGAAGCGGCAGAAGTTGCTGGCCCACGGTTACCAATACCACCAAAGGTAGTGGTCAGTGCCGACATGGAGTCGTCACGGAATTTGTTCTGGTCCAGTTGGATCCACAGGTATTTCAGCGTATCCGGTGCATTGTTGTGATAAACAATTTCTTCGCTGGCATCAATGCGACGCTTTTCTTCGTCCAGCGTTACATCAATATCGTAGTCAACTTGCTGTTGCCAGTACTGGTGGCCTGGTTCACCCGCCGCGTTACGATAAACGTTTGGCGTGGGTAACACTTCTTCCAACTGGCGGAACTTATCCTCAAAATCACCTTTGGTTTGCTTGATTGCACCATCAGCAAAAGCTGGCGTGGCTGACATAATCGACAGCACTGGCATCAACCAAACTAACTTCGGCATACGCTTACTCATAGGTATTCCTTCGTCGTTAAGTGGAAAATGGCTCAGATTGACGAGAAGGAATTCCTTAACGCATCGTCACCTATATTTATTAGAAGACACATAGTTTAATTCTAATACGGTGAAATTTGCCAGCGATTGACCGTAAATAGCCAAAAACTGAACGCAAACAGAGCTTCACAGGGCAAGATATTCATGGTTTTTTGTTTGTTTTGTGGGCGCGTTGTAATATTCTTAACACCCCGTTTATCTATCGATTTCTCCAGATGAGTACATTTTCCTGGCAACGCGCTGTTATCAAGATAGGAAGCGCTCTGATTGCGCCAGACGGACAGCGATGCAGTGGCCGGTACTTACTTCCCATAGCGCGATTTATCAATGCCAGCCGAGAGGCGGGTAAAGAAGTGATTTTGGTGTCTTCAGGCAGTGTTGCCGCCGGAAGAGCCAAAATCCCGGTCAATCACGTGGCATCCATTGCTGAAAAGCAGGCCATGGCGGCCATTGGCCAGATTGATATGATGGCGAACTGGCAGCGTTTTTTTGATTTTCCCTGTGCTCAGGTGCTGCTGACCTATGACGATCTGCATGACCGCACGCGCTATGTAAACATCAAAAATACCATTCGCGAATTACTCAACCATCAGGCCCTGCCCATCGTTAATGAAAACGACACCGTGGCGGTCAATGAACTGAAAGTAGGTGATAACGACAACCTGGCTGCCTACACCGCACTGGTGGCCGGCGCCGATACGCTGATCATTTGCTCCGACATCGATGGCCTGTACAGCGCAGACCCGCGCAAAAACCCGGATGCTACGTTGATCCCTGAGGTGGAACACATTACCCCGGATATATATGCCATTGCCGGCGGTGCCGGTACGTCAGTGGGAACCGGCGGGATGCGAACCAAAATCGAAGCCGCCGATAAATGCACGCGCAGTGGTATTCAGACACTGATTGTTAACGGCCGCAATGGAACGGTTTTTGATGCCTTGCACGAAGGGCAACTACCGGGCACGCTGTTTAAAGCGCAGCAGTCGCAGAAAACCGCTCGTCGTTTATGGCTCGAGCACACGCTAAAAACCCGCGGACGCATTGAGGTAGATGAAGGCGCTAAAAAGGCTCTGGTTAATAAAGGTGCATCATTATTGCCCTCAGGTGTGGTGGAAGTAAGTGGTCACTTTAGTCCTGGCGACGCGATCGAAATTCACTGCGGCAAACAGGTGCTTGCTAAAGGCATTGCGCTGTATGGCGCGCAGGAGTTGCGGCAAATCAAAGGCGCCAAGAGCGCACAGATCAATACTATCCTGGGGTATGACAGCGGCGAAGTGATTGTTCACCGGGATGATCTGGTGCTATTTAAGCCCTGAGACATTATGCGGCGTACCTGCAATGACTGCGCCGCAGCACTGCTACAATTAACTGATCCGTTAATCAATGGGAGTCGGTATGAGTTTTTCAATTCGCAAAGCCGCCAGTGAGGCGAAAGTGGCCGCCAGACAGGTTGCCCGATTAAGTGGCGAGCAAAAACGCGCGGTTTTAATGGCCATCAGCAAGCACCTGGTGAGCCAGGTGAGTAACATCTTAAGCGCCAACCAACTCGACCTGGAACATGGTAAAACGGTAGGGCTGGATGCCGCCATGGTTGACCGTTTAACCCTTACTGAAGAGCGGGTTATGGGCATTGCCAGTGCGGTAGCCTCGATTGCGAATCAAACCAATCCGGTGGGCGAAATCAAAGCGCTTAAAACTATGGCCAGTGGTATTCAGGTTGGCAAAATGCGCATTCCGCTAGGCGTGATTGCAATGATTTATGAATCGCGCCCCAATGTCACCATCGATGCCGCGGCATTGTGTTTCAAAGCGGGCAATGCCGTGATCCTGCGTGGTGGTAAAGAAGCGCTGCACTCTAATCTGGCGCTGGCCGCCTGTATTCACCATGTGCTGCGCGAATTTGATATCGATACCGCGGCAGTCACGGTGATCCCCGACCCGAATCGCGAGATCATGAATAAACTCATGACCTTAAAAGAGTATGTTGACCTGATCATTCCCCGTGGTGGTGAAGGCTTAATTGAATATGTTAGCGAGCGTAGCCAGATCCCGGTGATTCAGCACTACAAAGGGGTTTGCCATTTGTACGTCGACAAAGACGCCGACCTTGATCAGGCTCTTGGGCTGCTGGAAAACGGTAAAACCCAGCGTACTGGCGTGTGTAACGCGCTGGAAACCTGTTTAGTTCATCGCGCGGTGGCCGATACGTTTTTGCCCCGGGCGGCCGCCATGCTCAAGCAGCATAACACCATGATCCACGCCTGCGACTCGTCAATTGGCCATTTTGCCGAGGCGATTTCGGCTACCCATGCCGACTGGCAGGCAGAATACCTGGCCATGGAAATTGCCGTGCGGGTGGTAGATAGTTACGATGATGCCGTTGCTCATATTACCGAATACGGCTCCGGTCATACCGAAGTGATTGCTACGCAAAACTACACCACGGCCAATGCCTTTATCCGGGATATTAATTCTGCTGTAGTGATGGTGAACGCGTCCTCACGTTTTTCCGATGGTGGTGAACTGGGACTGGGTGCTGAAATTGGTATCTCAACCAGTAAATTACATGCCTATGGCCCTATGGGGGCGGAATCCCTGACCACCGAAAAGTTTGTGGTGCTCGGACAAGGGCAAACCCGGGCGTAAACGTGGTTTAATCTCAACCATAAATGGCGTAGTGTTATATTTTTCGTGGCGGATGTTGTGTCTTCGTTGCCAGTCAGACAATAAAGGATGAAAGAGTATTATGACGGATATTACCCCGTCCCTCAGCGATTACCCTTACCAGGTTACTTTGCCAACCCGTTGGCAGGATAATGATATCTACGGCAATGTGAATAACGTGGTGTTCTACAGCTTTTTTGATACCGCGGTAAACCGTTTTTTATGTGATGAAGCGGGGATGGATTTTCGTACCAGTCCGGTAGTAGCTCACGTGGTGAGTTCACAGTGTCAGTTTATTTCCCAGGTTGCCTACCCGGAAGACGTAGATGTTGGCGTTCGGGTCGCTAAAATTGGCCGCAGTTCGGTAACCTACGGGGTGTCTATTTACGCCGGTACCAATGAACGCCGGGTAGCCCATGGTCAGTTTGTGCATGTTTTTGTCGACCGCTCTACCGGTCGTGTTGTGCCTGTTCCGGCCCGCACCAAAACGGCCCTTGAACGCATTATCGAGTCGTTATAATGCGGGCGGTTGTGCTCGATAGCGATTCGCTGGGAACCGATCTCACCCTCAGCGAATTTGAATCATTACCAGTAACACTTACCCGTTATCCGACCACTACACCCGAACAGGTCAACGAACGTATTCGCGATGCCGAAATTGTGCTGGTGAATAAAGTGGTCCTCAATGCCGATGCTTTAGGTCAGGCCGAAAAATTGCGTTACGTGGGCGTGCTGGCGACTGGTACCAATAATGTGGATACCGACTACTGCCAGCAACACGGTATTACGGTTAACAATGTCGACGGCTATGGCACCGATTCTGTTGCACAGCACGCCATGATGCTGTTGCTGAATCTGGCCACCTCGTTTGCGCCTACCACCCAACAGGTAAAACAAGGCGACTGGTCACGCTCGCCCTATTTTTGTTTGCTGGATAACCCGGTAATGGAACTGGCTGGTAAACATCTGGTCATCGTGGGTTTCGGTACGTTGGGGCAACGCTTTGCAGAGCTGGCCCGGGCGTTTGGGATGAAAGTCTCGGTAGCAGCCCGGCCGGGAACGACCTCTGCTGAACGCAGAGCGCTGGATGGTTTACTGCCCGAAGCGGACGTAGTGAGTTTACACTGCCAGTTAAGTCCGCAAACCGACAAGCTGATCAACGCTGAACGGCTGGCCTTAATGAAGTCGTCGGCTTTGCTTATTAATACGGCTCGAGGCGGTCTTATTGATGAAGTGGCACTGGTAACAGCGCTCAATGGGGGGCAGATTGCCGGTGCCGCACTTGATACCTTATCCGTTGAGCCGCCGCCGGCAGATCACCCCCTGTTACAGCTCGATTTACCTAACCTGTTGATCACGCCGCATTCTGCGTGGTCTGCTATCGAGGCGCGCCAGCGGTTGGTACAAATCGCCGCCGAGCGCTTACAAGCATTTATCGAGGCTGATTAAACGCCGCAAGAATTTTCGCAACTTCGTTAACGCGTAGATGAAAGCTCGCCTTGCTGGCGCGCTCATTAATAGTATGGTCGCCATCACCAAACGGGCCAAAACCATCCAGGGTCGCAACCCCTGCTCCGGCGGTTACGTTTGCGTCACTCACGCCGCCACGCTTTTCAACGTTCAGCGGATACCCCAGGATTTCTTCTATCTGGCGCAATAACTGCTTTTGTTTGGCACAGGACTGCATAACATCCCGTTGCAGGCCGCCGGTGACGGTAAGGAAGCTGTCAGCGACCGGATTATGTTTTGGAAGATGTTCAAAGGCAGCAAGGATACGCCGTTTTTCATCGTTACCAGTAAAGCGCGCTTCTACCACCAGCTGTGCCTGGGGAGAGATAGTATTGGCGCTCAGGCCGCCTGTTATTTTCCCCACATTAACCGTTGTACCTTTTTCAAGGCAGGTGAGCGAGGTTAGGTAAATAGTCAGGTGGGCGGCAGCCAGATTGGCATTGACACCCTCACTGTAATGATTACCCGCATGCGCGCCCTTCCCAGTGATTTTGATAAAGTAGGTAGCAATGCCTTTGCGGGCAATAACGACTTCATTATTTTTGCCCGCTGCTTCAAACACCAGAGCAATGTCATAATCTGCGGCCAGTTTAGCCGTAAGGGCTTTACTGTCATCGCTGCCGGTTTCTTCATCGCTGACCAGCAGCATGTCAATATTACCTATATCTCCTTGCTGCGCATAAACTTTGCGCAGTGCACATAAGGCCACGTAGTTGCCTCCTTTCATATCGCAAACGCCCGGCCCATAAACCCATTCTTCATCTTCACTAAAGTCGGTAAAGGTACCCGGCGGGAATACAGTATCCAGATGTCCCAGCAGCAATACCCGCGGCCCGTCGCGGCGTGTTGCGCAAAAATGCACATGATTGCCGATGGCTTCACGATGGTAGGTCTTGGTGGCATAGCCCAGAGCTTGCATCCAGCTTCCGAAAATCGCTGCGTTGGCATCGATTCCTGCTTTATTGTGACTGTGAGAGTTGAGATTAATCAGCGTCGCCAGCTCGGTAAAATCAACAGACATAAGGCTTCCTTATAAAATAACTGGCGCAGTTTTAAAGGTCCCAGGTGAATGGGGGATGACACTTTTTTGAACAATTTATGTTGGTTAAAAAAACGTCATCACATTGTCATAAAGGATGCGTTAACTAGGCCCCGCTTACGGAGGTGCCAGAATGAAAACACGACACAAGATGTCTTCGGAGCCATTAAGCAGGTGAAGCTAAGACCTGTTGTTCTTCAAATTTTCAATGCAAAAGGTATCAAGGTGTCGATGTATACAGCCGGAATGTGGATGTACAAAAACGGTGGCGGCGATGTCATTCAGTCGAAAATTATTAATCAGCTGCGGGAACGGGATGTGGCGGTTATTACCGACCTCAACCTGGCAAATGCTTATGCGAAGGCCGGTCATATTATGTGCAATAACGTGGCCATGGATGAGCTGGACGCTTTCTTTTCTTATAACGCTGGACAGCAATCGCAATATCAGGTGTATTTGTATCAGGTGCTGGATGAAAGCATACCCTGCCTAAATAGCTTCGCTTCCTTTGCTTTGTCTGAAGATAAGTTCCGCACTTCTCAGCGATTAGCCCGTGCCGGGCTGCGCACCCCCGACTACCGGTTGTGCAACCGAAATGAAAAACAAATCCTTAAAAACACTATCCGCGAATGGGGCGGCCGCCTGGTGTACAAGCCTACCGATGGCTGGGGCGGCATGGGTATCGTAAAAATTGAGGATGAGCGTTCACTGGATATGTTGTTGCCATTTCTGGATCAAACCAACATCCAGCATTTTTATATTGAACGGTTTGTGAATTACGACATGACCGATTATCGCATCGATATAGTCGACGGTGAGTACGTTGGCTGTTACGGCCGTCAGGCACCCGCGGATGACTGGAAAACTAATGTCACCAGCGGCGGGAAAGTAATTGTTCGCGAACCCAATGACGAACTGGTCAATATTGCCATTAAAGCAGCCAAAGTGACCGGCCTGGAGATTGCGGGCGTGGATATTATTTACGACCGCGAGCAGGAAGAGTATGTGGTACTGGAGGTGAATGGTATTCCGGCTTTTGCCACGCCAGAGCAGGAAGCCATGGGACTTAACTTTAACGATCTCAAGATTGAAAAAGTAGTTAGCCTTATCGAGAAAAAAGCCAAAGCACATCACCACAACCAGTCAAAACAAACCGTAATCGAATTATTGAGTGCCTAGCCATGACCCCTGCCCAATCTTTGCCTAAAATTGGTTTTTTATATCTTGATCACGTGCTGCGATTTTTTGACAAGTCAAACTTCAAAGGCTGGCCTGATCCCATCGAAAGCGTGACCTATCACTGGGGCAATGATAAAGCCCGCTTTATTCGTGAAGTAAAGCAAAAAGGTATCGAGGTACTGATTGGCAATGTACCGGCAACGGCATACGAAACATTTCGTGACATTGCCCGCGAATTACCGGAGGTACGTTTTGTACCGTCACTGGATGCCCAGTTTGCTAATAAATCCAAAGAAAATGTGACCCATTTTTGTCGCAAACACGATTTACCTATTCCCACCACGCATATCTTTTATGAAAGAGATAAAGCGGTGGATTTTTTACAGTCTACCCGTTACCCGAAGATCATTAAAAAGTCTTATGGGCCGTCTAACTATGGCGGCTATTACGTGCACAAAGTAGATAGCTTTAACGAAGCTCAGGCCCTTATTAGCCAGAAAAAATACTACCCGGTGTATGTGCAGGAATTTGTACCCATGGCGGCGGATATCAGGGTAATGCTGGTGGGGCATAAACCTATTTGTGCATTCTGGCGACGTCCACCGGCCGGGCACTGGTTAACCAACACCAGTCAGGGCGGCTCCATGGATTATCAGGACGTACCGAAAGAAGCGCTGGATATCGCCGTGCGCGCCTCCAGGGCAGCCCAGGCCGAATACTGGGCCTGTGATATTGCCCTGGGTACCGACGGCAAGTTCCGTATCTTAGAGTGTGCCACGGCATTTGCGGCCTTCCCCTACGTGCGTGACTGGATAGGTCAGTACATTATGTGGATGCTCGCCGAAGACACCTTTAAAAAGCCTTATATTCCACTGTTTAACTGGGAAGAGCTCGGCAAAATTCGTTCATCACTGCTACGCACCATGCGTCATATCACCTTTGGTGAATATACGCCAAGTTATGATTGTGCCGACAGTTTAGCCCGGGTGTCCCGAGAGCAATATCCGCTGCTGCCGGTGGAATTACGCGGTGGTGAAGAATGGCCCAGTGAGTACTGGAATTTTCAGGATAACTATACCCCACAAAGGTTAAGCCGCCCTATTGCGGATTTACATCTTCAGCATCAGGAAGTTGGCCTGGAAGACGCACAACAGGATGATGCTGATGTCTTGCAAGCCCCTCAGATAAGCTATAGCAAGGCTCAGCTCGAAGCCTTTCTGGCCGGTATTAAGGGCGTGGGTCCCAAAATGATTACTGATATTTTTACTACGCTGGGAGTGGAAGGCTTATCCCTGGCATTAACTCAGGATCCTGAGCAATTGATGTCGGTGAAAAATCTGCGCGAGAAAAAACGCGACCTTATTGTGTCTCACTGGGGTGAGTTTACCGGCCAGACACAACACTTCGCTTCGGCATAATCAACAGCTGGTGAACGCAGTATGAAAAAGCAATATACGTCTTACCCACAAACCGTTGAATACCTTGAAAAAGTGATGGGAGAGCATCCGCACCTTATTCGTCTGCAGTCGATCGGAACGACCTGGGAAGGCCGGCCAATCATGCTGGTGACCGTATCACTGGATGTGGAATTTGCCGACAACAAACCAGCACTGCTGTACACCGGAACTATTCATGCGCGTGAATGGATTGGTAACGAACTCGGCATAAAGCTGATTGAGCACATTATTGATAATTACCGCAGTGATCCAACGCTGAAACAAATCCTGACTCGTAATACCTTATATATGGTGCCCTGTTTAAACCCGGACGGGTTTGAGTATTCGCGCACGCATTTTTCGTTCTGGCGCAAAAATCGGCGGGATAACGGCGACGGTACCTTTGGGGTCGATCTTAACCGAAACTTTGCGGTGCGCTTTAAGCGCGCTGTAGATACCAGCCTGAATACCTATTCCGGGCCGGAGGCATTTTCGGAGCCGGAAACGGCGGCGATTCGTGATTTTGTGCTGTCACACACCAATATTACCATCGCGCTGGATTACCATTCTCAGGGGAATGTGTTCTTCCCGGCGCATAAGTTTAATCATGAGTCAGAGATCGAAGGCACCGACCTGAACATACTGTGTGCCAATATGAATAAGGAAATTCATAAAGTCACCGGACGTAAATACGGTATTCACCGGGGCAAACCGCCGGCGAATCTGATCCACGGTAGTGGCCGCGAGTACTATTATTCGTTGGGGATCCTCGCCTCGGTAGTGGAAGTCGGAACGCGTAATATTCCGGATTACCTCACTAATATGTCGCAAAGCGTAGACGAGAATATTCCAGCGGTAAAATATGCTCTGTCGGAAGCCATTAATTATTCCCCGTCGGCACCGGCCAGAGTCGATAACTTTACCGTCTCTGAAGTGGACGTATACACGGTTACGCTGAGCTGGGAGTACGCCATTTCAGATGATATCTACTTTGAAATTTACCGCGCAGAGTCGGTGAAAAGCCCCTGTACCGAAGCTAATCTGATTGCCCGCACCCGCCAGCTTACATTTACCGATGTACAACTAAAGAGCGGTCACAAGTATTACTACAATATACGAGCCGTCGATCGTATTTCTGGGATTAAGTCGCCTTTTAGTCCGGAAATTAAACTGCGAACCAAACTCTCTAGTGATGAGTACTTTCGCGGCTTGTTCCCGGCGCGGCAGAATGTGGGTTATGTAGGGCAGTACACCATTGAGAAAAACCGCGATCATTTTGGTTATAACTCGCTGTTTGTGGGCGTCAATAAACGCCGCGGTATTTGCTATGGCGTGATTGAGTTTAACCTCGACAGCTTACCGGAGGGTGCGCGAATAAAAGCTGCGCGTTTTTCGCTCTATCCGATGAATCGGGTGAATGCTAAAGTCGAAAACTTTGGCGAGTGGACCGTCTCGGTACTTGATGGTGATGAGATCTCTGACATCACAGATTTTAATCAGATCCATCAGGCCACGCCGGTACAAACCTTTGGTCAGTCAGTAGCGTCTGACAAGCTGACACAGGGGATCTGGTCAGAGTGGGTGTTAAACGTCGCAGAACGGCACATTATCAAGCGTTCCATTAATGGCGGGCGTTTACTGCTACGTATTGAAGGCCCCAAGAAACTGCCGGTTGGTGCCGACTCGCAAATGATGCAGTTTGATATCGGTTACGGCAAATTTGGTGCGGGCATTCATTACCGGCCGAATATGGAACTTATTTATACCCTGCCCACCAATCGCCTGGAACTTAAGCCCAATGCGCTGCATACGATTTATCGTGACCAGGTGATCAACGGTGAGCTGCGCTCAGGCTTTGATGAACAGGGCGATATTGTTTACGGGCAAATGGCCTTCAAGCCGGAAAACCTGCCGCCACCGGATCGTACTGTGATTACCGAAGCCTACCTGGTAATGCAAAGTAAAAGCGCTATGGATACGCATAAAGATATTCGCTTTACCATTGAGCTGGCTGGTCTGGAGGCCCTGGATTACAACAGTGTGAAAGAGCGCCAAAAAATCGAATTTATCGGCTATGAGGTGAGTAACGCGCAGTTAAAAGAACGTAGTACTCATCATTTTATCTTCGACAGTTTCTGTAAAACGCACCTCGAAGCCTTGTATGCCGACAATCAGCCTTTTCATTTTATCGTTCGGGCGACCGCGTCTTCGCCTCAGCATAATGCGCTGGTGGACTGGCATAACGAGCGCAGCAGTTTAGTTTGCCAACTGGTGATCAAGTATATTCAGCGTCGAAAAACTACCTTACCTGCCCCTACAGAGTTTGATGCGACGGTAGAAAACAAACAAGTTAAACTGACCTGGAAGAATCCGGAACACAACGATTTTGTTGGCAGCTTTGTAGTGCGTAACCGCTTCCATCCGCCCAAGTCCCCGCTGGATGGCGTAAAGTTGTACGCCGGGCCGGATAACTATACTTACGACAACTTTGGTAACCCTAACATTGCAAAGTTTTATTCCGTATTCAGCTATGATGACGTGCCAAACTACTCTGCACCGGTGAGCTTAAGTTACAGCAGCAGTGAAGTGATCCCATTGGAAGATTTGGAATACGAAGAGCAGGACGAGGATGAATCCCAGCAGGATTAATATAACTCCGTCATACCGGAAGATGCGAATGCATCTATCCGGTATCTCCCAAAAAGTATTACTCTTTCAATAAGATTGCTACAGTTAGCCAGGCTGTTAAGGAGATCCCGGCTCGGGGCCGGGATGACTAATTAGAGTCGGCCGGGATTACAGCTATTTTCTTTTTACCGGCACAACTTATTCAATTCCTGATTGAGCTCATACGCTGGTTCGGTAACGATTTTCTCCAGTACCGCGATACGCTCTTTTAAGGCCGCAATTTCAGCGTCTTTCTGGGCGCTTGTTGGCGAATTTGCCGGCTGTGCTTTTTTAAACGGATTCACCGGCTTGCCGTAAAACCAGGCGCTTAGCTGCCATTGATATCTGGCATCCAGGTAGTGACAAAATAAGCCCAGGCCAAGCATGGCTGTGACCAATAAAATAATCTCTGTATGTGTCATTGCGATTTCCTCTGTAGGGACTAACCAAATGGTGTTGTTACCGGTATAGTCATCAGCCATTAAAAAAAATTACACAGCAGTGTTATTTTTTTTGCTGAAGGCAGACTAAAGGAAATAAGCAACGTCATTTAACCTTTCATACCAGGATTTTTGTGCACAAGGACTTTAAGCAAATACTCGCTGAACATCAGGCCCTGCTCAGTCGCGTTGCGTCGAGCTACGAGGCCAATGAATCGGTGCGTCAGGAGCTGTTGCAGGAAATAGCGCTGGCGGTATGGCAAGGGTTAGAGCGCTTTAACGGCGACGCCAGTCTGAAAACTTACATCCTGAAAATTGCCCATAACCGGGCGGTGACTCACGTTAGCAAAGAGGTGAAGAATCGCGCTGTGAGTCAGCCTGATGACGACGATATCGTCGGTACAGCAGGGGCAGTTGATGAAGAGCCTGAATATGTGGCGGCCCGCAGCCGGCAGGTGACTTCCCTGCTGGAAGCGATTCGCACCCTGCCGGTCACCATGCGGCAGGTAATGACCCTCACTCTGGAAGGACTTAGCTATCAGGAAATTGCCGAAGTGTGTGGCTTAACCAAAAATCACGTTGGTGTATTACTGCAGCGGGCTAAAACCACGCTGCAGCAGAGGATGAACCATGAATAATGAAAATCCAGAGCAGGACTTAACCGCACTCTGGCAACAGCAGCCGGTGAGCGAAATCGATCTGAGCGATGTGACCCGGCGCCTTAAGCATCAGCAACGCCTGCAGCGCTGGTACATTGTTTCTGATTTCACGGGCTTTCTGATTGGCCTGGGGATGCTCATTTACAGCTGGGAAAAACTGCCTTTATATCTGGCCCTGGTGTTGTGCGGTGTGATGGTTTGTGGCGGCGTATTTACTGGTTTTGTTATCTGGTTGCGCCGGCATGCGGTGCTGGCCTCGTTTGAAGATACCAGCCATTACCGCGAAACGTTAAAAAAGCAGTATCTCAGCAATCAGAGAATTGCGCGGATCACCATGCATTCTGCCTGGAGTAGTGAGTTAATCTTGCTGGTTATCTGGGGAATAGCTGCCGTTGTTGGCGATCTCAGCTGGGAATCCTTTGTGGATAAAGGCGGTGTGACCACCTTTATTATCATCAGTGTGCTGATGGCAGGATTTGGCTACTGGGCGTATAAGCGTGAGCAGAAATTCAAACAGGAATATGCGCGGCTGGTCAGTCAGGAGCAAAACGACCTGTTCTCTTAGGCTCAGGAGCAGAACTGTACGCGCGCTGAAGAATCGGTTTAATTCAGGTTACTCTTGTTTGCTGCCATCTTCATCGGCATTTGCGGGTTTGTTATCCCCCAGTGTGAACTGGTAGTAAAGATCAACGGTGGTATACAGGCTGCGCACTATCTCCAGGTACAGGTTAGACAGGATTTGATAGCGCAAGGCGACTTCCTGGCCGCCGCTGTCTTCGTCAGAAAACATCCCCACGCCGTAGCGAACGGTAAGGTTGGAGGCGATTTTTCCTGAAATAGCCACCTTGGTATCACTGCCCTGGCCGGTGGTACTGAGCGATAAATCCTCAATGCCCAGCGCATTACCCACATTACTGGTGAGTGATTCAGAGCTGGATAAACCAAAACCAATCAGCATGGCAGCATAGGAGTTTTCGTCCATCTGCCCGCCGCCGAGTCCGCCGCTGCCGTTTAACAGGTAGGCCAGGTTTCGGGCCTGATCCATACCTGGCTCAGAAAATAACGACACACTGGGTTGATTGGCCGGGCCTTCAACCCTTACACCTGCGATCACATCATCTTCAGTTAGTTCGGGATCGCGAATGGCTTCTACCAGCAGAATGGGCTGGTCTAATGGGCCATTAAACTGCACCTCGCCGGTACGAATGATCAGGTTTTGACCATAGGCCTCATAGCGCCCGTTAATAATTCGCAGATCGCCGTAACCGGTAAGCGCTGGCTGGGTTTGTACATTCACGCCGCCACTGAGTGTAGCCTTTAAGCCAAAGGCATCGAGGCGTACTTCCTCACGCTCGTCTTCATCGATAGTGACCATAATGTCGGCATTTATATTATCTACCAGCGCTTCGCTTGGCGGCTCACCCCGCAGGTGAACATCCCGCGATGGAGATACCGCACTGGGCGGGAGTTCGTTAATTTTCACCCGGGCATAGGGAATATCAATATCACCTGAAATATCCACGTTTTGTGGGCTCAGGTTAATCTGTAGGTCCGGCGAGACTTTTACCCGGCTGTCATCATAATTCACGGTAAAGGCATCGCCTTTTACCGCCAGATCAACCAGCAGGCTGTCCTGCCAGTCTACCGAACCGTTGAGGGTACCCGGGCCGTCACCCAGCAGAAACTGTCCTTCAAAATCGGCTCTGGCCCCGTTGAGGTTAATGGTTTGCTGCCACTGACTCACCGCTACCGGCAGGTCTTCACTGTTTATCTCACCCTGATTAAGGGTTAACTGACCATTCACCTGGGGCAGACTTAACGGCCCGTCCAGCTTAAGCTCACCGTTAATATTGCCGTTGAGTTCATTCATGCGTGCAATCAGTGGCTTAAATGGTGCGAGCTGCCAGTTGGCAAGGTTAATCCGGGCGTCGATGGAAGGTTGTTCGGTGAACGGAAACACCGTGGCCTGCGACGTAATAGTGCCAATTTGCGGGCTGGTTATATTGCCGCTCAGGGCCACCTGCTGCTCGTCGAACTGGCCGTCAAAGCTTACCTCATCAAGGTCAATGGTGACCGGCTCATTACCTGCCAACTGCCATTTGTCCGGGCTTACGGATATTTGTAACTGGCCGGCGACTTTTTCACTGGCCGGATCGAAGTTGCCCTGAGTTGTGATGTTAAGCGTTGCCTTGTTGCGCTCCACCAGTAAATCAGGCATCAGCTCATCAATCCACAGTCCGATGGGTAACGCACTGGCCTGAACATCCCAGTTGACCTGCTCCGGTGTATAATCCACCGCATTAATACACAGGTTGCCTTTTTCTCTGGCTTCCCAGCAATGCTGACTCACCGTGAAATGCTGCGGGTTGGCTTCATAACGCAGCGCCACATCCGACTGTAATTCCCAGACCGTATTGAGCAATGCCAATTGCGTGTCTGATAACTGCCCCTGCCATTGCTGATTTTGCCACTGACCGTCGAGATTCAAAGTAGTGGTGTGTTCCGGCAATTGCAGGTTGGCGTTGAGGGCGTGCTCGGCCAGTGAGCCGGTAATGGTAATTTCGCCATTAAGCGGGCCCTGATTGGCGGCCGCCTGACTCAGACGTGCACTGGCAAGGATATCGGTGAGTAATAGCTTTGAATCGATCACTGGCGCATCCCAGGGCCCTTTTATCGCCACTGAGCCAGCCAGCTGGCCCGATACTTCGGGATACAGAGCCGCCAGTCGCTGCAAGTCGATGGCTACCAGAGCATCCAGGTACTGTTGATTAAACACCTGCCCGACGGCTGAAAAATGGTTCTCGGCCAAGGCGCCGTTGAGGTTGGCCACCATAATGTCACTGTTCGCCGAATACACCGCATCACCGGTAAGGGTAAACATTTCCTCAAGGTGTTCACCGCTTAAGCGAATATCCGATACCAGTACGTTAGGGCCTTTATCACTCAGGCTTACCTGCGCTTTTACCACCCCGTTAACATTGGTCGGGGCGAATTCTGAGAAGCCTTGTAAATCAACCCCGGTTAAGCGCGATATGCCTTCCCAGCTTAGTGAATCGCTAAAATACAGCACGCCGCTGTTGGTCACTTCGCCTTCAAGTAACTCGCTGTTAAGGGCTGAAACCGCCAGCGAACGTTCGCTTAACAGGGCAGCCAGGCTTACTTTTACCGGTGAAACATCGGGGATGGTGGCACCGCCGTCAAGTTGTATGGCGTATTCGCCCATCTGCCCCTGCACCGACAAAACGCCGCTATCGAGTTCAATAGCAGCCAGCGGGTTTAGCGCTTGAGCAGGCCATCGGCTATGTAATGATACCGGCAGACTGTCACTGAGCAGATTGGCTTTGCCGGTGACTTCTGCACTGACCAGTCCGCTGCTATTGATATTAAGCGCAAGGTCGCTCAAATCCCCTGCGGCTGAGAGTTCTGCATGCTGGGTGGTTTGCTCAACAGGAAGATCTGCAATGAGAGTTAAGTTGAGCGGGTACTGACCGCTCAGGGTCACTTCACCGTCCAGGCTCGCATTAATAACCTGCTCCATGTTCACACTGAGTGCCTGTAAGGCTATCCGGCTATCCTGTATTTGAGTTTGTTGCAAGGCAACATCTAATGCTGCAACTTCCTGTTCACCCTGTATCACCCGGATGTTTGAAATCTGTACGTCATTGGCCTGCAGCGTGAGCGGAGTGTGTACTTCGGGCAAGGCCGGCGCCTGATAAGTGATTGCCACTGGCGACGGCGGCTGAGGCTCGCTTTCAGGTAACATCAGGGTGAGGCCGCTGAGTGTCAGCTGATTAATTTGCAGCGAGTCTATCCACTGAGCGGAGCTGGTTAACTGGTTGGCCTGCACAGTAATTGCCGGGCTCTCAAAGCGCGCGTCACTGATTTTCAGTTTATCCAGCGCGATGGCCAGCGGCAGAGTAATTTCGCCGCCTGGTTCAGAGGGCTCTTCATCGGTGCTTTCGGCGCTAGCCAGTTGTTTAATATGGGGTGAGCTAACCTGCAGCAAGGTAATACAGGCTTTGCTGTTTAAAAGGCAGGTCCACTCGTGGGCCAGAGTGACCGAGCTTACCTTTACCTGCCACTGTTCATTCTGCCAGTTAACTTTCTCCAGTGTCAGCTCACTTAACGGGCTTCCTGATACCGAATCAACCGCCAGACCGGGCACATATTTGTTAGCCGCGTAATTAATCAGCGGTGCGCCCAGCGGCGACAACACAACCGCTACAATAAGCAGCAGAGTGAGCAACAGTATTAAGAAGCCTTTTGCCAGGCGATTAATACTCATAGCTCAGGCCCCAGCGAAAAGTGGAAGCGCCATTGTGTCTCGAAGTCATTTTTGCCCTGGGCAATATAAAACCGCACCGGGCCAATCAGCGTTAACCAATGGGCGCCAACACCCAGGCCCCGGGATAAGCCATCAGAGAAGTCATTGGTGGCGGTACCCACATCGGCAAACACGGCTGCCCGCCAGTTATCGGCTACCGGGTAAGCATACTCAACACTGGCTGTGGCCAGATAGCGTCCGCCGGTAAGTACCGAATTGCCCTCTTCATCGAGAACCTGTGGTGAGATTTCCTGATAGCGGAAACCACGAATACTCTGATCACCGCCGGTAAAGAAACGCAGTGACGAAGGTACCCGGTCAAAGTCATCGGTACGAATGGCGCCGGCGTCGGCGCGCAGATAAATTCGGTGGGTATCGTTAATGGTGGTAATCACCTTGGCGTTGGCAGTAATTTTAAACAGTGATATATCACTGCCTGCGCTCTCATGGCCGCCCTGAACTGCCACAATATATTGCTGCCCCTGGCTGATGGTCAGTTCCTGATCGGATTTGGTGTAACCCACGGAATAACCCGGCATCAGTAGATTAATGGTTTGCGGATCGCTTATCCCCTGAGTAAACATCTCCCGTTCAAAGGTTAACGATACGCTGCGTTGCCAGGGCGAATCCGCTTCTTTCCAGAAACGATGGCCTGAGATGCTCAGGGTTTCACTCTTAGTATCGCTGATTGAGTTATCCTCAAATTCATAGCTGGTTTGAATACTGGCGTAGTCGTTATTAACGTCTTCCAACGGAATACGGTAGTCGAGGCTCGCCGCCTGTTCCAGCTTGGAGACAAACACCTGGCCGGTAACCGAGTGTCCGCGGGTATTCACCCATGGCCGCTCCCAACGGGCGCGCACCCGGGGGCCTTTGTCAGAGTTGGCGCCTCCGCCCACATTAAAAATATCCCGCGGCAGATGAGTCAGTGTGACTTCGATGGGAACCCGGGCTCCCTCGGCCCGACTTACAATGGGGCGGGCAATGGCGCGGGCAAAATAGCCGGTTTCATTCAGGCGACGGTTAAATTCGGTCAGTTTGGCGGAGCTGTACTTTTCGCCAGCAGTGAAATTCCGCAGCCGGCCAATAATGGCTTTAGCCCGGTCGTCACCCACCAGCTCTACTTCGCCAAATTCATACTGACGGCCACTTTGTGCAATAAGCAGAATATTGGCTTCGTTTTCTTCCCGCACCAGGTCGAGCCGGGTGGCCTGCCAGTAGAAATCAAAATAGCCATGAGACAGCGCATAATTGAACATCTCTGACTTAAACTTTTCGTAAGTCGGTTGATGTAATACGTCGCCCTGTTTGAGGGGAAAGGCGTTATACCGTTGCCGAAAAGCATCATCTGAGCGTCCATCACCGATAATTTCACGGGTAACGTTACTCACTTTTAGTGGTTCGCCCAGGCTAACGTCGATAACGAGCTCTTCTTGTTCAAAATAAAGAGCGACTTCAGCGTTGTAAAAACCGAAAGGCTGCAGGGCAGTTTTTACAGAGCGGATGATGCGTTCTTCGGTGGGTTCGTCAAGTGTGTTGTTGGCCAGCTTAACCTGCGCCAGATGCAGCTCGATGTTGTCTTCTAAATCATCCCGGTCCAACCCTTTTAGCTCGTAGTCCAGAGCCCATGCAGGATAGCAGGTTAAGAGCAACAGCGAGGTCAGCGCCAGCAAAGCGCGACGAAAAGAGAAAAACATACCAACAGACATTAACGGACGGTGTGCTCCTTGCACTGCATACAAACAAAAGGGTCAATTCTTAAAGCAGAATCTACGCCAAAATTGTAACGCTTTAAGCGGTTTCGCTACAGCGTTTTTAGCTAATTTCCCGTTTGTTGCGACAGGTATCGCCTTTCGTTTATATTAAGCGCAAAATTTTATTATAAATAAACAAGGAACGTTGTATGTCTTGCCTGAAAAAAACACTGGCAGTGCTGCTGTTCAGTTGGGTTGTACTGCTGCCTGCTGCTCAGGCCGCAGAACCGCAACCTGTCGAAGTTTTTAGCCGTCTGCCGCAGTTTTATGGCGTATCGATGTCACCAGACGGACAGCGTTTTGCTATGGAGCGAAATTCTGCCGATGGCGATCTGGCGGTTTTGATGACGCTGGACCTTTCAACCGGCGATGCGTTCTACCTGCTTAAAGCTGATAACAAGAAAGTTAAAATTAACTGGTATCGCTGGGCAAATAATGAAGATCTGTTAGTTAGCGCTCGGTACGAAGTAAGCCGGGCAGGCAAAAAGTTTTTCCGCACCCGCTTGTATCTGATGAAATACAATCAGCAAGGTGGCGACCCTGAAATGGTTATCGACTGGCGGCACATTCAGCGTTATCAGAACGATGTGGGTTATGTGCCACAGTTTCAGGATGACGTAATCGATTACCTTCCGGACGACCCGGATCACATACTCATGGCTATCGATATTTCGCGACCTTTCGAAAAATCGGTTTTCAAAGTCAATCTCAAGAACCGTAAGATCAGTCGATTAATTAAAGGCAAGAAACGTATTCGTGACTGGGTAACCGACCGACAGGGGAATGTGCGGATTGGGATTTCACTGAATTATGAAACCGGTGATCGCGAGATTTTCCTTCGCGACGAAGACGATAACTACGAAGAGCTGTATGCTTACAACGTATCAAATGATAAACCGGTTTACATTTCGGGCTTTGCTGCCGATCCGAATATTTTGTATGTCAAAAAATACCTCGGTGAATACAAGGCGTTATATAAACTTGATTTAACCACACGCGAAGAAACGCTGGTATTCTCTGATGAAAACTATGATGTGGATGGCGGCCTCATCTACTCCCCTGCTACAAATGATGCTATTGGTGTTTATCATCCACAGGCGCCAGGCGGCCGCTTCTATTGGAACGATCGTTATGCGCCGCTGCAGAAAGGACTCGATAAATTATTCAAGGATAGTCATAACTCGTTGAGGGCGTTTAGCCAGGACGAACAAATCTACCTGCTTTATTCCGAGAGCGATACGCAACCTGGCCGCTACTACATTGGTAATCGGAAAGAGGTGACGATTGACTTTTTGTTTGCGCAATACCCGGATATCAATACCGAAGCGCTGAGTGACCACGAGCGGATTAGGTTCACGGCCCGTGATAAAACAGAGATTGAAGGCTATCTAACGTTACCAAAAATCGGCGAAGCGCCCTATCCAACGGTAATCTTTCCTCATGGTGGGCCGGGTGTTCGTGAATACAGCGGTTTTGATTACTGGACCGCTTACTTTACCACTCGTGGTTATGCGGTGTTGCGACCTAACTTCCGCGGTTCTTCCGGCTATGGTTACTCGTTTGGTGAATCACAAATGCAAAACTGGGGCATGGCCATGCAGGATGATGTGGTGGACGGCACCCAATGGATGATTGATCAGGGTTATGCCGATAAAAACAAAATTTGTATTGTAGGGGCGAGTTACGGCGGGTTTGCCGCGTTAGCTGCAACCGTAAAAAGCCCTGAAGTGTATAAGTGTGCGGTGAGCTTTGCCGGGGTGAGTGATTTGGATCGCATCGTTCGGCGCGCACGAGGCTTTTTAGGTTCGAAGTTAGTTAAAAAGCAGATCGGTGAAGACGGCGATGATCGTGACAGACGCTCACCCATTAACTATGTGGAAAATATCAAAACGCCTATTTTGCTGGTCCACGGTGAAGAAGACCGGGTGGTTCACGTAGAGCAGAGTCGCCTGATGGCCGATGAGCTTGATGATGAGGACAAGGAATACCGCTATGTTGAGCTGCCTATGGGTAACCATCACCTGGAAATCCAGTCGAACAGGATTAAGCTCTTCAAAGAAATGGATAAATTCCTCGCCGAATACCTGTAACTAATTACTGTAATACCATGTCCGGGTGAGCTGCGTTATGAGCGCCCGGACAGGTGCTGAATTCATCGGTTGATCCAGATCAGCCGAGCTTCGATTAAGCGGGGATTAGCCACCTTGTTGTGGCTAATCGGCGTACAATAACTCCGTAACGAAGGAGAATTGAACGTGACCGATAGCCAAAAACTGACTGCTGTACCTACCCCTGAAAACGCCCACGAGCACCCGCATTCACTGTCGGAAATGCGCCACGACGAGCAGTATATTGCTGAGTCTTTCCGCTCTGGCGAATACCCTTACAAGCGCAAGGTAACGCGCCAGTTCTACGAACAGCATAAGCATCAGCTGCAGGTGGAGCTGCTCAAGGTCCAGAAGTGGGTTAAAGAGAGCGGTGAACGGGTGGTCATGCTGTTTGAAGGGCGCGATGCGGCAGGTAAAGGCGGCACCATTAAGCGCTTTATGGAACATCTCAACCCTCGTGGTGCCAGAGTGGTGGCACTGGAAAAACCGTCGGAAGAAGAAAAAGGCCAATGGTATTTTCAGCGCTACATTAAGCACCTGCCCACCGCGGGCGAAATTGTCTTATTCGACCGCTCCTGGTACAACCGCGCCGGCGTAGAGCGGGTGATGGGTTTTTGTGAGCCCAATGAGTACCTCGAGTTTATGCGTCAGACCCCGGAGCTGGAGCGCATGCTGGTAAACAGCGGCATTCGGGTTTTCAAGTTCTGGTTTTCGGTTACTCAGGAAGAGCAAACCCGCCGCTTCCAGAAACGGGAAACCGATCCGCTCAAGCAATGGAAGTTAAGCCCCATTGATAAGC
>DDJQ01000004.1 GCA_002339125.1 Alteromonadaceae bacterium UBA2620
AAGACCCTGAGCGTCAATACCGCTAGTGGTTTTGTGCTGCACCCGGTTCAGCAAAGCTCTTACGACAGCACCGTACGCGGCGCTTATTTCACCGAAGATCAAGCGGGCAATGGCAGCTTTACCGTGCCAGCGCTAACCATCGCGGTATTTGTTAAGCCACAGGCCGGCGCACAGGGTTATGGTCTGGCGAGTTACGCCACCGCGGGAGCTCCTGATGTTGTGCCTTACGGTGATACGCCGGTTTATCTGCGCGGTAGCATGAATGGCTGGGGCACAGACGGTGATTTCAGTTATCAGGGTAACGGTATCTACACCGTAACAGCCCAGTTAACTGCGGGTAATCAGTATGAGTTTAAGTTTGCCTCCGAAGATTGGGCAACGGTTAACTTTGGTGCAGCCAATGCGTCTGAAACAACCGTTACCGAGAGCGTACCCGTAGCGCTGGGCACTACGAACAACAATCTGTTCTTTACCCCCGCAATCGATGCTACCTATCTGTTTACCGTGGATGCCAGCGATCCGCAGGCACCGGTATTAACGATAGAAAACGAGGAGCCTTATGCGGGAACCGAGGTTTACCTGCGCGGCGGCTTTAACGGCTGGGGAACAGATACACCACTGCTGTATCAGGGCGGTCGTCAGTATCAGGTGGCTATGTCACTGGCTGCTGGCAGCTATGAGTTTAAGGTTGCATCTGAAGACTGGGCAACCGTAAGTCTCGGGGCAATCTCAGGAGCTGATGACGATAAACAGGTAGTACTTGGTGAGCCGGCATACCTGGCGGCGACCAATGACAACCTGGTACTGACCATTGAAGAAGACGGTGACTATGTGTTTGTACTTGATGCTACCGATAAGGCCGAACCTGTACTCAAAGTCTTCAATGAGCAATTCTTTGGTAATACCCCGGTTTATCTGCGCGGTGGTATGAATGGCTGGGGCACCGATGATGAGCTTATCTATCAGGGCGCTGGTGTTTATGCCGTTGATATAACTCTGGGCGGTGGTGCTAACGAATTTAAGGTGGCCTCAGAAGACTGGGCGACTGTGAATCTGGGTAATCCGGACGATGCCCTGACCAATACCGTTGAAGAGGGTGTTGGTAAGGTTCTGGGCTCCAGTAATAATAATCTGATGATTGAACTGGCTGCCGGCACCTACGAGTTCAGGGTAACCGGGCCGGATGCATCCCAACCCATCCTGACGGTTATTGCGAAATAACCCTGACTTGTTGTACCGTAAAAGCGCGCCTGGTTTCCGGTGCGCTTTTTTTTGGGGAAATAATAATGCGTAGGTTCGCACGTTTACTATTAATTAGCTGGTGTTTGATGGCGTTTGTGCCGTCTTATGCTAATGAACCCCAGATGGATCTGGCGCCTGCCTATACCTGGTTGGAGTTACTGGATGACGGTCGCTACTACCAGACCTGGCAATATGCCAGTCAGGGTTTTAAGCAACGTATTGACGCCTCGCAGTGGGATCAGGTACTAAAAGGAACCCGCAGCAAACTGGGAGATTTAACCAACCGGAATCTCACGGGTTACGGCAAGCGCCAGAAGTTCAGCGGTTTGCCCGACGGGGAATACTGGGTGTTAAAGTTTGCCAGTAAGTTTGAGAAGGCCAGTTCCCTCAGTGAAATCCTGGTTCTTTCAGAAGAACGTGGTCAGCTGAAAGTTACCGCTTACTTTATTCAGTAGGCAGGTTAATCTCAAAGTCCATTTTCACCGCTAAATGATCAGAGTAGTGGCGATAGTCCTTATCCGTTAGCAGGTCACAGTGGTTTACCCTGAGCTCAGGGCTGGTCCATAAGCGATCCAGTTTGAATAGGGGCAAATGACTTGGGAAGCTTCTCCCCGTGCGCAGCTGACGGTAAGTTTGATCGAGCCGTTTAAACAGTTGAGTGTTCAGCCACCACTCATTCATGTCGCCCCCTAAGCAGGCTGGCATCTGATTACGCTCATTAATAGACTGCATGATCTCGTGTAATCGTCTGGCCTGATAGGCCCGTTCTTTCTTTTTCAGTCCAAGATGAGCGTTCAGCAGACTAAGTGGTTGTTTGTCCAGGGTTACCACAACATGTTGAAGGGTACGCGGTTCGCGACCTGAAACGCTGATATCAAATTGCTGGCGGTGCAAAACCGGATGGCGGGTGAGAATAGCATTGCCATACCAGCCATGCCGGGTAGTTACCGTTGGGGCAGCTATCAACATGTATTTGCCGTCAGCACAAATTGCACTGATATCATCGTTAACGTCGCGCTCAGCGGAGCGGGTATCCATTTCCTGAAGCAATACAAAGTCGGCGTCCTGTTTAACCAGAAAGCGGCCAATACGGGCATAGTCCTGAATGCCATCCCGACCGACGCCGCTATGCAAATTATAAGTAATTAAGCGATACATTCTTCAGATTCTTCTTTTGCCTCTTCTTTTTTCGCCTGATACATTTTAGCCGCTTTTTGCGAGCCAATAATCATAGCCAGCCAGAACACCAGACCACCTACCAGGTAGGTCACGGTCTCAGCTGAAGGGTTTCTGAATATTTGCATGATAGAGTCACCTACCAGGCCTTTCGCAACCATCTGTGGCGCCATGCCCAGAAAGGTGCCAATTAAGAATTGGATCAGTGTGATAGATGAAATACCGGCTACCAGGTTAACCAGACTGAAAGGGGCTACTGGGAGCATGCGAATGGCTGCAACGCCAATGATACCGCTTTTTTTCAGCTTTTCATCAACCGCCTCAACTTTAGGGCCGCCCAGTTTGCGCAGTCCGGCATTACCTAACAGTTTACCCAGCAGGAACGTTGTGCCGGCGCTCAAAAGGGCGCCCATGATGCCGTAGATCGGGCCCCATATCGGGCCGAAAATGGCAGCCACCGCCAGAGATAGCACGGTAACCGGGAAGAACAGGAGGCCTCCCACCAGATAAACCAGTAATACGGTCGGTAAGGCAAAGTAAGTGCCGCGGCTTTCTTCCAGGAAGGCCTGAATACGGTCGCCATCGAGCCATGGGACGGTATTACTAATAAGGATCAGCGCACCGGCTATCAGCGCCAGAATGATCACTCCAAGGCTAATCATAATGGTCCGGCGACGAGGATTGGTAATGGCACTGAATTTACCATGAAAATCCGGAATGGCCGGACCAAGCGGCTCTTCCGGATCGGAAATACTCCGAAAAACATTGGCTTTCGATGCGGTGGTAAATTCACTGTCATCAATTTCTGTCAGTACATAACCGTGGGCTAACTGACCTTCCAAAATAGCTGTTACCGGCGCGTCACTGTTGATCAGATCCTGCATCTGGTCAGTTTCCCGGCCGGTATGTTCAGCTAGCAAATCGTTGCGAACAAATTCGATGCAGCGCTGGTTTTCTTCTGTATTGCCATGAAAGATCAGGTCGACCTCCGTATCCAGAGTCATTGAGCGATTACTCAGGTTCGATGAGCCAATCACCAGATACTGGTTATCAATGGTCATCACCTTTGAATGCACACGTTTGTAAGCCATGCGGCCTTGTTGATCGCGGATAGACGAGTAGGTCATCATTACCCGATCGTCATCGATATCTTTTTCGATAATATTCTTAAACGTAATACGGCTCGCCCAGTAAGCTTCCGATTCAAACAAGCCTTTCGGATCGTAAGAGCTAACAATGACCACGTGCAGGTCAGGGCACTCTTTCATGCGCTTATTAATGGCATAAGCAATCTCTTCACGGGTGGCAAACTGATTTTCAATGTAGATAAATTTCTCTGCCTGACCGATGAGATTGATCAGCATGTGGCGCACTTCCTGAACCAGCTCGGTGTCTCCCATTTCCGGAATGGTCCGTGCGATAGCACAATCGGCGTTGGTAAAGCAGGGTTTTACGCCGTCCGGCCAGCATTTGGGCAAATCACCCGTGTCGGTGTCAGGAAACCCAATAGACTCGATGGGTTTTTCGGCAATGCGGTTCCAGCGCCAGTGTGCGAGTTCGGCAAAATGTTTTACCAACTGGCCACTGGACACGATTTGTACGTCGTGAAACGGACCATATTCACCGTCCGGACCGTTGCGGCCTGGCTCATCAATTTTATGCTCGCGGGTATCCCAACGGTGTAATGCCACATCCATACCACCGGAAAACACCACTTCGTTATCGATGACAACAATTTTCTGGTGTTGCGAGCCGCCCATGGGAATAGAGTCATCAAGGATAGCCTGAACGTTTTCTGGTGTTTTATCCTGCCAAACCTCCAGCGCCCACATTTCACGCTGATCGAAAAATGCAAAGGATGAGTCCCAGCGTAGCAGATAGATTTTGAGGTCAGGGTTCTGCTCGGCTTTCCACCTGATCAGGTCGCCAATCCGAGAAGGGGCTTCAGACTGTTCCTCCTCTTCCCCATGAAGAAGACGAATACGGCTGTCGATATCCCAGCCAACGATGATGATTTGCTTTTCAGCTTTACAAATACTTGAATGCAAGGCCCGGTAGTAGTTAGCACAGTCGATAAGCGGGCTGGAATAGCAGGCCTGAGTTTCCTGCCAACAATTCTTACCTGGTTCGAAAATATTTTGCTTGTTCATTGTAAGCCCCTGATTACCCTTATCCTTGATAAATCAGTGTCGCTGAAATTTTGTCAGTTAATATCAGGACCTGATGATAGTTAACCAAGAGTGGTTGCAGGAATTGTACCGTTTGATTGGTCGGGGGTTTTTTGTAATCCATTGAAAATAAAGGGAATTATGGATTTTTAATAATAGCGTATTGATGCTGGTTTGGTACCGCGGGCAAATATTTCCCGACTGTCTGTAGGAATTGCCCGACCTCGTAACTACGCTGATAAAGCGCTATTGGATTGTAATGGTTGTTGTGATTTTGTCTCAGCCGACTAAAATGCTTGCTTCTTCAGACTGGAGGTAAAGCGTGTATCGTGCCGTTTCTATAGGGTTACAAAATCCGAAATCAGCGACTAATGTTGCCAGTATTCTGCGAGCCGCCGGCTGCTTTGGCGTTAGCAGTGTGTTTTATACCGGCCAGCGTTTTCGTCACGCCAAGGAATTTAATGCTGATACCAAAGCCTATCACCGTGTGATCCCCACGGTTGGCGTTGACCATCTGGAAACAGTTATTCCGTCCGGAGCCACTGTTGTAGGGGTTGAGCTGGTAGAAGGCGCAACACCCTTGCCCGAATTCGTTCACCCGGATAATGCTTTTTATCTGTTTGGTCCGGAAGACGGCAGTATGGAGCCTTCGCTCGTTGCGAAGTGTGACCACGTAGTGTATATCCCTACCTTTAACAGTCTTAATCTGGCCGCCACGGTCAATGTATTGCTTTATGACAGACTGGCGAAAAGTAACTATGACAGCTCGGTGGAATTAATCCGGACCAGCCGGGACACTAATAATCGCTTACGCCTGGATCAGTGAGTCTCCGGCACCGCCAGTGCAGCCGCCAGCAATTCATCGATTCGTGATACCGATAATGGGCGGTAAAAATGATAGCCCTGAAAGTGTACGCAGCCGTGGGCGGCCAGGAACTCAAACTGGGCCTGGGTTTCTACCCCTTCAGCGATGGTACTGAGTCCGAGTGTCGAAGCCAGTTCGATAATGGTAGAACAAATTTTGGCGTCTTCCTTCTGGCTGGCACATTCCACTACAAAGGAGCGATCGATTTTCAGCACATCCACCGGCAGGTTTTTAAGGTAGTTTAACGAAGAGTAGCCGGTGCCAAAGTCATCAATGGAAATGGCAATTTCCATTCCCTGCAATACCTGTAACACCTGAATACAGCGCTCAATATCGTTTAGAAACACACTTTCGGTGACTTCAAACTCAATCCAGGCGCCAGGAATGGCAAACTCTTCCATGCACTGATTAAGAAACGGCAGAAACGTATCAGACAGCAGATGAATGCCTGACAGGTTAATTGAGACCCGTGGCGTCAGGGGATAAATGTTATGCCAGCTGGCCAGTTGCTCAAAGACCAGTCGCAGGATCAGTTCTTCCAGCGCGATAATCTGGCCGGATTCTTCTGCTACCGGTATAAACTCAGCCGGTGAAGTGAATTTACCCGGGCTTAGCTCAAGCCGCACCAATGCTTCAAGGCCAACCAGTTCGCGATGCTGATTCACCTTAGGCTGATAAAACATGACAAACTGTTGGGCCGACTGAATGGCCTGGCGCAGAGTCTGCTCAAAATTAAACTGATCCGATGCATCCCGGGCCATGGTTAGTTCAAAGATTTTAAAGTTATCCCGACCTGCCTGTTTGGCGTTGTACATAGCAATATCGGCCTGCTGGATAAGCGTCATTGGCTGGCAATTAGCGTCGCTGGTGATGCTGATACCAATGCTGGTGGGAATTTTGAGATCCCGGCCGCCCAGGTTTACCGCTTCGCGCATGACCTGAAGGATTTTGGTGGCACTGGTAACCACCGTGGTTTCATCGTGATTACCCGTCATCATGATCACAAACTCATCACCGCCCCAGCGACATATGGTATCTCTTTCCCGGGTAACGTTAATTAAGCGTGCCGCGACTTCGGTTAACAGTTCATCACCGGCTTTATGGCCCAGGGTGTCATTGATTTTTTTAAAGCGGTCCAGGTCCAGAAAAAACACGGCTACTGAGTCAGAATCCTGATGAATGTTACGCAGAGCTATCTGTAAGGCATCGAGGAAATAGGTGCGGTTGTATAATCCGGTGAGCGGGTCGCTGTAGGCCAGCTCACGCAATTTTTCCTGCAAGCGGCGTTGGCGTGTTACATCACGAATATGCAGGGTAAACTCATTGCTTATACTGCTGCCGAAAGTCGTACCGGTAATGGTAATCTCTGCTGGGAATGTATCGCTGGTGGAGCGGCGCAGTATCAGCGTATTGCGGCGGTTGATGAGCAGGCCACTGGAGGCTACAAACTTACTTTTGAGGCTTTCTGTCACCGAGGGGCGGTCTTTTTCCAGAATAAACAGCTCAATAAAGTTGCGATTAATCACTTTGGCCTGTAAGCAGCCAAAGGTGCGTTCTGCTGCAGGATTAAATTCTATAATTTTACCCTCAAGGTTGATGGTAACGATACTGTCCATCGAGGAATTGAGGATCGCGCTTTTACGTTTTTCGCTGCTTTTAAAGTCGCTTAGCAGGGAGTCCCGCTGTGTCATTTCATGCTTTACACGCTCAATAACCCGGTTGTACTGTCTGGCAATCTGGCCTACTTCGGTAAACGGCTCTTCCGGCACCCGCTGGTTAAAATTGGCCTGGCGCTCCTGAGTGTGCATTGAGTTAAGTAAATCGAGTAATTCGGTAGTGGCATTGTGCTCAGTGACATTCATACCCAGGTATTCCTGCTCGGCACTCACCCGCAGCGGTATAAAACGGTTAATTAAATTCAGTGCCAGCCAGGCGAGGGTAAAGCTAAACAGGCCGACTACCGTTATGCCGATGAGCTGACTGCTTAATTGCGACCAGAAAGCGTCAGAAAATAGGGTTATAGACTGATGGAAAAACGCTACAGCCAGCGTACCCCAAACACCGGCAAACAAGTGTGCTGGTACTACACCCAGAGCGTCATCGAGACGCATTTTTAGCATCAGGCGCTCGCCGCCGTACATTACCAGCCCGGCGATAATACCAATCAGTGCCGCTGAAGCCGGTTCAACAACATTGGCGCTGGCGGTGATTGCAACCAGGCCCGCTATGACGCCGTTGAGCATTATGCTCACGTCCAGGAACCGATGCCGGCTGACAAACAAAGCACTGGCACTAAGCCCACCAAAAGCCGCGGCAAGACAGGTATTTACCAAAATAACCGGTACCTGCTCATTGAGAGTCAGCGTACTGCCACCGTTGAAGCCAAACCAGCCAAACCAGATGAGTAGGGTACCCAATACAGAAAGGGGCAAATTACTACCAGCCGGGAATGTATGATTATCGTCGAAGCGCCCGGCTCGCGCTCCGAGCACGATAATGGCAGCCAGACTGACCCATCCGCCCACCGAGTGGACTACGGTTGAGCCGGCAAAATCAAAGAAGCCCAGGCTTTCAAGCCAACCCGGATTTTGTGCAGAGTATAACGAGCTCCAGGCCCAGTGACCTACAAAGGGGTAGATAAGCGTACATAACACGATAGTTATTAACAAATAGCCGCGATAGGACATCCGTTCGGCGACGGCTCCAGAAACTAACGTTGCTGTTGTGCCGCAAAACATCAGCTGGAATAAAAAGAAACTGTATTGCCATGGCGTGTGGGTTGCACCAAAAAGGAACTCAGATGTACCGAAATAACCCATGCTTGACTGACCAAACATGATAGCAAAACCAAACATCCAGAATAATATGGACGATACGATAAAGTCTGAAAGATTTTTCGCTGTGAACACCAAGCGATTTTGTCGTACTTTAATTACCACGCGATTCTGTCGCAGTCGCTAATTACCAAGGGAAATTGACGGTTATCTTTAACCGTGTTCTTTGAATGTTTTTTTGCATTTGAGGAACGCTAAGGATGATTGTGTTGAATTCCAAAGCTCAATTGACAGTTGATGTCATCGCGAAAGTGGCTGAGCGTAAAATTACGATAGCCAATGCCACTAAGCTCCTCAATAAATCCAGACGTACTGTTGAACGTTATTTACAGCGTTACCGAAGCCAAGGGTTACAGTTCGTTGTTCACGGAAATACAGGCAGCGAGCCAGTTAATAAAACGCCTGACCGGCTTAAGCAGCAAGTTCAGTCGCTAATCCGCGAGAAATACTATGATCTGAACCTGTTGCACCTCGCCGAGATGCTTGAGACTCACGAACACATTGTTGTTAAGCGCGAGACACTGCGTAAATGGGCACATGATATCCATCATGTAAAACGGGCGAAGCGTAGGCGCAGCCGTGTTCACAAACGCAGAGAGCGAATGGAAGCGCCAGGGTTGATGCTGCAAATGGACGGCAGCACACATCGCTGGTTCGGCGATAGGAAGTCGTGTTTAATCGCGATGATTGATGATGCCAACAGCGATATTCATGCTGAGTTCTTTCCGTCAGAAACGACTGAAGGGTGTATGAAAGTAATGCGCTCAGTCGTTGAGAAATACGGTGTATTTAAAACCCTGTATGTTGATCGTGCCGGAATATTCGGTGGCCCTAAACGCTGCAACTTCTCTCAGATGCAACGGGCCTGTGAGGAGTTGGGAATTGAAATCATCTTCGCCAGTTCTCCTCAGGGTAAAGGCAGGATTGAACGCGCCTTCGATACCTTGCAAGACAGGTTGATACCGGAGTTACGACTCAACAACATTACTGACATGACGGGCGCAAATAGCTACCTCCAACACGTCTTCATTCCCCAGTTCTGGCGTAAAAATCTGGTTGTAAAAGCAAGAATATCAGACAACGAATATACGCCTGTATCCCGCTACACCAACCTTGATGATATCTGCATCACTAAGGTCTACCGGAAGATCCGTAACGACCATACGTTTAGTTACAGGGGAAAACTCTACTTCATCGACTCACCGCTTAAGCACTCAATCGCAAACCAGAAAATTGAAATTCGTACCGGTAAAAATAAGCGGTTCGATGCTTACTTCGCTGGACGACAGCTACAGGTAACAGAAGTCACTGAGCCTGAAAAGGTGTCCTCGGAGGACAATGAGATCCAGAAGAAACTTGAGGTATTAGCTTTGGCTGACAGGCTTGGAAATGTGGCAGAGGCATCCCGACTTAGTGGCGTCTCCCGAGATACGATTTACCGCCATCGTAAACTGATAAAACAAGGTGGAATCGAATCGTTAAAACGTCAGGAAACGCCGGATCTTCATCACAAAAATCGTACTGACAGAGCTATTGAGGAAGTGGTCATCGAATTCTCCCTAGCTAACCCACACCTGGGACAATCTAAGGTATCACGGCTGCTCAAGTCTGAAAGAAACGTCGACATACACGCTAGCGGCGTTCGCAATATCTGGCTGAGGGAAAATATGAATACTACTGCGTTACGATTGGCAAAGCTTGCCGAAGCGCGGCAACATTGATAGTGTGATTACGTCAAAATCGCTTGGTACTTATACCGTCAGTATCCCTTGGTAATCACACTGAAAGATTTTTCGCCGCCACATTAATACTGTTTTTGCTGCGTACTTTGCCTGTTTCCAGGCATAAAAAGCCCGCTTGCATACAAAAAACTAAAATCGCAGCGAACAATAACCAGCCTGTATCCAAAATGTCATCCCTTAAAGCTGATTGTGTCAGGTTAATCTGCACTACCAACCACAGCACTAAATTTAAAACCAATTAATAATTAAGCAATATTCATACCTTTGGAAATAGATACGCCTTCTGGCATTAATCCTGTGAATACGTATGCACAGAGTTGGCGTTCCGGCCAACTCCCGTTAGTATTTAAATCATTGTTAACAGGCTGTTACGCACCGCCATTGCGCGCAAAGGTGAGCAGGGTTACAGCCAGATACTGCATCCTTTTTCCAATGATGAGACGCTTCTCATTGTTATCGCCGGTACGCCGTTGCTAGCTGGGGTACTGGCGATGTTTTTAACTTCCGGATTCGGCGTCAGAACTACAGGATAATGGCTCTTATGAAATTGACTATACCCGCAGCTTCAGTGCTACTTGCTCTATCATTGACTGGCTGCAGCACCACTGAGCAGGGAGTGCAGGAAGAAATTTATGGCACCAAAGAGCCCTTTGCGGCACAAGCCATTTATTTTGTTCTGACCGACCGTTTTGTGGATGGTGACCCAACCAACAATCATGAACAGCAAGGCGGCGAAAACCCAACCAGGGAATTGCGCTTAAACGGTCCCGACGGCAAATTTGCCAACGTCGGCTACATGGGGGGCGATTTACAAGGCGTGTTAGATAACGCTGACTATATCGCCGACATGGGTTTTACGGCAGTGTGGTTATCACCGGTACTGGATAATCCGGATGAAGCGTTCACCGGGGATGAGCAAATCACCTATGGCGGCCAGTTTAAAGACGGCGGTAAAACCGGCTATCATGGTTACTGGGCAACCAATTTTTATAAGCCCGACGAACACCTGGTCAGCGATTCACTGAGCTATGCTGACTTTACCGGTGCCATGCGCAAGAAGGGGTTCAAAACCGTATTTGATATTGTTGCCAATCACGGTACCCCGAGCTGGACTATGCCCGTCGATCAGCCAGGCTATGGTGAATTGTATAACGCAGATGGCGAGCTGGTGGCCGACCATATGAATTTAGCCCCTGAGGCGCTGTCGCCCCAAACAGAACCTTTGCATGCTTTTTTTCATCCGTACCCGGATCTGGTTAAGCTATCTAATCTCAACGAGCATAACCCGGCAGTGCAGGATTACCTGATCAACAGTTATTTGTACTGGATAGAGCAGGGCGCTGACGCGTTCAGAATCGATACCATTCGTCATGTTTCTCATAGCTTCTGGCGAACTATGGCGGAGCGGATCCGCGCTGAGCATCCGGGCTTTTACATGTTTGGTGAAAGCTTTCAGTACGACGCTAATTTTATCGCTCAGCATACGCAGCCGAAAAACGGTGGCATAGCGGTGCTGGATTTTCCGCTGCAAAAAGCCATGGTAAATGTGTTTGAAAGTGCAGATAGCAGTTTTGCCGAGTTAGCTGAACACCTTTATCTGACCCACGGCCCATATCATAACCCTTACGAGCTCACGACCTTTTATGACAACCATGATATGGCGCGAATGAATGCCAGTGATGAAGGGTTTATCGACGCCCATAACTGGCTGTTTACTGCCCGTGGGATCCCGGTGGTTTATCAGGGCTCTGAATTTGCCTTTATGCGCGGGACTGCCGAACACGCCGGTAACCGCAACTTTATTGGCCAGGCGCTACTCAACGAACAGCGTAAAAACCCTATTCGACAGGCCTTAAAGTCCATTGCAGAAGTACGCAAAACCACGCCAGCTTTACAGCGGGGCCTGCAATACAATCTTGCTATGGAAGGCAACCAGGCCATGTTCTACCGGGTGCTGGTGGAGAATGGCAAGACCCAGATTGCCCTTGTCATGCTGAATAAAGGCGATGCGCCGGTCACCATGACTGCCGATGAATTTGTTGAACCGGGTCAATGGCAGGAGCAACTAACCGGCAAGGTCGCTGAAGCACAAAATGGCACACTGACCAGCACGGTGCCGGCTCATTCAGTGCGGGTGTATGTGCGCAATCAGCCGATCAGTAACGCGGCATTTACCCGGGCTCTACTGAACCAGATGGACCGTCAGTAGCGGTAAGGTGGCCGACCTTATTTAATGTCGCAACCGCAGGACTGACGAACCACCAGATTAGTTGGCAACAAATGGTCATCCGTTGGGTGGCCATCAATCGCTAACAACAGATTTTCTACCAGTTTTTCGCCCGCCTTGGCGGTGTTTTGCTGCACGGTAGTCAGGCCGGGGGTGGTAAACGCCGCTAACTGAATATTGTCAAAACCGACGACCGCAACATCCTCTGGTACTCGTATCCCGGCTTCTTTAAGCTGCTGCAACACTCCCACCGCAATAATATCTGCCGCACACACAATGGCATCGGGCAGTGCTGAAGTGGTTTCCAATAAATGGTTTGCCGCCTCAATACCGGCCTCTTCAGAAGAGATAGCATCGTACTGATGATGAGTGTGATGTTTATCCAGCGCACTGAGAAAGCCTTCGTAACGACTCTGAAACTCAGGTGCTTTGTCGCCGATATCGCCAATAAACGCAAACGAGCGGTAATCGTGGGAGAGTAAATGACGGGTAACAGACTGCCCGCCACTAAAATTATCACAACCAATGGATATCCCGGGCCATTGCTCAACGGGTGCACCCCAGCGCATAACATGCGTATTGTGCTGATGTAACTGACTGAGTTTACCGGCATAGGAGCGATAGTCTCCGTAACCAAGCAGGATCAGTCCGTCGGCCTTATGGGAGTCTTCATACTCTGCCTGCCAGTTATTATCGAGATTCTGAAACGATACCAGCAGATCATAGCTTTTAGCAGCGCAGGCTTTGGTAATACTGCCTAACATGGCCAGAAAGAAAGGGTTAACCAGCGAATCATCTGAAGTTGGATCCTCAAACAGCAGTAACGCAATGGTGCTGCTGCGCTGACGGCGCAGATTACTGGCGTTTTTATCTACCTGATAATTAAGCTCGCGGGCGATTTCCTGCACTTTCTGGCGGGTTGCGATATTGACCAGCGGACTGTCATTCAATGCCCTGGATACTGTGGATTGCGACACGCCGGCGAGGTGGGCAATGTCAAAAGAGGTCGGTTTATGCTTCATGCGTCTTTATTATAGTTCATATAATTATTTAACCGATGGGTCCGCGTTGATTAATATCTGCACGATACCCGTTTTATTGTACTGAATTGTAAGTAGTGTTGGTTAGCACCCCTAAGACAGTGATATACTTTTGTTAAACACGAAGAAGTATAAGCATAGCGTTTTTCTTCTGCTTCATCACGTATTTAACTTAAACATTATAATAAGAGGGCACCGCGAATGGCCGAGACTGAACACCGTCCGACCAACTTTATCCGTCAAATTATTGATAAAGACCTCGCTAACGGGGTACACACAAGCATCAAAACGCGCTTCCCTCCAGAGCCAAACGGCTTCCTGCACATTGGGCATGCTAAATCCATCTGTCTGAACTTTGGTATTGCCAGGGATTATCAGGGCAGCTGTAACCTGCGTTTTGACGATACCAATCCGGCCAAAGAAGACATCGAATTTGTTAATTCCATCCAGCAGGATGTGAAATGGCTCGGTTTTGAATGGGATGGTGAGGCGCGTTACTCTTCTGATTATTTCGATCAGTTACATGGTTTTGCCGTGGAGCTTATCGAAAAAGGCCTGGCCTATGTGGACTTCAGTACCCAGGAAGCCATGCGTGAAATGCGTGGCACGCTAACCGAACCGGGTAAGAACAGCCCTTATCGTGACACCAGCATCGAAACCAACCTGCATGAATTTGCTAAAATGACTGCCGGCGAGTACCCGGAAGGGCATTGTTCGCTGCGTGCAAAAATCGATATGGCGTCGCCGTTTATGTGCATGCGTGACCCGGTTATTTACCGGATTAAGTTTGCCCATCATCATCAAACCGGCGAGAAGTGGTGCGTTTACCCGATGTACGACTTTACCCACTGTATCTCGGATGCCATTGAAGGGATCACCCATTCTTTGTGTACGCTGGAGTTTCAGGATAACCGTCGTTTATACGATTGGGTCATCGAAAATATCACCATCGACTGCACGCCGCATCAGTATGAGTTTTCCCGCTTAAACCTGGAATACACGGTATTAAGTAAGCGTCGTCTTATTCAACTGGTTGAAGAAAAGCATGTGGCAGGCTGGGATGACCCCCGTATGCCAACCATTGCCGGCCTGCGTCGCCGCGGTTATACACCGGGTGCTGTGCGCGAGTTTTGCTTGCGTATCGGTGTAACCAAGATGGACAACATGGTTGAAATGAGCATGTTGGAAGCCTGTATTCGCGACGACCTGAACGTCAATGCGCCCCGCGCTATGGCTGTACTTGAGCCGATTAAACTGGTTATCGAAAACTATCCGGAAGGTGAGTCTGAAACACTGACTGCCCCCAACCACCCTAATGATGAATCTATGGGTACGCGTAACCTTAATTTTGGCCGCGAAGTCTGGATTGAGGCAGAAGATTTCCGCGAGTCCGCCAATAAGAAGTTCAAGCGTCTGGTGCTGGATAAAGAAGTCCGCTTACGTAACGCTTATGTGGTGAAAGCCAACCGCGTTGAAAAAGACGCAGAGGGTAATGTGACCACGGTTTACTGTACCTATGACCCGGACACGCTAGGTAAAGACCCGGCAGACGGTCGCAAGGTTAAAGGTGTTATCCATTGGGTAGATGTTGCCAGCGGTGAAGCTGCGCAGTTCAGACTATACGATCGTTTGTTTAACGTGCCTAACCCGGCTGCGGAAGATGATTTCGTTGACGCTATCAACCCGGACAGCCTGATTGTGAAATCAGGATGGGTAGAGCCTGGCTTGCCTGGCCGTGTACCGGAAGTAGGTAGCTGGCAGTTTGAGCGTACCGGTTACTTCTGTCTGGATAAAGACTCCACGTCTGAGCAACTGGTGTTTAACCAGACTGTTGGTCTGCGTGATACCTGGGCTAAGATTGGCGATTAAGGCAATTATTTGCTGTAGGTAAGTTTTACTTATTAAAAAGCCCCGCATCGCGGGGCTTTTTGGTATTTGTGGTTAGTCGCTAAAGTGAATAGCGGGTTATTTAGGCTGACAATCCAGTGACTGACCGTTTACCTCCTGGCTGTCTGAACCCATCAGGTACAAATACAGCGGCATAATATCGGCCGGGGTTTTTAGAGTCTCGGCATCTTCGGCCGGGAATGCTTTAGCCCGCATAGCAGTGCGTGTGGCGCCCGGGTTAATACAGTTAAACCGCAGAGGTTTGTTCTTATATTCATCGGCCAATACCTGCATCAGGCCTTCAGTGGCAAACTTCGATACCGAATAGGTGCCCCAGAACGCGCGGCCTTTGCGACCCACAGAGGAACTGGTAAAGATGACCGAAGCGGCCTCGGCCTTGAGTAACAGCGGAAGCAGTGGCTGCAGCATATACATGGCGCTGTTGAGGTTTACCTGCATAACCTGTTGCCACTCGTCCACAGGGATTTGAGCAAAGGGGCTTAAGTGACCCAGCTTGCCGGCATTAAACAATATGCCATCAAGTACATCAAACTGGTCGCTGATGGTATTAGCCATACCCTGATAATGTTTCGGAGTAGCGCCATTTAAATCCAGCGGTATAATCGCTGGCTCGGGATAGCCGGCTGCGACAATCTCGTCGTAAACCGCTTCCAGTTTGCTAACCGTTTTACCCAGCAGAATGCAGGTAGCGCCGTGGGTAGCATAGCTGATAGCAGCTTGTCTGCCGATGCCGTCACCGGCGCCGGTAATGAGAATGGTTTTTCCACTGAGTAAGTGGTCCGGTGCGATGTAGTCGTTCATAAATCAAGTTTCCTGCTAAACTTTCTCATCATACCCAGCATTTAGGGCGCAAAAGTGCTGTGATGATACAAATATCCTGTTTTATGTAAACCGATTCTTTTACGTAGTTGAAATAAGTTACTACGATAGGTGTATAAATTGACGTTTTTACAGTTATTTACAAGAATGGGTTACAAAAAGTTAACAATATTTTGCAAAATCATCGTAAAGAAAATAATATGTGTTTAGTAACTGGTCGTACTTGTTCGATATTTGCCCAGCGATCAAGGTATTTAGCCTTCACAAAAGCTGTCGGACTTATCATGAGCCAGAATAACAAAAATCCGTTTTGTAGGGAGATATAATGAAAAAACTAATCCTTAGCACCAGTGTGGCCTTGGCACTGGGGTTAGCCGGTTGCGGTGGCGGTGAGTCCATTGACGACATTAATAATGAAACCCAAGTCGACACGCCATTTTCTCGTATAGTATTTGACCCGGCCAACGGCGAGCTGAATATTCCAAACGATTTATTAATGTTACCTGGTGATGATGGCTTCTTTGACTACACACTGAACATTCCGGTCGCAGACCCAACAGATTTCGGCGACCCCCAGAATGCCCTGAATATCCTCGATGGCTGGTCTATTCAGCATCCTTTTGTGATTGATGTGCAAACGTCGTCTGGCGTGGCACTGGATGCTTCTACCTTGTCAGCGGGTATCCATTTATTTGAAGCAACTCTCGGCCTTGATCAGAGTGACCCTGAGTGTGCGGCGGCAGCCATTCCTTCATCTGGCTGTAAGTTGGGCGATCAGCTCACCTACGGCGTTGATTACGTATTGTCACTGGTTGATGACGACACCGTAAGCGTTGTCCCACTCAAGCCGCTTAAACCAGCTTCCGGTTACATGCTGGTAATGACCACTGATCTGAAAGACACTTCCGGCAAGGCAGTGCAGGGGTCTACTACCTGGGATCTGGTGCGTCAGGATATCAACACTGCACCACTGGCTACTGAAGATCAGCTGACCTTACAAACACTGGTAAACTCTTATATTACCCCACTACTTGGTGCGGGTTATGAGCGTGAAGACATTACTTATGTGTCTGCTTTCACAACCCAGTCAACAGTTGATGTGATGGGCACGGTCAAGCAACTGCTGGTTGCCGATCTGGTACAAATTCTTACCACGGGTCAGGGCAATCCGGCTACGGCTCTGCCGATTGTTCAGGTGCAGGATGCCGCCGGTGCGGACAATGCCATGGAAGCACTTGGCCTGATCAGCAGTGCAACGCTTGATGGTGCGCTGGCATTGGCCAAAG
>DDJQ01000155.1 GCA_002339125.1 Alteromonadaceae bacterium UBA2620
CCTTAACGAAAACAGGCTCTTTTCGATTCAACAACAGTTAATCCGAACATAGCCAAACGGAAACATGCTGCTTTGGATTTGAATCTGCAATTTGTGGCCACGCTTGAAGGTATGCAACACGTCATACAGATCGAACCTTACTTTAGTTGGCGTACCCGGGCTAAAAGGAGCCGGCTCAGACATGCTGTCCCTGAAACGCCCGCGGATAACGCCCCAGCGCACTAGCTCATGACGATTGCCCTGTTCAGCATCCACCTTGTCGGTGTTTTCATCCTTACCCGGAAATACATCTACCAGCTTGACCACAATATCGGCAGCGGTTTGCGTGGTGGAAAACCACAGGTCTAAATCGATGGCTCCGGCCACGGTTAAGTCATTGTCGAGTACTTCGGTTTCAAATACCAGTACATCAGGACGTCTTGCAGCATAACGCTGGTCTTCAACCATATAAGGTCTGTCCCACCCGCGGCTGACTTTAGCAGAGTGCGGCACGGGTTTGTTCGGATCGCTGATATATTCACTGGCACCGCTGTCTGACTTACCCTTTAACAGCGCTTCATCTGCAGCCAGATAAAGCGTCTGCGACTCAGCTTGCCGGGGTGGCCAGACGTCAAACTTGCGCCAACGGTTACTGCCGGTTTCGAACATGGTTGCGGTGGCTATTTTTGCATCTTCTGCCTGTTTAAGGTGCTGTTTAAAGAAAGGCAGTAACACTTCCTGCTGGAACCAGGCACTGGTATCAAATCCAAAATCAGCCTCGCCGAGGGTTTTACCGCCTTTGCTGCTATTCCACTGACCGTGATACCACGGCCCCATCACCATTTTCACATGAGACTTGCTGTTCTGGTTTGACATTGTCTGGTAGGTGGCCAGTGGCCCGTACAGATCTTCTGTATCGTACCAGCCGCCCACGACCAAGGTAGCCGGCTTTGTCTTACCAAGGTGCTGCAATACGTTTCTGGCCTGCCAGTAATCATCATAGTTGGGGTGTTCGGTGAGCTCATTCCAGAAAGGGCGCTCACCATGAAAATAGTCTTTATTGACATTAGACAAAGGCCCTAACGCTTTGAAGAACTCATACCCGTCCGGAGTGATTGCCTCCATGCCTTTTTCACGGTGCGCCTGCGGCCCGTCCAACTGCTTATCAAAGGAATCAAAAAAGATAAACGCCATGGGCGTAACAAAAGCACCGTTGCGATGAAAGTCGTCAAAAAACCAGTCGGCGATGGGCGCCTGCGGCGAAATCGCTTTTAACGCCGGGTGACTGTTTATGGCGCCCACTGATGTGTAATAGCCCGGGTAAGACGTACCCCACATGCCCACCCGACCATTGTTTTGCGGCAGATTTTCTATCAGCCATTCAATGGTGTCATAGGTGTCGGTGGCATCATCGGTAGCTTTTTTGCCACGCTGATAAGCATTCTGGGGACGCATGTTGACAAACTCCCCTTCAGACATAGATTTACCGCGAACATCCTGAAAGACAAAAATAAACCCTTCCTGTTCGAAGGCAGCGCTCGGACCCAGGCGCGTTTTATATTTACTAACACCATAGGGCGCCACGCGATAAGGCGTGCGCTGCATCAGGATGGGATAGGATGCTCCGTCTTCGGTAGGGATATAAACGGAGGTAAACAGCTTAACCCCATCACGCATAGGGATTTGGTATTCGTATTTTGTGTAATTAGCCCGAATATACTCTGCCCGTTTATCAGCCTGCTCATCTGCGGCAAATCCACAAGGGCTAACCATTACCAACAGCAGAAGTAGCCGTGTTACTGTCATTCGCATCAGTATTGCTCTCTTTGTTATTTAAAGCGTTCCTGGCAGTGTAGATCTAATTTGCCGTTAAAGTACGGAACGTGATTTCAGTGGCAGGAAAAACGGGAGGAATGGAAGGCGACAAGCTGTTCATGACATCGGGATTTATACTTATTGTCGCTTTGCAATACTTTAATTGAGGCCATAGCAATTGCTTAGCGTTAAGAGCTTTCCTATAGTAACAGGATGTATAAAAGTAAATGTCAGACTATGAAATTCACGCCGCGTAAACTCATTCTGGTTACCAGCCTGATGGTAATGGCTTCGTCACTGATGGCAACCGACTCACTGGCCACCACGGCTCCGCAGTCACAGCCGCAAATCACTAGCTGTCCGACTGAGTTTTTTGTCGTCAAAATTCATGAGGATGCCAGACAGTGTCAGCCTTTTGACACCGAAATGCCGGCCTCCATGGTTTACTTTATTGGCGATACCCCAGACGCAATTGTGGCTTACTATCTGGCACTGATGCCAGACTTATCGCTGAAGGGCGAGCACAACGAACGTGTGCTGCTGGTTAATGACGCCCAGAATGTCCGCGTTGTGGTGTCACCCGATGGTGATGGCGCCCAGGTAGATATCCTGGTGCTGGGCTCAGAACCCCCCGCTCCCCTGGCCAGTCTGACCAACGACTAACTTTTATTTCCCTCGCCTGCCAGTGTTTCGAATAACTGGCACCGCCTTTGCAATTTCTCTAACAAGTTTGTCCTGCCGCCCGGGGCTGTCATTTAATTGACGCTCGTGCGCATTGAATTGTTGAGGAAGCGTATGGAACTTGCCATTATTTTGTTTATGCTGCTGATAGTTGTTACTGTTGGTGCACTTAAACTCTCTGATCACGGTATGAGTTTTCCCTTTCGTAAAAAACAACAGCTTTTTACTCAGGTAGAGCATACCTTTATCAATTTGCTGGAACAGGCCGTTGGCCGTGAATTCCGAATTGTCTCACGGGTTCGTCTTAACGACCTGCTGGCTGTACGCGATAGCACCAATAAACGCCAGGCTCGCCAGGCGTTGCTGCGCGCTGGCAGTAAGCAACTCGACTTCGTGCTGTGTCGTCGCGACGACATGACGCCGGTGCTGGCCATTGATTTGGTCCACAAACAGGGGAAGGAAGGTTACAAAACCCAACGCGACTGGTTTGTGTCTGGCGCCCTGGATGCGGCTGGCATTCCCCACGCCCGCTTCAAGGTAAAATCCGGTTACTCGGTGGATGAGGTCAAAGAGTGCGTAGAAACCAAGTTGCTACCACTGCGCAAACAGCAGGCCAGAATGGCTGCCAGTAAAATGAATCCACCGCAGCCAACGCGCCCTACCCGGCCGCTGCGTTCCAGTCGTCAGCCTGGCGGTGAACAGGTCGCGGCGTAACTTCAGTAGCCATCTAAGCTCAAGCGCAAAAAAGGGCCCCTCGGGGCCCTTTTTGTATTTATAAGCAAGCCTACATCTTTGCCGTTGAATAGACCACAGTAAGATGAGCCGGAATGTCAGCGCTTGCCGGTACAAAGGCCACCGTATCCTTATGGCTGGATACATAACTGATCAATTCATCAACCGCCGATATTTCCCTGGGCGGACGAGAGCGCCCGCTAAAGCGCATCTGCGACCAGTACGACTGGATCCGGGACTCGGTTAAACCGATTATCTTGGTGTTAAATACCGCTCTGGCGAGAGTTTGTGGCGGCAGCGACACCGGTTCAAGCACCACATCGCTGGCATTACCCATAAACAGATTGCGGATATCGACCTTGTCCAGTTTCACTGTCTGGTTATCGATGTTGGCCACCACCATAATGTCGTGTTCCTGTGCCGGGGCGTTTATAGCGTAAATCCCGAACAAGGAAGCCACTAACAGCTTTCTGAGAGAATGTGTTATTTGCATCAGAACACAAACTCCATACCCACCTGATAGAGGTTCACCCGCTCATCGAAGGCGTCTCTGTCACCCAACGCCTCAAAGGTTGAGATCCCCAGGGCTCCCCGGTAATGGGTGACCTCGGCTTTAAAAGCCACCCTCACCCCGGCATCCCAGCGCACACCAAGCGTTACGCTTTCCAGATCCGCAGCCTGAGTTCTGGCAAAGACGGTTTGATAGGCGTAATAAAGCTGGTCGAGATCCGGTGCTAAACCCAGCGGAATGTCGGTTGCCGCCGACTGCGGATTCGTTGCCATATCAGCATAAGTCAGATGGACAGTAAATGGCTGGAACACCAGCCCGCCCTGCACATAGTAACTTTCAATATTCGGCGCCAGTACGGTATCAGATTCAATTTTCATCCATTCCCAGGCAAGGTTGTATTCGAGCTCATCCAATGCCAGACCCACCTGGTAAATATCAAACTCACCTTCCATAGTCAGAGAGTCGGCACTTTCAACAAACCCAAAGCTACGAAGCTGTTCGGCAAACGCAGAGATTTCGGCCAGATTCACACTAAAATCGGCGGTAGTGTAAGATGCCCTGAAACGCACATTTGTGTTGTAAACACCGCTGAAAACAAGTCCGGTCAGGCCATCAATATTGGTGGCATAGCGGCGATCCTGAAACTGGGTATCACCGTTAAAAGAGCCGTAATAGCCTTCAACCGATCCACTGAAATTTCCCAGCGCAAAGTTATGGATAACACTGGCACCATCGTACTGGTTAAACAAAAAAGCACTGTAGAGTTGCTGCGGCGGTGAAATCCATGGGTAAGCAAACCCCACATCGATGACATCACTGTAGTGATAAAACGGGGTTCTCATCCGGCCGCCTTTTATCAGCCAGTTGTTGTGCGGTACATAGCTGGCGTACAACCATTCAACCCCGGAATCACGCTCGCTGTTGGTGTGTGCCAGTAGCTGTGAGGTTATCGTCAGGTTATCCAGTAAATGATAATCCACCTGCAAAGCCAGTAGCGTCTGTTCCTGAAACGACAGTTCATTCTCGTAGCCTTCGAAAGACACATCAGCATCATCAGTAAACCCGGCTATCACCCGGCCAAAACCGGAGATTTCCAGTTTTTCACTGCTTGCCAGTGCTGCCGGTGAGGCCAACAGGCAGCTACAGAGTAAGGCAGCAGACAATTTGTCGTTAAAATTTGCGTTCATAGGTTTTAAAAACAACCAAATCAAAATGCCATCACAGGCCAATGGCAGACTATGGGGCCGATTGACCTTCCTTTTACGAATCCCTGTGTACCCGATAACACATTCATATTACACTTCACCCCTAGTGTAGGGTAGTGCATCAGTAAATCCTGCGCACTCATTTCCCAGTTAAATAAGCAATTTAAAGGCAGATTATGAAAATTGGTATCCTTGGCGCCATGGACCAGGAAGTCGCCCTGTTAAAAGATTCTCTCGACCAGTTACAAACGCAGGAAATCGCTCACCTGACTTTCTACACCGGCACCCTTCACGGTGTTGATGTGGTGCTGGTAAAGTGTGGCATCGGCAAGGTAGCCGCTGCAGTTGCCACCACCATTCTGATCCAGTCATTTAAACCGGACTTTGTGGTCAATACCGGCTCTGCGGGCGGCTTCGATACCAGCCTTGATATTGGTGACATTGTTATTGGCAATGGCGTTCAACACCATGATGTGGACATTACTCACTTCGGTTATGAAGCAGGTCAGTGTGTTGGTATGCCAACTGTCTTTGAGTGTGATGAGCAACTCATTACCGCAGCAGAACAAGCCGCAGCCAGTGCGCTGCATGTTAAAACGATCCGCGGCCTGATTTGCACCGGTGACTCATTCATCGGTACAGATGAAGCGGCCGCCCGGCTGCGTGAAGCGTTTCCGGCCATCAGCGCATCCGAAATGGAAGGCGCCGCTATTGCTCAGACCAGCCACATGTTAGGTACGCCGTTTCTGGTGGTCCGCTCACTTTCGGATATCGCCGGTAAAACCTCTACAGTTTCCTTCAACGCTTACCTGGAAACCGCAGCAAAAAACTCCGCCGAGCTGGTGATGGGTATGATAAAAGTCATGGCCGACAGTACAACCAGTGCCTGATTTCGCCCGATGATAACGTTGTCGGCACCCATCACACTGTCGTTGATCATCGCGCTTAGCGTGATCCTGCTTGATCGGGTGTGGCGCATACCGTCTCAATCCCATCCTATGACATTATACCGGATGCTGGTCACTAATCTGGCAGCCAGGGTATGCCCTGCCCAGTCTGCACCGCTATCGCAGCATTACATTAGTGGTACACTGGGTATTGTGGTGTTAACCCTGCCTTTTCTGGTGGTGCTGGCTTTTGTGCTGAGCCTGGCTGAATACAGCTGGTTTTTTGATACGCTGATACTGTTTTGCTGCGTAAATTTTTACCCGGTACGTCGCCAGTATAATTTGATTACGCACGCCCTCAGTGGCAATAAAAAGCTGCTTGCCCGCGAACGCCTCGGCGTGATGGTTGCCCGTCAGACAGATTCATTATCTGATATTGGCATCGCTAAAGCAGCTATCGAAAGCTATTTACTGCGCTTTATGCAGCAGTTTATCGGTGTGCTGTTCTGGTTTTTGCTGGCCGGCCCGCTGGCTACTCTGACTTATCGGTTATTGCTGGAATTTCGCTGGCAATGGCACCGGAAGGAACGCCAGTTCAGCGCATTTAGTCTGCCGGCCTACTGGTTGAGTCAGGCTATGATTATTATTCCCTATTGTCTTGGTCTGTTATTTATTGTTTTAAGCACTTCACCGCTTGCTGCCATCAAGGGGCTACGGCACGCTACAGAACGGGATTTAACCTCTTTACTGCTGGCGGCATTTGGCGGCGGCATGGGGATCAAGCTCGGTGGCCCGGCCTTGTACGACGGCATCAAAGTACGTCACGCACGTGTGGGCGGTTCCCGTCAGGTACGCTTTTCTGATCTAACCTATGTGTTGCGAGCCATCAATCGTCAGACCTGGCTGGTTACCGTGCTGCTCACTCTGCTATTAATACTTTGCTGGCAATTAAAATTATGAAAAAACAGCTCCTCTGGCTATTAATGCCACTATTCTTCGCCCCCTTACAAGCGCTGTCTGCAGAACGCATTGTGACCCTGTCTCCTCATCTTACTGAGTGGGTGTACAGCTTAGCTGCACAAGACCGCCTGGTGGGGGTAAGTGCCTTCAGTGATTATCCGGCACAAGCGGCTGAACTACCGGTTATCGCCGACTATCAGGGCGTGGATTTCACTGCGCTGATGGCTCTCGAACCTGATCTGGTACTGGCCTGGGGCGGCGGCAACAAACCACAGGACATTGCCCGCCTGAAAAGTCTCGGGCTTGAAGTGTACATTTCCCAGCCACAAACCCTGGATGATATTGGCACTGAGTTACTCGAAGTCGCAGCTCTGACCGGTCAAACCGATATTGGTCAGACACTGGTCACCGGCTATCGCCATGAGCTTGAACAAATTAAGCAGCAATACCAGCATCTCGCCCCGGTTAAAGTATTTTACTACATGTGGTCACAGCCACTGATGACCATCGGTCAGGGCGCATGGGCCAATAAAATTCTGGCCAGCTGTGGCGCTGAATCGGTTTTCATAGACTCCCCCATCGATTACCCTGAGGTGTCGGTAAAGCAGGTTTTATTACGTCAACCGAAATTACTGATCGCGGCAAGCGATCAACCGGTGGAGACACTTGAACATTTCTGGACTCCTCACCGGTCTGTTATTAAGGCACCGCTGGTTACTGCTGATGCTAACGCCCTGCATCGTTTTACACTGCGAATTACCCAGGCAATAGACACCCTGTGCCAACGAATCGATAGTTACCGACAATAGGAGCGTACATGCGATTACTCACCTTAACTCTGGCTCTGCTAGGTTTACTGCTGTCAGCTACCGCCAGGGGGCATGAGGCTATACCCGACATAAGCCCTGAAAGCCTGCACAGCAACGGCTTTGAAGGCCTGATTCTGGATGTGCGTAGCGCCGAAGAGTTTGCTGAAGGTCATGTTCCTGGTGCGCTCAACGTTCCCCATTCCGAGATTGCCTCTCGCCTGGCCACGCTCGGCTCTATCCAAAAACCGGTGCTGGTTTATTGTCGCTCCGGGCGACGTGCAGGCATTGCTCTGGAGACACTGACCAACCTTGGCTTTGAGCAGTTGTATCACCTCGATGGCGATATGCAGGCGTGGCAGAGTGAATCACTGCCGGTTGAACAGTAACCCTCTGCTGTACCGCCCGGTTCACATCCTGGCATAGACATATTGCGGCTTTGGCGGCATCATAGCGGTCTTGTTGCTCCACGCGTTTTATTATGACTATTGATATTTCCACGCCGGCCATGTTGTTCCCGGCGATTTCCCTTTTGCTACTGGCTTACACCAACCGTTTCCTCACCCTGGCGTCGTTAATTCGCCACTTTGACAAGGGCGAAGACAACGAGAGTACCCAGGCGCAAATCAAAAACCTGCGCAAGCGTATTCACTACATTAAACGCATGCAGGAAACCGGCGTATTCAGTTTTTTTCTGTGCGTATTGTCGATGCTGGCCATCTACCTGTCGTATCAGTTAGCCGGTAACTGGCTGTTTGCCGCCAGTCTGGTTTTTCTACTTTATAGTCTTTGGCAGTCGGTTCTGGAGATCCGGATATCACTGGATGCCCTCGACGTCCACTTACAAGGAATGGATCTTGGCAAAACTAAAAAATAGCACTGACATTACCTATACAGCACTGACTCCGGACCACTTTGCCGCGGTCCTTGAGCTGGGCAACCGGGTGCAGGGCGAAGGTTATCTGAATCTGGATAATTTAACCGATTATTACCAGCGCGGCTTAAAAGACGGCATTAATGCTGGCATCGTTGCTTTATATCGCGACCAGTTAGTCGGCTTTCGCCTTACCTTTGCCCAAGGCCAGTGGGATATTGATCAGTGGGCAACCCCGGCGGAGTGGGACGTGGATCCCGCAACGGTTTGCTACTTTAAATGCAATACGGTGGATCCGGCTATGCAGGGTTACGGGATTGGCTCCACCTTACTGAGCAAAGCCGTCGACGCCGCTCAGCGCCAGGGCAGTAATGCGGGCCTGGCCCATATATGGCTTGCCAGCCCGGGCAACAGCGCGTTTAAATACTTCAGTAAAAATGGCGGCCGACTAATTAAAGAACATCCCAATAAATGGCAATATGCGGCCATGTACGAAGGCTACGACTGCCCGGTGTGTGATTCACTTTGTGCCTGTGTGGCGGCGGAAATGCTGCTGACGTTTAGCCAGCAGTAATAACGTATGAAAGTGCGCTGCAGGACGCAGCGCACCAAAAGCTTACGCCAGGGTGACGCGGGCAAACTTACGTTTACCTACCTGATAAACCTTTTCACCCTGTTCAGTGAGCACCAAACGGGTATCAGTGACTTTTTCACCGTCGATTTTTACCGCGCCCTGCTTAATCATGCGCATCGCATCAGACGTTGAGCCAACCAGTCCGGCTTCTTTCAGCAGGTAACCAATCGCGACTTCACCGTCGGTTAATTCAACAGTGACTTCCGGCATGTCATCAGGAATGGCATTTTTCTGAAAACGCTGAATGAAGTCCTGATGCGCAGCTTCAGCGGCCTCTTCAGAATGGAAGCGGGCAATGATTTCTTTCGCCAGGGTGATTTTAATGTCACGAGGGTTCGCGCCATCCGCCATTTGTTGCTTAAGCTCAGCAATGTCGTCCAGCGGCTTGAAGCTCAGCAGATCGTAATAGCGCCACATCAGTTCATCAGAAATGGACATGATTTTGCCAAACATCTCATTCGGCGCATCGGTAATGCCAATGTAGTTGTTTAACGACTTGGACATCTTTTGCACGCCATCGAGGCCTTCCAGCAACGGCATCATCAGCACCACCTGTTGCGACTGACCCTGCTCTTTTTGCAGTTCACGTCCCATCAGCAGGTTAAAACGCTGATCGGTACCACCAAGCTCAACATCGGCTTCTAGTGCCACAGAATCCCAGCCCTGAACCAGCGGGTATAAGAATTCATGAATGGCAATAGGCTGCTCGTTGGCGTAACGCTTTTTAAAGTCATCACGCTCAAGCATTCTGGCCACAGTCTGACTGGCTGCCAGCTTGATCATGCCTGCCGCGCCCAGTTGATCCATCCACTCGGAGTTAAAACGAATTTGCGTTTTCTCTGGATCGAGGATTTTAAACACCTGGTCCTGATAGGTTTTAGCGTTAGTAAGCACTTGCTCTTTTGTAAGAGGCTTACGAGTCACGTTCTTACCGGTAGGATCACCGATTAATCCGGTAAAATCACCAATCAGGAACACCACGTTGTGGCCTAATTGCTGGAAAGCACGCATTTTGTTGATCAGGACCGTGTGGCCTAAATGCAAATCCGGTGCGGTCGGATCGAATCCCGCTTTAATGGTTAGCGGCTTGCCTGACTTTAATTTTTCGATCAGGGCATCTTCGGGCAATATTTCGTCAGTACCCCGTTTAATTTCGGCCAGGGCTGCTTGCCAGTCACTCATTTTTCTGCTTCCATCTAACTTCATTCTGGGCGGGCATTTTACGCGCGCCGACCGTCTATTAAAACCCTTTATGCACTTTCTGCGCCCTGCAACGCGATTATTTGCCGTTTTGAGCCTCTGATCCTTTGAATTTTGCTTGATCCCTCTAGCATCTCAGGGCCGAAACCGCTATTCTCAGGCTGTTATGAGAAAGATATTTAGACCTCAATTACTCACTGATTTATTTAATCAAATGCCGCGGCCGCACCGTATTGGTCTGGTGACAGCCAGTGCATTTGTTGGATTACTCATTTTACTGCCATCAGAAAAGGTGGAAGCGTCGCGCCATACCGAGTCGCTGATTCTGGAAACCGGCAAGCGTTATCCTCTATCGATGACGTTAACGCAATCCGATGTGCTCATTGAGCAGGATGACGAACCTCAGTGGCAAACCTACACGGTGAAAAGCGGCGATACGCTGGCCAAAATATTCAAGCGCGCCGGATTAAGCCCTAAAGATACCTACGCAGTCAGCCATGCAGGTGAACAGGCAAAAACCCTGGTAACCCTGCTCCCCGGCGACAAGCTGGATCTCAACGTGATTGATAATCAGTTTGCCGGTTTACGTTATGCCCTGTCGCCTACCGATACCCTGTATATCGAACCTCAGGAAGACAGCGGCGAACTGCTATCTCACATCGACAGTAAACCGGTAGAAGTGCGTCACAATTTTGCCCAGGGTGAGATCACCTCAAGCTTTTGGAACGCTGGTGTGGCCGCTGGCCTTACAGATAACCAGATTATGCACCTGGCCGGTATATTTGGCTGGGATATCGACTTTGCTATGGAAATCCGTGGCGGCGATACGTTTAATGTAGTGTATGAAGAACGCTATATTGACGGCGAGTTTGTCGGCTATGGCGATATTGTTGCCGCCGAATTTGTTAACCAGGGTGAAAAATTCGCCGCCATTCAGCACGCAGACGGCAACTACTACACTCCTGAAGGCCGCAGTATGCGCAAGAGCTTCCTGCGCGCGCCTATCAACTTTAAGTACGTTAGCTCCAACTTTAGCAAGGCACGTTTTCACCCGGTTCAAAAGCGCTGGAAAGCGCATCGCGGTACCGACTATGTTGCAGCCGTAGGCACGCCGGTGATGGCAGCCGGCGATGGTAAGGTGATTGAAGCCAGTTACAACAAATACAATGGTAATTATGTATTTATTCAGCACGGTGAAAAATACACCACCAAATACCTGCATTTTAAAAAGAAAGCAGTGAAGAAAGGTGACATTGTAAAACAGGGTCAAACCATAGGTTATCTTGGTAGTACCGGGCTGGCATCAGGCCCCCACGTACATTACGAGTTTTTAGTCGATGGTGTGCATCGCAATCCGCGAACAGTGGATTTACCCAAGGCGCTGCCTATCGACCCGAAACAGCGCGATGCCTTTATGCAAATCGCCGAGCAACGTCTCGCTCAACTCGGCACTTCACGCCGTATAATGCTGGCCATGCAATAAACCTATGGCCTACTATATTGGCGTGATGTCGGGAACCAGTATGGATGGTGTGGACGCCATCCTGACTGATATTACCGATACTTCCATCGCGCCAATAGCCGCAGTTTCAATACCTTACCCAGCTGAACTTCTCGAACTACTGCATCAGCTTTGCACTGTTAGTCCCAACGAAATCAATCACCTTGGCCAGGCCGATCGCGCTGTAGGCCGGGTATTTGCTGAGGCGGTAAACAAATTACTGGCAGAACAGCACTTATCACCGGCGGACATCCGCGCTATTGGCTCTCATGGTCAGACCGTTCGTCACTATCCCGATGGCCCTCCCGGCCGCCAGGATGACAACGGCTTTACCCTGCAAATCGGCGATCCTAATACTATTAGCACTCTAACAGGCATTGATGTGGTCGCCGATTTTCGCCGTAAAGACATTGCCTATGGTGGCCAGGGCGCGCCATTAGTACCAGCCTTTCACGCAGCCAGGTTTGCCGAAGCCGGCGAACATCGTGCAATCGTAAATATCGGCGGCTTTGCCAATATTACCGTGCTCGAGGGCGTCGATGCCGGAGCGACCCGCGGCTTTGATACCGGGCCAGGCAATACGCTGATGGACGCCTGGTGTTTACAGCACCTTAATCAACCCTTCGACCGCGACGGTCACTGGGCTGCCAGCGGCACAGTTAACCAGCCATTATTGAATAGCCTGCTCGCCGACTCATATTTCTCGGGTACCGGGCCAAAAAGTACCGGCCGGGAATATTTTAATCTGGTCTGGCTACGCCATCACCTGCACGCTCTGGGTACCAGTATCGCCCCCGAAGATGTTCAGGCCACCCTGCTGGCCCTTACGGCTACTACCATTGCCAATGCAATACGTGCACTGGAAAAGGTAAAGCAGTGTTATGTGTGCGGTGGCGGTGCGTTTAACGGTCCGTTAATGGCAAAGTTAGGCCAGCTACTCCCGGACTGTACAGTTAAAGCCACGGATAGCCTGGCATTGCACCCGCAGTGGGTTGAGGGCGTTGCCTTTGCCTGGCTGGCGTGGGCCTATTTACACCGGGTGCCGGGTAATGTGCCAAATGTCACCGGTGCATCGCGGGCGGTGGTGCTCGGTAGCCTGACACTGGCTGATTAATAAACCGACCTGAATCCTAAGGGAAAACGGATAATGCGTAAACTTGATGAAACCGATATAGCCATACTGGCCTGTATCTTTAAAGACCCCTGCATTACCAATAAAGCCATTGCCAGCCATGTGGAACTGGCGCCGTCTTCCTGCCTTGAACGCATCAAACGCTTGCAAAATGAGGGGATAATTTTAGGCGCCCGCAGCCACTTTAATTTCACCTTACTGGGCGGTCATATTCAGGCCATGGTGGCGGTCCGGCTGGCCTCACATAACCGTGATGCCGTTGCTCAGTTTCAACAGCAGCTGGTCGGGCAAAAAGAAGTGCTCAGTGTGTTTCATATGGGCGGTGAAAACGACTTTTTACTCCATGTGTGTGTACCCGATGCATTGCATCTGCGCGACTTTATTTTTACTCAGGTAACCGGCCGGGATGAGGTGGTCCACGTAGAAACCACCCTCATTTACGATCACGTCACCAGCAACTCCCTGCCCTACTTCGGATAAACTAAAAACCACCTTGCTCCGTAACAAAGAAGTTGGCGCATGAGCGCCAGATTTACTACACCGCAAGGAGATTTGATGACAGCACCGCATTTATTATCCCCGGTCACATTTGCTGGCCAGGAGCTGAAAAACCGTATGGTACTTGCCCCACTCACCCGAGGCCGCGCCGGCCCGGACCGAGTCCCAAATAAAATTATGGGCGATTACTATGTACAGCGCGCTTCAGGCGGCCTGCTGATCAGCGAGGCCACCAGCATTTCACCAGAGGGCAATGGCTGGGTGGACGCACCGGGTATCTATACCAGCGAGATGACGGCCGGGTGGAAAAGTATTACCGACAGAGTACACGCTGCAGGTGGTCGAATGGTGTTACAACTGTGGCACACCGGCCGGGCCTCGCACAGCGACTTCCATAACGGCGAGCTGCCTTTTTCTGCATCGGCGGTTGCCATTAACGATGGCGATGGTATTTATACCCCAAAAGGCAAAAAGCCCTTTGAAGTGCCGCGCCCCATGGCTGTTGAAGACATTAAGCGCACTGTGGAAGACTATCGTCAGGCTGCTATCAATGCCAAAGAAGCAGATTTTGACGGCGTTGAAGTTCACGCTGCGAATGGCTATCTGATTAATCAGTTTCTGGATAGCCGCAGTAATCAGCGTGACGACGACTATGGCGGTAGTCTGGAAAATCGTTACCGCTTCTTAGCCGAAGTCATGCAGGTGGTTCTTGAAGTCTGGCCTGCCGAAGAGGTTGGCGTGCGCTTGTCCCCTAACGGCGTGTTTAACGATATGGGCGCCGACGACTACAAAGAAACCTATATGTTTGTGGCAGATAAGCTCAATCAATTGGGCATCGGCTATCTGCATGTGATGGACGGCCTGGCGTTTGGTTTTCATGAACGCGGCGAAGCCATGACCCTGCAGGAGTTCCGTCATGTGTATAAAGGATTACTGATAGGTAACTGTGGCTACGATAAAGACACCGCCGAGCAACGTATCAGCAGCGGCGACGCTGATATGATTGCCTTTGGCCGCCCCTGGATCACTAACCCTGATTTACCGGTCAGATTTGCTAATGATTATCCGCTTGAGTCATTCGATGATCCGAGTCACTGGTACGGTGGTGGTAGCGAGGGCTACAGCGATTATTCAGACTACGAAGAAGGGACTGGTATCGACCAGGCCGAAAAGCTCGTATAAAAGCCTCGTATAACCTGGCAATTAAGTAACAATGGGGTATCTGCAGATACCCCGTTTTACTCTCTAGCTCAATTACTTCAGCATTTCTACCAGTGTCGGTTGCGAGCCGTAATATTGAGCGTGGACCTCTGCCGCCACGCGCTGGTGTAATTCATCCAGTCGAGCCGCCGCCATAAAGCTATCACTAAACCCGGGATGAATCGGATCGATAGCCTGCTTTAGCGCCAGTACAAAATGCGCGATGAGTGATTTAACACAGTCACAGCCCATGGCAATACGCATGGTGGTTAATGCAATGCCGGCCTTTTGCTGTTCAGCCCGACTCATTTCAGAATGAGAGGTTAGCGCCGGGCACAGAATTAGCGTGTTGGTTTGACCGATGCTTATCTGATGGCCGAAAGCAGGTTCCAGCGAATCAAAGAAGCGCGCAAATTGCACCCGGTCGAGTTCCGGCAGATCAAGCTCAGCGGTAAACAAAGCACAAGGCCAGCCATGACTGTGTTGCTGTTCGCGCAGGCCAGCATTTTCATGGTGACTCAGGGCATGACTGTTTACTTTAATGTGCGGATGGGAGTCGAGGAAATGGGTAAATACCTGAGTATTAATCACCTTGGTTAGCATCCGTTGAGTCAGCGTTTTCATGCCGGTCAGCACGTCAAAGGCCTTCTCTGAATCAAGGAATGCGCCCTTAATATAATACACGTCCCAGAACAGGGTTTGCGACCAGTCGACGCCCTCACAGCTGGTGCCTTTGGGTTGGAACATACGGTGATTTTCGCCAATGACCACGCCTGCTGTAGTGGTGCCGGTACCGCAAATATCTTTGGTGTAACTGTGCACTACATAGTCCGGCCGGCATTGTTTATCGGCATGTTGCAGGGGCTTATGCAGCACTGGCGTAGCCAGCGTGGAATCAAGCATGACCAGCAGTTGCTGTGCATGGGCCAGTTTGCAGATACCCGGCACATCCAGTACCAGTCCATGAGGGTTGCAGGGCGATTCAATGTACACATGCAAACGGTTACCGGCTGCCAGCTTATCGGCATACTGCTGTTGAACGTGGGCAAGATGATCGGCAAATTCCTCTGCCGAATAGCCGTCGAACCAGGCCAGCGTTACGTTTAAGCGGTTCTCGCGGGCGAAGAAATCATGGAGCAACTGATACACGCCACCATACACATTACGCGACACAATCAGAATATCACCGTGGCTTAGTACATTTGATAACAGCGCATCAATAGCCGCCATACCGGAGTTGAAGTTCCAGGCCAGATAAGCACCAGCCTGATCCCCTGCTTCCAGATCCACAATGGCATTGGCCAGTGAAATATTGGTTGGATTCATTAACCGACTGTAGATCTGATGCGTTGATTCTTTACCTTCAAAAGCGTCTTCTATCCACTCCGTGCAGGCATATACGTATGTTGCGGTTTTCACTACCGCAGGTGTCGCCGAGAACAGCGCCGGCACATTGTCAAAAATCGGGTAGTGTTGCGGCGCGGATTTATTCAGACTCTGCCAGGTTTGCCGAAAGGGGTTTTGCAGAGTATCGAGTACTTTGGCTATCTGAAACGACAGGAACTTTTTTGCATTGAAATAGCTCAGCTTGTCGCGTTGATCTAACCTTTCCAGGGTATCTCGTGTAACCTGCCAGAGTTGCTGGACACCCTGCTGCGCACCATACAGGTGTCGTGCCGTATCAGCCAGCGCCTGA
>DDJQ01000098.1 GCA_002339125.1 Alteromonadaceae bacterium UBA2620
AAAGTGTCATCACCGCTATCAACTGTAAGCGTCCGGCAATTCCACCTAGCGCTTAGCTAACTCCCATGGCAGTAGCTGCTCGATATCGGTTTCGGGTTTGCTGAGCTGCTCCAGGCAGTCCATGACATACTCAAAGACGTTGAGGTCGTTAGCCTTTGCTGTTTCGATGATGGCGTAGAGGATAGCACTGGCGTTTGCGCCGGTAGCAGTCTGGCTGAACAGCCAGTTTTTCCTGCCGATGACGAACGGCTTGATGGCTCGCTCTGCACGGTTGTTATCAATGCTAAGCTGACCATTTAATGTGTAACGTTCCAGTTTGTGCCATTGGTTCAGGCAATACTGTATCGCTTCCCCCAGTTTGGTTTTCGGCAGCACTTGTTGAACGGATTTGGTTAGCCAGGTATGCAGTTGGTTCAGTAACGGCAGACTCTTTTCCTGTCGTATGGCATAGCGTTTTTCTGATGAGCTATCTTTTAGCTGCGTTTCTATCCGGTAGAGCTTTTGGATGTGGTTCAGCGCCCAGTCGGCTTTGCCACTGCCTTTACTGCCTGCGCCTTTTTTCGCCTCCATAAACTTGCGTCTCGCATGGGCCCAGCACCCCACTAAGGTAGCCTGTGTTTGTTCGTAGCCCTGATAGCCATCCACTTGCAAATAACCTTTGTAACCGCCAAGGAAGTCCACGGCACATTGCCCGGCCCGACTATTGTGGTAGTCGTACAGCACGATGTTCGGGATAGCCGTATCCGGTATCTTTCCTTCTGGCGAATCTGCCCCCGTGGCATACAACCACATATAGCTTGTCGATTTATCCGCATCGACCACCTTCAATGTGGTTTCATCCGCCTGGATAACCGGTTGTTGTAGCAGATATTGATGAAGCTGGTCATAGAGTGGTTTAAATAATTCAGCACAGCGGATTATCCAGTCTGCCATGGTTTTACGGCTAAGTTCGATACCGTGTTGTTTGAACATGGCTTCCTGCCGGTACAATGGCAGGCCATATTGGTATTTACTGGTGATTATCTGACTTAACAGGCTCGGCGTTGCGTAACCTTTGGGTATAACACTGCGTGGTACCGGCGCTTGTTTGACCGTGTTGCTGATGCCATCTTTTTCGCAGGTGCGGCACGCATACTTCGGCCGTACATGCTCAATCACTTTCACCTGAGCAGGGATAAACTGTAACTTCTCAGACTTATCTTCACCGATGCAGTGTAGTTCACTGGTGCAGCAGTCACAGACTTTTTCTTCATCAGGGATATCGTGAATGATGACTTCACGCGGCAAGTCCTCAGGCAACGGTTTGCGCTTCGGCTTATTGCGTGTGTAACTGATGGTTTCCTGCTCTGCCTGCGTATCCTCAGCAGCCAGCTCTTCCGCCTCATTAAAGAGTTCACCTTGACCTGGATGGCCTTCGGCGCTTTTACCAAACTGTTTTTGCTGTGCGATGCGGAACTGCTCTTCGAGATATTGATAACGCGCCATCACCTGCGACAACATTTTTTTCAATGTCGCCGGGTCGTCTGGTAAATTCTCGATATCAATATTCATGACGTTATTATCATGCAATAACCTACTGATTACCCGACATTATTAAGACTATTTCGTGATCGATAATCGCTGGTTATGATCACAGGTTATAAGCCGGAAGCTGTGTAATTCAACGGCGAGTGTCCTATCACATCAAAGCCTGACAACAACCACTGCAACTGTTGCTCACTTAGGTGCATGTGCTGTAATTCAGAGTCTGAAGGCCATTTGAAGCGATGCTTCTCCAGGCGTTTATACCACAGGGCAAAGCCGGTTTTATCCCAGTACAGCACCTTCAGTTTATCCCGCTTTTTATTACAGAAGACAAACAGCGCATCCCGGAACGGATTTAATTCCATTTGCTGTTCCACCACGACAATCAGGCCGTTGATGGATTTTCGGAAGTCGACATTATCCAGATAAAGATAAATGTCAGAAGGCTCTACGAACATCCTCATTCGCGAAGCGCCTTCATCAACGCCGCTAACCAATGCGGTTGTACGGTAATGGGTAAACTGAGTTGTCCCACGCCATAATCCAGCGTTATCTGTTCAGTCGCAGTAAACTCCTGGGATTCAACCGTGGTGACTTCGTGTTTCACTTGAACAAACTTGCTTTGAGTTTGTTGCAAACGTATATCACTGCGCCGGGCATAAAAGGTTTGGATATTGATATGGTGTTGTCGGCAGAATTCGACGGCCGACAGGCCACTCTGTTGTTGCTGTGTGAATAATTGTCGCCATTCTTGCCGGCTTCGTTGAGGGTGTCGCATGATGTACTCCTTTTGAAAAGGACACCATGCCGTAGCTATTTCATTATTTAAATGTGGGGATTACCGGACGCTTACTATCAACTTCATAGGGATAGCCCTTTATCTTAGAAAGGCACTGGCGTGCTACTCTGATGAAGACCCAACCATCGAGGGTCATATCCATTAATACTCTTCGAAGAGCATCCTTTAGTGATACGTCCCTGTAGCGGGCATCCAGCTCGCCATCCATGGCTC
>DDJQ01000115.1 GCA_002339125.1 Alteromonadaceae bacterium UBA2620
TCTGGCATGTTTTTTGCAGTCAGAAGTTGAATGAAAAAGTTTTTACGAGGAGTGACTAAATGTCCTTTTTTACTGCACTAACTGGCCTTAAGGGCGCTCAAACCGATATTTCGACAACTTCGAATAATATTGCGAATGTTGGATCAAACGGATTTAAGAAGAGCCGAGCTGAATTTGGAGACATCTTCGGATCAACCCCGATGCAGGCGCAGACCGTGGGGCAAGGTACGGCGTCCAAGGGCATTGTTCAGCAGTTCGGTCAGGGTAATATTACCACATCGGCAAATACTCTTGACATGGCCATCTCGGGGCAAGGTTTTTTTGCGATGGAGGCTGGCGGTGTTGCTGCTCAAACAGTTTATACGCGAAACGGTTCATTCAATGTGGATGACAGTGGCTTCATTGTAGATAGCAACGGACAATTTCTGTTAGGCTACCCAGTGGACAGCGATGGATCAGTAGCGGACAAGACGCTGGCTGGTGCAACTAAATTAGAATTAAAATCAGAGTTCGGTGAGCCTAAGAGGACAGAGAATATTTCGATGGGCGTAAATCTTTCGTCAAGAGATAAGGTTCTAGCCGCGGATAATATTTTTAGTACAACCGACCCGGAGACGTATTCGTCAACATCAGCGGTCACAATCTTCGATAGTGCAGGAAATCCACAATCGGCAACCGTTTATTACCTAAAGACGCAGCAGGCTACTGATTCAGAGCCTAACTTTAAGTATGATACAAAAGTTTTTGTTGATGGTGTGGAAATTAAGCCTAATTTAACGCGAGCAGTGGATCCGCAACAAGCGTCTCTGTTTATTGATAAATTTGGACAGCAGACCACGATACCTCAAGACCCGGCTTACATTCTAGAGGGAAAGGGATTTCCGCTTTATAAGGCCGATGATCTTGGCGTCGCTGTGGTGTCTACCCCTGCAAAACTTACGGGCCTTGGTCTTGACGCGTTTTTAGGCGACGGCCGGTCAATAAAAGTCACAACTGACCCGCTTGAGTTTAAATCCACCATGGAATACCAGAAATTGCAGGATGTTTCGAGCCCAGTCAAAGGTACCTTCTGGGGTAAAGACTTCTTAATCCTAGATTTTGACAAAAGTGGCCCAGTTTCGATTGACATTCCCCCTGGAACTTACAACGGCACTCAACTAGCAGAAGCGGTGGAGGTGGCTGCCAGGAATGCATTTGGGGACGATAAAAAGATCCAATTGACAGATGGTGAGGACAGCTTTTTCTCGCTGGATCTAAAGAAATCAACCGGTGATGGTTTATCGTCAGGCCTTGCAACCCCTATTGTAGTGGACTTGCATGATGACTCCTATGTTATTTCTGGTGCCGACGCTAAGAAAGGCATGGTTATGGATACGTTCCTGCAACATGCTCAGGTCAAGATGAATTCTGCAATGAACACATATATTCAAGGTGGTGCCGCTGAGGGGGCTAATGCAATTGCTGTCACGGCTTTACAGACCGATGGAAAGTTGTTCAAGAAGACTATTGGGCTCGCTGTTACCCAAGCTACGACTATTAACGCCTCAGCCGCGGCTGTAACCCAATGGGACTCGCTCCCACCTCCGGGCCAAGATATTATAACGGTGCAGCACAAAGGGGGAAGCGCCACTGGTGGCCACGGTGTCGCTGCTACTGACATAAATCGGTTCATAGGGTATTCAAACGCTCTTTCTGGTAATACTGCCCACACGGTTGCTAAACACGGTGAAGTTAACAAACCCACAATAGAGGCTTACGATTTTATGAGTACAGCCTCTCACTCCAACGATGGAAGCACCATAGGCGTGGATGCTAATGGTTTTCCGTTTATTGAAGTTCTGATTGATGACTCTGCAAACACTGGCTCAAGAGCAATGACTGGCCTTACCGCGAGTGATTTACAGTCTGTTAGATTATTTCAATTCGAAGGCCGAGGTGACTTTGACCCTGGTACGCAAACAGGCGACAGACATAACACCAAAGTGACTGACCAACTTGGAACGGAAGAGATCGCTATTAAATCGATTTCTTTCCCTGCAGCGCGTAACACCTACATGAGGATTACCCTAGATTTTGATTTAGAAGGTGCAGCATTTCCTTCAGGGAATATAGCTAACAATATTGCCGATAAAGAGAGTAAAATTTCTGTCTTGTTAAGGCCATCAGACGATGTAGCGGCTTACTTTGAAAGCAGTGAGGGTCTAGTCGAAGGTGTTAAATCAGCAACTTATACAGACAGAATTGTTCTTCAAGAGACAGGTGCGTCTGCAACTAGAAAGCAAGTTCACACTACAACAGTTAACGCTGGTTCCTTACTTGTTGTTACACATGAAGGCGCAGCGGCTGGTCTTTCTGCCTCCGGGGACAGTTTATCAGCTTATGGGTTTAGAGTTGCAGGTGACGCAACCACTAACAAGGGCGTGACAACCACAAACTGGGTTGATGATCGCGAACCAGCCATTAAAATTGGTTACGACGAAAAAGAACAACGTCTAACTTTTGACGGTGATAATTCGAAATTGGGCCTTGGTACGGGCACTGGCATGAGTTCTTTCACGGCATACACCAAAAAACTGGATGCGGGTCAAAGTGATCTGGGGATACCAGCATTTGGCAACAATACGGATATTAGTCTTGCAAGTGATGACAAATTTCTTGGAAGCCCATTTGTCAATAATGGACCGGATGTGCGCGTTCAAAACAAACGGTACGGAATGGAAGTACATTTTGACACAGTGAACAATAAGTTTGATATTAAGAGTGGGAAGACTGGTGAACAACTTGGCGAAAATAGCGCCGTCGGGGTGACGGCGAACCAATCAGCTTCTGACGTGAGTGTTGGTCGTTACAAGATTACAGAAGAAGGCGCCAGAGATGCCGTTGATAGGGCTGAATATGGGGTCCATAATATTGGTAATGGAATAAATCAAATCATGGGATTTCCTATGGCAGGTGAGCTTGGCTACACAAATCCAACGGGACTTGCCTCCAAGCCTGCGATAGCTACAGGGTTTGAAGCCCTCGTTGATATGACTGGTGCGTTCACGCTGACATCGGTCGCTAATGAGAATAAGTTCACGGTTGTGGTTGATGGGGTGAGTGCATTAATTACGTTACCTGAATCAAATTATACCGGCACGACTATGGCAGCGGGGCTTGAGAGCCGGATAAATCAAATGGTGCATCCGACAAGTGGAATGCCAATTGGTGGGGTTGATGTTTCATATAATAGCGAGAACAACAACTTTGTGTTTAGTTCGGGAACCGCCACGAGTGCCTCAACATTTAAAGTTTCTGGTGACGTGCGATTTGGTCTCACAGATGTCCCACTGGGAATTGGCGAGACGGCGCAAGTCAAGACACCTAAGCAAGCTACAGATGAATTTGGGAGGCCGCTTTTTGTATCACCATCTGGTGAAATAACAGCCCGCACAGATGAATTTGCAGATAATATTGTGGAAGATTTCTTCCCTCTATATTTGGATGATGGCGAACTTACTTTTAACCAATTGGGCGAACTGACTAGCCCAATAACAAAGGTAAGCTACAAAGGGCAGACTGGTGGTGATATCACAGTAGATTACTCTGAAGCTACCAATTTTGCTCAACCCTTTTCGGCTCAAAGTGCCAGCCAAGACGGCTTTGCGGCGGGTCGATTGACAAACCTTGAGATTGATAACTATGGCAGTGTGAAAGCTGGCTACTCTAACGGCTCCAATGTGACACTTGGTAAAATTATTATTGCTAATTTCACAAATAATAGCGGTCTAAAACAGATTGGTAACTCCACATTCTCTGCTACCGCGGCAAGTGGTGCCGCGGAACTTGGTGAGGCTGCTGAGGATGGCTACGGTAGCATCCTGTCTGGCTCT
>DDJQ01000094.1:0-220 GCA_002339125.1 Alteromonadaceae bacterium UBA2620
GACGGCGGGAGTAATCCCGCCTCCCACTCGATCTGAGGATCATTCAGTTCGATTACCATCCGAATTGATTTGTTTTTAAGCGGTTAAACGGTTTTTGCCACAAAAGTGCAAATAAATCGTTTTTTAAGGTTGCACCTCCGCCGGAAATGAGTAATATATGCGCCCGTCGCCAAGACAAGGTGACGCGATAAATCGAAGGGTCGTTAGCTCAGTTGGTAGA
>DDJQ01000094.1:619-23799 GCA_002339125.1 Alteromonadaceae bacterium UBA2620
TAGCTCAGTTGGTAGAGCAGTTGACTTTTAATCAATTGGTCGCTGGTTCGAATCCAGCACGACCCACCATCTTTCTCAATAGCAATAACCCTATCACTGTATGAACAAACCATACATGCCCGCGCAGGATGCGAACCAGCGAAGCTGTTCGACACTAAACTATTCCTCTTATCAGCTCGAAGTAGGGCAAAGCTTGAGGAGTGCTGTCTACGCTCCAGATCTGCTGCTTGAAAGAAGCATTACCAGCCCCACATCTACAAAGAGAGGCAAACCGTAAACATTATTCTGATTATTTAATAAACAAGCGCCCGGGTGTATGAAATTTTTATGACACTCGTGTATAATCGCCGCCCGTTGAGCCATAACCAGGTTAGGTATTTAGTAGCCATGACAATAGCGTATCGTATCGACCAGATTGATTATCCGTTTCCGGCAAAGCCTGCCGTGCTGTCTGACGCCCGTAAGGCGCAGCTTAAAGATAAGATCAAAGCGTTGCTGAAAGAAAAAAATGCAACCATGGTCGCGCACTACTATACCGACCCTGAAATTCAGGCGCTGGCGGAAGAGACCGGCGGTTGCGTTGCAGACTCACTGGAAATGGCCCGTTTTGGTCGTGATGCCGCCGAGCAGACGCTGTTGGTTGCCGGCGTGAAATTTATGGGCGAAACAGCCAAAATCCTGAGCCCTGAGAAGCGCGTTCTCATGCCCACGATGGAAGCAACCTGTTCGCTTGACTTAGGTTGTCCCATCGAAGAGTTCTCAGCATTCTGTGATGCACATCCTGATCACACTGTAGTGGTTTATGCTAATACTTCAGCGGCCGTTAAAGCTCGCGCCGATTGGGTGGTTACTTCCAGCATCGCGCTTGAAATCGTCGAGCACTTAGACAGCTTGGGCAAACCTATTATCTGGGGCCCGGATCGTCACTTAGGTTCTTACATTGCCAAGAAAACCGGTGCTGACATGCTAATGTGGCAGGGCGAGTGTATCGTTCATGACGAATTCTCCTCGCAAGCGCTCCAGGACATGAAAGCACTGTATCCTGAAGCGGCAGTACTGGTTCATCCCGAATCGCCAGCCAGCGTGGTTGAAATGGCCGATGCCGTGGGATCTACCAGTCAGCTTATTCAGGCTGCACAGGATATGCCTAACCAAACCTTTATCGTTGCTACCGACAAAGGCATTTTTTATAAAATGCAGCAGTTGATGCCTGAGAAGCAGTTCATAGAAGCCCCTACGGCTGGTAATGGCGCAACGTGTAAAAGCTGCGCACACTGCCCGTGGATGGCTATGAATGGCCTTGAGGCTATCTATGAGTCGCTTTCTACCGATGACACCAGTGCTCACGAAATCTTTGTTGATGACGCCCTGCGTGAGAGAGCCCTCATTCCTCTGAACAGAATGCTGGACTTTTCTGCACAGTTAAAAGCGAAGAAAAGCGCATAGTGCCTAATTAATCAGCAGTTGGCTGATTTTTTAAGGGTAGTTCTTGATTCGAAGCGCGGCTTTACCTACTATACGCGCACTTATTCGCAGCGATGCGATAAAAACAATTTTTCAGAGATGGCTGAGTGGGTGAGCATTCGGTTGTCGAAGACAAAAAAGGGTGACTTAACGTCACGCTTTTAGAAGCACAACGGCTCGACAGGACGTCGAGACTGGGTGAGGTTCTCAGGGGTGTGTTAATGTTGATGTGCTTCGAAGATACAATTTGGAGAGATGGCTGAGTGGCTGAAGGCGCACGCCTGGAAAGTGTGTATACGTTTATAGCGTATCGAGGGTTCGAATCCCTCTCTCTCCGCCAGATATAAAGAAACCGGCTTTTGCCGGTTTTTTTATGTCCGATAGAGATTGGATGAGAACCCGGGTGCAAGCCTCGCCTCGCGAGGCTTTGTATTATCAAGACCACAGAGAAACGGCATAACCACCTACTTGCGCAAAAAGACAGGTCGTGACTGTCCACTATTCTCCACTATCCACTATTCTCTATTTCGAAAACGTTGCACTTTTGACTCTATTTTAATAGCCTTCGATATGAGGACGATGCATTTTAAACTTATATAAGGATATATTTATGTCAAAAATTGTATTATTAATTGTTCTGTTCTGTTCTGCTCAGATTGCTATTGCGCAAGCAAGCCAAAGTATCTCATCGACAAACTCAATATATTGCCATGGTTGTTCTGAGTCCACTTTAAGGCAGGAACTTTATGAAAAAGCCCTGGAGATTGGTTTTCCCGATCCCATGTTTGACCCAGATGATAACATACCAGTAACGGTATATTCGTTTGATATTGCTACCGGTATGGCTAGTAGTCATGATGTTTATAATCGGATGGATTTGTTAACAAATTCTCCATATATGACACTAGATGTATCGCATATGGTGCCCGGAGAGGTAGGTAGTGCTTGGTATGAATTTTCAAGTACTACGAAGGATTTTTTTAGTTCGCCATTTGAAAGCTCTTTGAATGGGTATGATGTTCTTTTAAGTCCGCAACTACAAAGTCAGGTTGCTAGTGATATCAATAACACTTGGTATATATTGGTTAACGCCGCAGTTCGCGATTTGGACGTGCTTGGAGCTATTTTTAAATCTATTGATTTTAGTGTTATTAGCTCTATCAATGTGACTTTTGCTGACAATATAGTAATGACTTTCAAACTGGAGAACATTGAGCAAGTTACTCTAAATGACATTTCTAATTTAGATTTAAAATACCTTCCAGATAGCGCTTTTCTTATTATGGAAGACGGTACGCTTTTAAAAATACCGGACGATTCTTCAGATAATTTTGGTCCATTAGTGGTAACGCTGACTGAGGACGAAGCTCTCCCTTTGTACGATTATTTAAGCAATTATGGATATACAAGTACCGGCGGTGGCGCGCTTGGTGGATTTGGTAATTCCAATATTGTGTGTAATGTGACACATGTCGAAGAAACCGTAGAACCAGATGGAACGATAAAGCGTTCAGCGACTTATCGTTGTACAATTCAATAAGAGGCTGGTATGGGAAATAATCATTTATTAGCGTTAATAATAGCATTTATAATTTTATTATCTGTCTTGAGTCTATTGCCAATCTACCTGTTCAGAAATAAGTTTTATTCAAAGGCCGAAATGGTCGTATGGGGAATTGTTTTTCTGCTCTTTCCATTTGTTTCAGTGCTGATCTTTTTGATTATAAAGCTATCATTTCCAAAAAATGAATGTGGTAAATAATTAAAGTAAACACAGTAAAGCGCAATGATTGTCCTCTCTTTGCGTTTTACTGCTCTATATCCGGATGAAACTGCGTGCTGAGATTGGCAATCAATAAATCGGATAATGACTGTCCGGTATTGCGAATTCTACTCTATTTACTTTGCATAATGGCAGTAGCTGGGACCATAAGCCTTTTTAAGCTATCAGGCTTTGATGTTGACCTTCCAGGGCGGGTTCAGCCGATTGTCACCGGCCCAATACAACTTAATTTTGTTGCCAGAAGGATCGTGCAAAATGGCCTCTTTCCACAGATAACGTTGCTCTGTGGGCGGTTGCTCAAAAACGATACCCTTTTCAAGTAACTCCTCGTAGAGCTCGTCAAGCGCTTCATGTTCAAAATAAATCACCGTAGGATTGGTTATCCCGGCATCTTCCAGCGACAGTGAGAAGGTGGTATCGCCATCAGGGCAAATAAAGCGCGCGTAGTGAGGCGTATCTACAATCTGGGTAAAGCCCAGGGTTAAGTAAAACTGTACCGCTTGTGACATGTCCTGCACAGGCAGGGTGACCTGATTGAGCTCCATATCGTTGCTTTCTCCAACTGGGTTAATAATGCTTTTTGCGGGTGTGCCAGTGCACTACATAAAATAACACCGCCCCAAGCATACCACTGTAGAGGCAGAGTTTGTGCAGAGTACTCACTGATATTATTGCCAGTAATGGGTTAGCTAGCGTTAGTGGAAACGCGGGTTGGACATCCCCATGCATGATGGCATCCAGTCCTACGTGGCTGTAACTGCCAATAAAGGCGCTCAGAAAAGCCACCCACCAGGCAATAACTATGGGCTGCGAGGGCTTGGCGATTCCAATTATTTTCAGACCAAACTCGGATAAATATTTGCCGGTTAATGCGGCAAATATAGCAATCAGTGAACTACCGGGTATGGTGTGAGAAAAACCGTGCACGTGGCCGTGGCCCACAATCATCACCCACAGCGGCTGCACGTCCATCACAATTTGCGTCCAGCCAAATACCATCAAACTAAAGCTACCTTGCAGTAGTGCTTTAATCAGCAGGCCCGGGCCCATGTGTACAGGTGTAAATGGCATTACAGTTTCTGGTTATCAGTTAAGTGGTGGCTACTAATCCTGCTCGCGGCGTTTTGCCGGGCGTTTGGTTTTCTTACTATCATCCGACTTATGCCAAACAGAGATGCGGCCACCTGACTTAGTCCGTTTTTCATCTGGCTTGCTAGTCGCTCCCGGTCGCTTAGGCTTTACTTTCTTTTTCAGCGATTTTTTGATCGCTGGGGAGTTAACCGGTGCACCATTGTCGGTTACCGGTGAAGCGACATCGGGTCTTAATTTTCGGGCCAGACCGAGCAGAAAATACCGCAGAACCTGATCGCCGCAGGGTTTAAAATTACGATGGTCGGGCTTACGGAAAAACGCCGACATTTCACCCTTACTCATATTGAAATTGCCGAGCTTCATCACTTCCAGCATATCGTCGTCACGAAACGACAGGGCGATTCGTAGTTTGCGCAGAATTTCGTTATTGCTTAAAAACTCCCCCTTGGCCAATTGCGGTGGCGGTGTATCAGACTGGGCTCCGCGCATTTTAATGATCAGACCATCCAGAAACATCGCCATCACGCTGTCCCGGCAGGGCAGATAACCGGGTTCTTCTACTTTTCGCATGTTGGCTTTCAGATACTCAATATCCATTTTATAGCCAGCTAACTTAAAAATATTAATGGCAGCCGTATCGTCTATTCGCAGGGCGAAGCGCACTCTGCGCAAAACATCATTGTGGTTCATATTGATTGGGACTTATAAGTTGTCGAAGGTCTGTCGCGCCAGGGGGCATTTGCGTGTCGCATGCAGCAGGACGAGCCAGTAAGGCAGCCAGACCCTAAATAGGTGGCGGTAAGTGCCACGTCACTGGTTAACAGTATACGTTAATTCTGCCTGGCGCGTATTCTTAGTTGCTGCCCATCGCTAATTTTAAATCAGTTTGTGCTGAATCTAACCCAGCAAGGCCTTTGCTTCCGCCACGATACGGTTAACCAACACGTGCTGAGCACGGTTTTTGCCGGTAATGGCATAAAAACGTTCGGTAATATCGGTAATTTCGCCAATGCATGCCACGTTGTAAAAATCTGCCACGTGGTCGGCAATTGCTGATGGCGCGCAAAATACGCCAAAGCCCTCGCTGCCAAATACTTTAAGCAGCGCGCTGTCGTCAAACTCTGCCACAATTCTGGGATGCAGCTGGTTGGCTTCAAGCCAGCTTGTAAGGCCAAGTGTAATACCCGATTTAATGCCGGGTAACAGTAAACTCACGCCGTTGAGCGAACGTGGGAAGTCCTGATGAAGACTTAGCTGGGCATGGCTGGCAAAAAAACTTAAGTGAGATTCACCCAAAAAATAGCTGCTGGCATTTAACTGAGTGCCGGGAGCCACCCCACGATCGGCGATTATCAGATCGATATGGTTTAACGCTAAGTCACTGATTAACGAGTCAAATGGTCCTTCCCTGAAAATAAAGCGTACATTATTCGACAGGACCATGGTGGAATGCACAAAATCATAAGCCAGGACCTTGGGGATGGCATCAGTAATCCCTATAACAAAAGTCTGATCGATGGTCTCATTATCGGCATGGAGCAACTCAACCAGTCTGGCGCCTTTTTGAAATATTTCACTGGCATGCTGGTAAACTAGTTTGCCTTTACTGTTGAGGTAGAGACGTTTGCTCACCCGGTCAAACAACGAATAGCCCAGTTGTTTTTCAAATGTACTAAGCTGACCGCTAACGGTTTGCGGTGTAACATGCAACAGTTTAGCGGCACTGGCGATACTGCCTTCACGGGCGATAAGGTAAAAGTAGTAAAGGTGATGATAATTTAATTGATGCATAATAAGGAAAATTCGATGTTTATAGTAGAATATAACAGTTTTATTCTTTTTTGTGGCCGGTTTATTATTGCTTTTAGTAAATGATATTGCATTCTTATCTTTAGTTGGATAAATATAGAAATGGAAAAAAACATCGATTTACGACAAACCAAAAAATACCTGGTTTCCTTATTAAAGCCGGAAGGCGGCTTTTTTGGTGTGGCAGCGGTGTATGGTGTGGCAATCAGTTTGCTCACCCTGGCCGTGCCGATTGCAGTGCAAACCCTCATCAATAGTATTGCCAACATAGGCTCTATCCGTGCCGTAACGATTCTGGCAGCAATCCTGTTTACTACGCTTTTTGTATCGGGCATTTTCAGTGCGCTGCGTATGCGGGTGATGGAGTACTATGAGCGCCGTGTGTATACCCGGCTGGTCTCGCAGCTCGGGCTTAAAACCATTATGGCGCCCCACAGCTTTTTTGAAGGGCGACGTAACACGTCGATTACCCACCGCTATTTCGACATCATGACATTGCAGAAAAACATCCCGTCACTGATGGTTGATGGGTTCGCTCTAGTGCTGCAAATTATTGTGGGTTTTACCCTGGTGTCGTTCTATCACCCGTTTCTGTTTGTACTCAATATGATCATTCTGCTGGTGATGTATCTGGTGTGGAAAATATGGGGGCCGGGCGCAAAACGTACTGCCATTGAGCTGTCTCAAACCAAATACGATACCGCGAAGTGGTTAAACGATGTGGCTGCTGCCCATGAGTTTTTTAAATCCTCCGACCATATGGATTACGCCGGGCGCAATACCGAAAGCTTTATTAAAAACTACATTGCCAAACATAAGGGCCATTTTACCTTTACGTTTTCGCAAGCGGTGTCTTTTCTGCTGCTGTATGCCTTTGCCAGCGCCACCTTGCTCGGCCTTGGCGGCTTTCTGGTCGTGCAGGGGCAACTGTCTATCGGTCAGCTGGTTGCCGCAGAGCTGATTATGTCGGCGGTGTTTTTTGGGATCTCGCGGTTCAGCCAGTACCTTAAACTGTATTACGAGCTGTATGGTGCGGCAGAAAAAATAGGCTCTGCACTGGTTATCCCACAGGAAGAAACCCACGATGACGGCGCACGCATTCCGTCCTCATCCAAGCTGGTGTTTAAACGTCTGGCGCTGAGCCATTTTGAAGACAGCTGTTACCTGGATGCCACGCTGGAAGCGGGCCATAAGTACTTTATTACTACCCGCAAGAGCTGGGTGCAAAAACAACTGGTGGGTTTCCTCAAGCGTTTTGAACGCCCGGCAAAGGGCGAGATTCTACTCGGCGATTACAGTTTGTTCGACTACGACATGTACGAACTACGGCAAGCCGTGAGTACGCTCGACCGCTCCTTGATTGTGGAGTGTACCATCGAGGAATACCTGCGCCTGGCCGCACCTGAGGCTACGGTAGCAGAGGTGCGCAAAGCTCTGGAATATGTGGGCCTTGATGAAGTGATTGATAACCTGGATGACGGTATTGCAACGCGTATTTCAGTACTCGGTGACCCCTTACAGCCGCTGGAGTTTTTATTATTAAAACTTGCCGCGGCGGTTCTTTCCAAACCACAGGTGCTGGTGATCAACCAGCATTTCGATGCCATTCCGCAAAGCATTAAAGAGCGCTTGTTGGAACGCATCGCCCGGTTAGATTGCACCGTTTTATACTTTACCAATATGCCCCTTAAAGGCGTGTTTAATGCCACCTTAAATTTGCAGGACGTGTTATACGTGGAAGACAGCGCAACCGACAACAAGGGAGAAGGTCATGAGTAAAGCAGAAAACCGTTTTATGCAAAATATCACCTCCTTACCCGCGCAAATTATTCCCAGTGTGCACAAGGTGGTGTGTTGGGTGATTACCTTTTTAGTGCTGGTTGTGGCGGACGGACTGTATTTTACGCCCTGGATCCAAACTGCACATGGCTCGGGCGCGGTAGACTCGCTGGACCCGGTCGATCGCATGCAGGCGATTTCAGCGTTGGTTGATGGTCAGATCCAAACCTGGCACGTGCGTGAGGGGATGCAGGTCAGAGCCGGCGATCCCATTGTTACGCTCATTGATGTGGATGCTCAGCGATTGGAAAAACTGCAGTCGCAGTTAGCAGCCACACGGTTGGCCCATCAGGCCAACGAAACCGCTGTCGCCAATGCCGAGAGCAACCTGCAACGCCAGCAGGCGCTGCAGGAACAGGGGCTGGTGTCCCGTAAAGATGTGGAAGCGGCCCTGATCAAAGTGCAGGAGCTAAAAGCCAAGGCCGCTTCATCGCTGGCCGACATTAATCAGGTGTCCATGGTACTTTCCCGTCAGGCTACCATGACCAAAACTGCGCCGGTCGATGGCACCATCCTGCGTTTATTTAACGGCGGTGGCTCAACCTTTGTGAAAGCCGGAGATGTGCTGGCGCAGTTTATTCCGAAAAATGCCGAGCGTACGGTACGTGTAATCATTAGCGGGTTGGATGCGCCGCTGGTGAAGCCCGGCGCAAAAGCCCGCCTGCAGTTTGAGGGCTGGCCGGTGTTTCAGTTTAGCGGTTGGCCGGGCACTGCCATTGGGACCTTTGGTGGTGTAGTCACGTATGTTGAGCCTGTGGCGGATGCCACCGGTGCATTTCAGGTGTGGATCAAGCCTGATGAGTCCGAGATGCCCTGGCCAGAGGAAAACATTGCCCGCTTAGGCAGCCGGGTGAAAGCCTGGATCCTGCTCGAAGAAGTGCGCCTGGGTTACGAGTTGTGGCGACAGCTCAATAACTTCCCGCCCCAGAAACCGGCCACGCAGGCCAGTTCGTCGGCACCAGGCTGGTAGGGAGGCGGCAATGACTAAACGCATTTTAGCGGTGGCGCTGCTTTCGCTTACTGGTGGGGCGGTTACGTCGCTCAAAGCGGAGCAGGTGTTGCCCACCGTTCCCTCGCTTATCGACAACATGCAGCAGTTGCACCCGTATGTGAATGTGCTGACGGAGAAAAATAACCAGTTGGTTTACGGCCTTGATAGCGCCCAGAGTGAATTTGACGGCCGCATTGAGCAGGATGTCAGTGGCCGGGTAGCCGGTTATTACGACGGCTCTGCCGCGGCTCAGCGCTTTGTCAAACCACTGGGTGATATGAACGCTAAGCTTATCAGTGAGTACCGCGTTGCCACCGGCGACTTTCCGGTTTACGAAGAGCAGTACAATACCTTATCAGGCGGCGAGGCCAGCATTGGTGTCGCCCTGTCGCTGTTGCAAAACCGCAGTATCGACAAGCGCCGGGTAGGGGTGAGTAACGCCGCCTTGGCCATTGAGCAGTATCAGGCTGAATTAGCCCTGAGCATGAATGACTTTTTGTATAAAGGCCTCAGCCAGTATTTAAAGTGGTATGAAGTAAGCCTCAAAATTGCCGCGGTGGAGGAGTTGCTCGGTACGTTGAAATACCGTCGAGAGGGGTTGTCGACCCGGTTGAAAAGCGGCGATTTAGCCGAAGTCGATCTCACCGAATTTGAAGCCAGTATTCTGGAGCAAAAGCTGGCTTTGTCGCAACTGCGTCAGACTCAGCGCGCCTCGGCACAGGCGCTGGCATTCTACTGGCGAAATAGTGAGGGCGAGTCACAGGTAATTGCCAGCGATGCGGCGCTGCCAGCCGATATTGACTGGCCATTTAATATCACGCCATCGCAGGCCGCCCGGCTACGTAATGCCATCATGCAACATCCGGCGTTAGCGGTACTGCGCACGGAGCAGAGCGTAACGCAGAATAAGTTTCGACTGGCAGAAAACCAGTTGTTGCCCAAGCTCGATGTAAAGGCGCTGGTGGCTAAAGATATGGGCAGCGGCCCTACATCACTGGCCGAAACCGAAGGTAAAATTGGCCTTACGTTCTCGTATACCTTGGGCAACCGCAAAGCCAAAGCTGAACAGGCGACCATGCGCTCTAAACTTAAGGTGCTGGAATATGAGGTCACTCTGGCCCGGGACCAGCTTAATCAGCAGTTTGAACAAGCCTATGCCTACTGGCAGCAGGCTCACGAAGTATTGGACCTGCAACAGCAAAATGCCGAGCTGGCGGTAACCTTATCGCAGCTTGAGCGCAAACGGTTTGATGCCGGTGACAGTGATATGTTTAAGCTGAATGCCCGGGAGTCGGGTGTGCTAAAGGCAAAATTAAAAGCCATTGAGGCGCAGGTAGATTTACTCTCTGCAGAGCTCACTTTGCATAAAGTGGTGGCGGCAATTACTTCGTAGGAAAGAAAAACGCTGCCCTGGTTAACAGGGCAGCGCAAGGTTAGTTACGGCTCAATGTCATCCGCAGGTTCAGTAACGCCAGGGTAGGCCTTGGGAGTTAGTGGTTTAACCGGGCGCTGCTCGATACGCTGCTGCAGATACTCAATCGCGGCATCCAGCTGCGCATCTTCACCCATAAAAGTGGCATAAGGCAGGTTGTCTACTTCAATGTCCGGGGCAATCCCCAGTCCTTCAGTGATCCAGCGGCCATCCTCGGCGAATACAGGTAGTTCCGCTACCCGCGCCATGCCGTTATCGGCCAGGCGGTTACGGCCGCGCAACCAGATGCCGGCACCAGCGGTTTGTTTACCGATCACCGGGCCTAAATCCATGGCTTTTACACCTGCGGTGAAGGTTTCACCGTCGGAGTAAGTGTACTGATCGGCCAGCACCACCAGGTGACCACGGAAAGTCTGTTGCATGTTGGTATTAGGTTCGCGGTTACCACTGGTCCAGAACATCCACACTTTGCGCAGCAGCTTCTCTAAAATCCAGCTATCGATATTGCCGCCCCGATTACGGCGTACATCAATGATCAGGCCGTCTTTTTTGTAGGCGGCGTAGAACTCGCGAGCGAAATCCGACACATCATTGCTGCCCATGGCATACAAGTGCAGGTAGCCAATATCCTGGTCGGCCTGTTCTACTTTCTGACGGTTACGGGTTGTCCAGTCCTGATAGCGCAGGCGGGCATCGGTGCGATTACTTACCGGGTACACAATGGTTTGCAGTGCTTCGCCATTGCGACTCAGACCCAACAGTACCTGACGGTCTGCCTGATTAAGCAATGCCTGATTCAATTCAGCCAGTGTGTTAATCGGGCGCGCATTAATGCTGGTAATAATGTCACCTTCTTTGGCGTTAGTACCGGGTTTTAACAACGGTGAGGCTTTGGCTGGCACTTCGTTGTCGTACTGGTAAATGCTGGCAATTTGCACGCCCTCATCGGTTTGTAGCAAATTGGCGCCTAAACTGGCTGGGGCAGGACGATCAGGCTCCTGCGGTGTGTCGCCGCCATACACCTGTGAGTGCAGCACATTAAGCTCACCGGTCATCTGGCCAAGCACGTCGTTCAGTTCGGCGCGATCGGTAATGCGAGCCACCAGTGGCTGATATTTTTGTTTCATTGCTGCCCAGTCAACGCCCCGCATGGCTTTGTCGTAGAAGTAATCACGGTGCATCAGCCAGGCATCATGAAACAGTTGTTGCCATTCCTGCTGCGGATCGATACGTAATTTCCAGGCCGACACATCGGCTTTCTGGTCGGTTGTATCTGACGGGAATTGTTTACCAGCGCCAACAATAAAGATCTGATTGTTATTGCCGCTTTGTTTTAGCACCAGCATACTCTTGCCATCAGCGCTAAGCTTGTAGCTACTCAGGCCAGACATAAAGGTGCTGGTTTTATGATGCGGTGTTTGTTCAATAGCCTTAAGCACCGGTTTGCTGCCAGGCTCGGTCACCTGATCCCTGACATACAGGTATTTGGCGTTGGCTGCCAGGTCGCTATAGTTGCCGGGACTCACCGGTACCTGCCAGAGTCTGTTCGTTAACTGTTCCCAGTCAATAAGCGGTGCCTCAGGGGCATTGTCTGCTTCCTCGCTGTCGCTGTCTTCTTCCGGTTCGGCCTGTACCGTCAGTTCGGTAGGTTTTTGGAACGGGAAGGTTGCATCGGCTTTCAGCGCGTAGGCGAAAATCTGAGTGCGGCGGTCAAAGGTGGTACCCATGTTGCGGTCGCCCCAGGGCGAACGGGTGGTGGGGGTAAATTCGCGGTCTGATAGGAAGTACAGCCATTGTTGGTCCTGACTAAAAGCCGGAGAATAGGAGTTGTACTTGTCGCTGGTCAGCACCTGGCCGCGGTTTTCGGCAAAGTTATGCACATAAATGCGCTGGCGTTCGTCGCCGAGCTTACTGGTGGTAATCGCCAGTAGCTTACTGTCGGCACTAAACACGATATCGGCGTAAGGGCTCATCTCGGTCTGGCCGGCGTAGAGCTTTTCAGTATCGCCCGTGTTGATATCGAGGATCCACAGATCGCCGTTAAAGTCGTCGAAGGCGAGCTTATTGCCATCGGGCGAGAGCACCAGTTGCCAGCGGCTAATGCTGGCGCCACTGGTGAGCTGTTTGCGCTCGGATGAACCATCGGCAGCAAACTGCCAGATCTCCATTTCGCCACTGGCATCATTAATGGCATACACCCATTTACCGTCATGGCTTAAAATCGCCTTGCGCGAACGGGATGCTGCAGGTGTGTCAATTTCCACCAGGCGTTTGCCGTCGGTGCTGGCGATGGCCAGACGGCCGCGGGCCGTAAGGATCACCTGCTTGTTGTCGGCATTAAAATCTACTGAAGTCAGGTATTTGGTGGGTTTCGTCAGCCAGTTATCCCGTAACTGAGGAAAGTCGCCACTCAGGGCGATGTCCAGCGTGCGGGTGCGGCGTTTGGCAATGTCGTAAATTTTAAGGTCGGCGCCATGCTGAAAAATAATCCGGCCGTTATCGAGGCTGGCCCGCTTTATGGGAAAGTCCTGAAAATCGGTTAGCGCTTTGGCGTTTTTACCAGAAGCCGACATAACCCACAGGTTGTCGTTACCATTTTGATTACTGACAAAATACAGTTTGTCGCCAGCCACCATGGGTTCGCGAGCCGAAGCGTCGTGGGCGTCGGTCAGCAGTAGCGCCTCGGTTTGGCTGCCCAGTTTATAACGCCACAATTCGCCCTGGGCACCGCCGCGATAATAACGGGCGTTGTCGCGTGACACCTGCAGGCCAAACTGGGTGAAATAAAGCGTGTCAGAGGCTTCGTCAATGGCGCCTTCAATGGCATCTGCAACCGGTACTTCCTCGGTATTCAGAGTAACCGGATCCACCTGTTTTAATGACCAATTGCCCGTAGGGCCTACCCGGGTATTGGTGCTATATAATAATTTACCGTCGCGGGTCCACTGCTGCAGATATACATAACTGTTTTCAAAGGTTACCCGCCTGGCCAGTCCGCCTGCAGTGGGGATCACATACACTTCGGTTGCCCCTTCATAGCTAGCGGTAAAGGCGATTTGTGTTCCGTCTGTCGAGAACACCGCTTGTTGTTCCTGCGCCAGATTAGTAGTCAGGCGGCGGGTAGCTGCGCTTTTCATGTCATGTAACCAAAGGTCGCCTTCGGCGGTAAAGACCACCTGGTTATCGTGCAGGTCCGGGTCGCGGTAGTAGCCGGATTTGGCCATGGAGTGGAAGGACATGAGCAACAGGCTCATGCCGACAATAGTTCGTTTTTTCATGGTGTTATTCACTTTGTCGTCGTTTTTTATAGTTGGTCGTGCTCAGGGCAGTAAACGAGAGAACGTCAGTAAAGTCAAACCGGGGCCGACAGATGGCTGTAAATCCCGGTTTGCTGGCAGGAGCAGGTGTAATGCTAATCTTCTTCCAGTTGAATAAGGTCACCCGGCTCGCAATCCAGTGCCTCACAAAGGGCGAGCAGTGTGGAGAAACGAATAGCTTTGGCTTTGCCGGTTTTCAGGGTCGACAGGTTAGCCATGGTGATTCCAACGCGTTCAGACAATTCGGTGAGTGACATCTTGCGTTGCAGCATGACCATATCCAGATTTATTTTAATGGTTTTAGACATCATTATATGGTCAGTGATTGTTCTTGTTTCATCAGAAAAGCGTACTCAAGGATCTGGGCCAGTACCAGCAATGCTCCGCTAATCAGGATCCCTTCAATGGGTATTGAAACATACGGGGAAAGTTGCAGCTGCTCATGAAATTCACCAATTTCAGCCAGTATTGCCATGCCGCACAGGTAGGTAATAAAAGGCGAAACAACACTGTAAACCAGAATAATCAAGCCCAGCTTTTTTACATAAGCGATGTTATCTAAATCGAAAATACGCTGACTAGCCAGATTAGCAAACAATTTACGCAGGTTATATAGCGCGAGCAAACTGAATATACCGCTAATGAGTATTCTGTCTGAATTGGCAATAAAAAAGGCCGCCTGGCCGCTGGTATTATTGAGTTTGAGCTTGCCATCAACCCGCATTATCTCACTCGCTGCTTCGGTGGCATTATTGGTAATCATCGTGGCATTAAACAAGTATTCGATATCAGTATGACGCTCGCTGATTTCCGCGGGAATATTTAATCCGACAACGAGGATAAATCCAACTCCCACAACCATTGCAAGTACGCTTAAGTAATAAAGCAGATCGAACCACATCTTGAGCTCAGGGGTGTATTTAGGAGGGGGTAACTGGCTACTAGTATCAATAGTGTCTGATGATTCCTGATTTTTCATGGTCATTTCCTTGCTTGGTTATGCTGATTGTTACTTTAGCGCTTGTTTCTTTTTTTGCAATAATTATTTATCGAAAAACAGTAAAAAATTATCGTTGTTCGTTATTTTTCGTTGCTGCTTAGCTGCTTATATCAGCGCCGAATCTGTAACAAAATGTTGTGATCGCTTGCAATACTCATAGGTGTTGGTTAAATTCTGCGCACTACCTTATGCGGAGTTAGCGCCACCATGAACAACTAAGCCTGTCGTCCATTTTTTATAGTTATTTTATTTTTTGGATCTACAGGGTTAGTCGGCGTAGCTCACTGTCGTAATAGTATGGCGCTTATTGGCGCGATACTGCCTCTTAATATTTGTATGTGCTGCTAAGCTGAAGCCCGCTTATCGGGAGGCGCTAATGCCGATACTTCAAGCTCACAATCTTAGTTATCAACTGCCTGCGGGCGACACGCTTTTTCATTCTGTTTCGGTATCGATGTCTTGCAACCGTGTGGGGCTGGTGGGCCGTAATGGCGCTGGTAAATCGTTACTTGCTGCAATATTGACTGGTGAGCGGAAACCCTTTGGGGGTATGGTTAATTGCGATGCCGATATAGGGATATTCCGCCAGCAACCTTCGCACTTGCTGGCGAGTGAGGCGACTATCGCCGAATTTCTTGGCGTGGCACCAGTACTTGATGCGCTTTCGCGAATTACCAAAGGTGAATGCACAGACTATTTGTTTGAGTCGGTGGGGGAGCAATGGGATCTGCCCGCCCAGCTTGCCAGGGAGCTGACAGCGCTGGGACTACCTTCTGATCCGCAAGCCCCATGCGCGACGCTCAGTGGCGGTCAGCTGGCAGTACTGCGGTTATGGCAACTCTTTAAGGGGCAGCACGCCCTGCTAATTCTGGATGAGCCGTCCAATCATCTTGATCGTCGTGCCCGGCGCTGGTTACAAGCGCAGATCCAATCAACTGCTGCGGCGGTGCTGCTGATAAGTCATGATCGTGAATTATTGCAGGGGATGGCAGAAATCTGGGAGCTTAATCAAACCGGGATAACGGTGTATGGCGGCAATTACGCCCACTATGCAGCGCAAAAGCAACTCAAAGAGCAGGCATTAAACCGTCAGATTGAAACACTGCACAAGCAGCAAAAGCAAGTGCAGCAACAAGCCCAGCGAAGCCTTGAGAAGGCCGCACAACGGGCTTCACAGGGGCAAAAGCTGCGGGGCAGTCAGGCTAAATGTTTACTGGATAAACAAAAGGACCGCGCGACGGCCAGTGCTACCAGTCGCAATAAAAATATCGAAAGCAGGCAAAAACAATTACAGCAACGAGCAAGCCAGTTGCAGTCAGCACAATGCCTAACACAAAAACAGGCTATTCATTTATCCACTGCTAATGCGGGTAATAAAAAGGCTATCACTCTGTTTAATAGCGTGCTGGCATTTGGCAGCTCACAGCCAGTTAATCTGCAGGTGGGAGAGGGAGATAAGCTGCATCTGCAAGGCGGTAACGGCAGTGGTAAATCCACGTTATTAAAAACGCTGACAGGCCGGCTACCGCTGCAAGCCGGTGAGTTACATGTTAACACCCCGCTGTGTTATCTCGATCAGCATTTTAGCTCGGTGCTCCCCACGCTTAGCTTGCTGGATAACCTTTTACAGCAGTGCCCGGCGTTAAGCGAGTCTGACGCGCGTACATTACTGGCTGGTATCGGCTTTCGTCGCGACAGTGTTTTTAACCCGGCCGAAACCATAAGTGGCGGAGAGAAAATGAAACTGGCTATGTTAATCGTCAGTCATCAGCCGCAGCAGCCATTTTTGTTACTCGATGAGCCCGACAATCATCTGGATTTGAATGCCAAAATCCTGTTGGCAGCAGCGCTTAATCGTTATCAGGGCGGCTTTATTTTAATTAGTCACGATACTGCATTTGCGGATGAGGCCGGGGTTAAAAGTGCCTATCAACTTACCCGTGATGAAAGCCAGGCATCATTTGGTGCTGGCATTTTGTCAGACGTTACTGTACAAGGGCGGTAAATTAACATAGGTACTACGCTTTTATGAGTCATGAGCAGCAGTGAAAGTTTATCCTCAAGCCGGAATAGACCGGTTATATTTTGGCATGACCATGACCCAGGTACGCGATGCCTGGGGGCAACCAGAAGACATATACCATTTCCATCCGCTATGCGACAGCCTGGAAGAGCGGGATGTGGTATGGCAATACGCCAACGGTACTGAGCTGAGTTTTTCATCCTGCGATAATTTTGTGCTCGGCACGATTTCGGTCTCATCCACTGAAGCAGAGCTGGAAGGCAAATGTGTTATTGGTAAATCCATTCTGGAAATTCGTTTAATGTTTCCTGAACTGGAATTAGATGATGATTTCGACGAATTTGGCCAGGACTATCTGCTAGCCGACAAGGATGTGTCGTTGTGGGTTGTGGCCGGTAAAGTTGACACCATTAGTCTGTACCCGGACTATGATGAACATGGCAGCATGAGAGTTAATCAACCGCTTGTCGAGCAGGGCAGTTAAGCGGAAATCAATCATTGTTGAGAACTTGGTATGACGACCTTTGTTAAAGCAGTAACCCTTAGCGCTAACGGTGTGGCGCTGGTGCCACTGGAAGTTGTTCATGAGGCTGGTTTAAAGGCTGCCGCCGCCGATGGCGAATTATGGAAAATACGGGTGACTTCGGTACCTGAGCCTGGCGCAACGGCCGATTATATTGCTGATGCATTGCGAGGTCGTGACGCCGGTGACCGATTTGCCTTTGCAGTAATTGAGCAGGCAACAGGAAATGTGCTTGGGACCACCAGTTATCACGATATTCTGCCTGCGGTTAAACGTCTTGAAATTGGTTATACCTGGTATGCTAAAAGTGCTCAGCGAACCCATGTGAATACCACCTGCAAGCTGCTGATGCTGTCTCACGCTTTCGATGTACTCCAATGCAATGTAGTTGGGTGGCGCACCGATAATTATAATTATGCCAGTCAGCGTGCCATAGAGCGTTTAGGGGCGAAAAAAGACGGTGTGATCCGCGGCCATCATATGCGCCGTGACGGCACCATACGCGATACCGTGATGTACAGCCTGCGTCAGGGAGAATGGCCGGAAGTGCGTGCCCACCTCAATTACCTGTTAAGCCGCTACCGTTAAAACACTGGTGTTACAGTGCCTTAGCCTGGCGTATAAACGTTTTACACTGCGTAATAAAGGCATTGCTCTGGGCGCTGGCTTCACCATCTCGTGCGTAATTGAGGGCGATAAAAGCCTGACTGATTGCCTTAAACTGTCTGGCCGATTGGGGGGATAGCCGCTGGGCTGCGCGTTCGGCAAAGTGCTCCGGACCGTCATTATAACGCTCAAGGCCGGTGATCTGTTCAGCCTTTTGGCTGGCCTGTAAAAACCAGCGTAGATTAGCTGGTGGGCGTTTACGCTGCCAGTGCGGGATAAAGTAAAGTGCCAGCAGCAACCCGATCACCAGGCATATACCCAGCATCAGAATCATGATCCGCTGCGTGGTAACCTTGCCCAATAACAGTGCTAACAGGTTTTGCTGACGTTCAGCGTCGAACCCCAGCACCCAGCGGCTCCATTGGTAATCCAGTAAACTGTAAAGATTGCGTAGCTCGGCAAACAGCGGCAGCTGTTGCAGTCTGGCCATCTGGTTATTGGCCAGGAATGACTCTTCTTCCACGGCTTGCTGCAACCCCAGCTCCAGTCGGGCCGGAGCGACGATACCGCTGGGATCAAAACGGACCCAGCCGCGGCCGTCCAGCCACGCCTCTACCCAGGCATGAGCATCATACTGATAGACGCTGAGTACGTCTGGTTGTAACGATTCGCCGCCATGATACCCGGCTACCATTCTGGCCGGAATGCCCAGTAACCGCAGTACATAGCTCATAGCACTGGCGTAATGAGCACAAAAGCCTTCCTGATGGATGAACAGAAAGTCATCAATAGGATGATCCGGCATTGGCGGCGGTGTAAGGGTGTAACGAAAGCCCTGGTCAACAAAATAATCCAGCACGGCCTGAACCCGTTCAACCTGGGTAACGTTGTCGGCAGCGATCTGGTTGGCCCAGGCCTGGGTTTGTGGATTCACTGTCGCATTATTCGGTAGCTGAAGGTTGAGCCGGCTGTCGATACTGTAGAGTGTCTGGTCCATCGGCGTGGTGGGATAAGAACGCACCCGGTAAGCTCGCCGCGCCGTAATCGGAGTTTCGCTTAACAAGGAATAGTCGCTGCTTTGCCAGATGGTCTGTGGACTGTTCAGATCGTCGGGTATGGCCACATCTATGCTGAATAACCAGTGCTTGTTGGTGGGTTCGGTGATCACCTCATATTCCCACCAACTGCCATTTACCCGGGGCTTGAACTCGTTATTAAGTAAGCGATATTGCTCGCGTACCTGTTTGCGCAGCGGGCTGACAGACCACTGTTTGCCATCAAAGTATTCCAGCGTCAGGGCCCGCCAGTAACGTTCGGCGGGAGGCGGCAGAGCGCCAGTAAACGTGGCTCTGAAAGCCAGTTCGCCGGATTGGGTCAGGTTGGCTATATCGCCGGGAGTTACCGTATCGGTTAAGCCGGTTTCGGTACTTTTCGACACCGGCATTTTCCATAAAGGGGGCAGTTTGGGCAATATCAAAAACAGCAGGATTGCGATGGGCAGTGCCTGCACACTCATTACCGACAGCCGTTTGATGTGCCAGGGTAAATGCTGTGACGGTGAAAAGTAGCGGCCAATGGCGACTAACAACGACAGGGTTAGCAGGCCATAAAATAACGTCATGACAACAGACTGATGAAAGGTAAAACCCATGCCAATAACAAACAGACAGGTGCAAAACAGGTGAAACAAATCCCGTGGCCGGTTGAGTATAATCAGCTTTAAGGCGCCAGCCAGGATTAGCAGATTAACCATAGTGAGTAACAGGCCAATCTGCAGGCTGAACCAGCCCAGACACAGGCAGCACAACAACCCCAGCAGATTAATGGTACGCAGCGAGGGCATAGGCTGATACCAGCCAAAGTACATCACGAGGCGAATGCCGGTAGCGCACAGGGAAATCAGTAGTACCCAGAATAACAGGGGCTCAAACAGACTCAGACTCAATACGCAAAACACCAGAGCGATAAGGGCACTGGCGGTTTGGTTGCGAATGGGTTTATCAATCGGCTGCATAGTCTTGCTCGGATTGCCGGTAACGGGCCAGTGATTTAAGGCAACGGTGTTTATGGGCCTCGCCGGTGGAGGGCTCTATACGTTTGTTGCCAATGTTCAGACCGAAAACATGTTGCTGAGAAGATAACCGGTTAACCTGATAAGTAAGCAACCCCAGCGCTTTCTCAAGCGGTTCACCTGCATACGTATCGAGGCTCAGCCAGCCGCCTTCCTGCTGTGCCTGGTTAAAGGTTTTTGTGCTCAGTTCGCCGCCTTTGGCAGCTTGTTTCCAGGCTACTCTGTTCATTGGATCACCGGGCTTAAAGGCACGCAGGGTGTCAAATTCATCAATGCCAGCCACATTACCAGCGGTGTCGCCCTGACTGGCATCAGTGGACGTCAGTTTTAATGCTGAGGCAATGGGCTTAGGGTAAATGGCCAGCGACTTATTGAAATCAAGGTGGGTCCAGCAGCGAAACAGCCCCAGAGGATAGGTGGATGACAGGGTGATTCTGGGTAAACGAAAAATACCGCGCTGCGCAGCGGGCAGTAATAATTTCACTTCGCGATCCCGATCCGCACGGCGATTCAGCAAGGCCAGAGAAGTGCTCCGTAGCTGAATATGTAACCCACCGTAAAAGGGCATGTCTTCATTATTGACGTGAAGTTGCAAACACAACAGGGCGTGCTCTGAAACATAAACCGGCTGAATATCCTTTAACGATAGCGACACAGCGGTAAAGTTACGATAACTGACAAATAAATGAAGCAAAAAGATAGCCAGCAAAAACTGACACAACAACAACATCAGGTTGTTCTGATAGTTGGTGCCTAAAATAAACAGCCCCACACAAGTGAGCAGGTAGCCAAAGCCAAACCGGCTGGGGAAAATAAACACGTTTTTCAGGTTTAACTGATAGCGGGGGCTTGGCGGTATTCGCCGCTGCAACCAACGGTTTTGCAGTTCGTAAACTGAGCGTTTAAGCCGTGAGACCATCAGGCGGCAAGCGGATCGGTAAGGTCAAGAATTCGCTGGCTGAGCAGGCCATCATCACGGTAGTCAGTCTGACTGCCACGCAGACGGTGCTCGGCAACGGCGGTAAAGATTGCCTGTAGATCTTCCGGCAACACAAAATCCCGCTGATGTAGCAATGCCCAGGCCTGCGCGGCGCGCATCAGTGCTTTACTGGCCCGCGGCGAGAGTGGGTAGGGGAACTCGCTGTTATCACGGCTTTGATTAACCAGTCGCAGCAGGTAATCCAGGATCGGTTCGCTCACATGGATATCGCTGACCTGTTTTTGGATGGTCTGTAATTGTTCAGCGCTTAATACCTGACTGGCCGGCTTTTGGAGATGACTGCTGACACCTGCTGATTCCCGCAACATGCGCTTTTCAGCTTCGCCGTCGGGATAGCCCAGGCTGATCCGCATTAAAAAGCGGTCAAGCTGAGACTCTGGCAGCGGATAGGTACCGGCCTGATAGCTGGGATTTTGCGTGGCGATAACAAAAAACGGTGAGGGCAGTGAATGAGTACTGCCGTCTATACTGACCTGGCTTTCTTCCATCGCCTCGAGCAGTGCGCTCTGCGTTTTCGGGCTGGCCCGGTTAATCTCATCAGCCAGCACTACCTGGCTAAACACCGGGCCCTGATGAAATTCAAATTCGCCCTGCCGGGTATTGTAAATATTAACCCCCAGCATATCAGCTGGGAGCAGATCGGAGGTAAACTGGATGCGGGAAAAGTGCAAACCAAACACCGTTGCTAAAGCATGAGAGAGAGTGGTTTTTCCCATGCCGGGTAAATCTTCTATCAGTAAATGACCGTCTGCCAGCAGGCAGGTTACTGCGAGCTTAATCTGATGTTGCTTACCAAGGACCTGGCTATCGAGATAAGCCAGCGCCGGTGAGAGATCTGTATGCATGATAATGTCCGGTTTTAGCGCTTTGGTTTTTATACGTCAATTGCATTAGCAGGATTACTCTAGCAAATATAAACAGCAACTTAGGTGATTGTCCTGATACTTAAGTATAGGAGAGAGTAGCGCGCCTGACAGAGATTTTAGGCAGTCGATTGGCGATCGGTGGAAGTTGTCTGTATAAAGTGCTGCGATCCTCAGCCGGGTTGACTATAATGACCGCCAAAAAACGGAAGTAGTATGTATGAAAACAATAGAAATAGATGATGAGCTGTATGCGTTTATCGCCAGCCAGACAAAACATATTGGTGAGAGTGCTTGTGAAATTTTACGTCGTTTACTGATCGACGAGCCCGGAATCGTTACTACCGTAGTGGCCAGCGGCGCATCAATTCCAGCAGTATCCGCTGCGCTCGCTGAGGCAGAAGCCACCCCGGAGCCGGCAGCCGCAACGCCGGCGAAAACCACTCCTAAGGCAAAACCTGCGCCGATAACTACAGCAGCTGCTCGGGCTGTGTCTGGCGATGACTTACTGCAGCTCGTTAATAAAGATGCCCTGAGCCAGTTCGACAAACGGGTTGATCAGTTCCTGTTTATTCTGCAACAGATTTATCTGCAACACCCGGGCGACTTTGCCAAAGTTGAATCGATTGTTGGCAAAAACCGTAAGTACTTTGCCAGCAGCAAAGAAGAACTGCTTAAATCTGGCAGCAGTACTAATCCAAAAGCCATTCCGGAAAGCGGTTTTTGGGTAGTCACAAACAATAACACGGCAAAAAAACTGGCCATGCTGAGCCAGGTTTTGCAGATTTTAGGATATGACGATAAGGTAGTGAAAACCGTTAGCGAAACCTTTGAATCGTAAATAATGATGTGATTTCACGACTTACAAAAGGATATTTTCATGGCGTTACACCCGGAAGCTGGTAAGGCGGCTGCTCCAGAGCAGCTTATTAATGTGGCCCAACTGGTTAGCCAGTATTTTAGTTATCAACCGGATGCCACCGACCCTGCTCAGGCGGTTAGCTTCGGCACCTCAGGCCATCGCGGTACAGCAACTCAGACAACCTTTAACGATATGCATATCGCTGCCATCTGCCAGGCTCTGGCGGAATATCGTGAGCACCAGCAAATTACCGGCCCGGTGTTTATTGGTAAGGATACCCACGCGCTTTCAGAACCTGCGATGATTACGGCGATCGAAGTGCTTAGCGCCAACAATGTATCGGTAGTGATTCAACGCGACGATAACGATTCTAAAGGCTACACGCCAACGCCAGTTATCTCTCGCACCATTATTCGTTACAACCGCGGTCGCAGTGAAGGCCTGGCCGATGGCATTGTTATCACGCCTTCGCACAACCCTCCATCTGATGGTGGTTTTAAATATC
>DDJQ01000094.1:24111-45893 GCA_002339125.1 Alteromonadaceae bacterium UBA2620
GTGGTTTTAAATATAACCCGCCACACGGTGGCCCGGCCGACAGTGATGTTACCAAAATCATTCAGGAACGCGCTAACAGCCTGATTGCCAATGGCAATAAAGACGTTAAACGTATCGATTTAAAAGCGGCTATGGCTTCTGACTTTGTGTCGGAACAAGATTTTATGGTGCCGTATATTGAAGATCTGGCAGAAGTGGTGGATATGCAGGCCATTGCCAAAGCCGGTTTAAAACTGGGTACCGATCCGCTCGGTGGTGCTGGTGTGGGCTACTGGAAATATCTGGCAGAACACTATGGTCTGGATATTACTGTGGTAAATCCGCAGGTTGACCCGCAGTTTGGTTTTATGCGCCGTGATAAAGACGGTAAGTTACGGATGGACTGTTCTTCGGCCTATGCCATGGCCGGACTGATAGAGCTTAAAGATAAGTTTGATTTAGCCTGGGGCAACGACCCTGACTTTGACCGCCACGGTATTGTTTGCCCCAGCAGCGGTCTGATGAATCCTAATCATTACCTCGCGGTTGCCATTAATTACCTGTACCAGCACCGCCCGCAGTGGGATGCCAGCCTGAAAGTAGGTAAAACACTGGTCTCCAGTTCCATGATCGATCGTGTAGTGGGCGATATGGGTCGCGAACTGGCAGAAATGCCAGTGGGCTTTAAATGGTTTGTTGAAGGACTGTCGGATGGCACGCTCGGGTTTGCCGGCGAAGAAAGTGCCGGTGGTATTTATCTGCAACGTGACGGACAGACCTGGGCCACCGACAAAGACGGCTTTATCATGTGTTTGCTGGCGGCGGAAATTCTGGCCGTTACCGGTAAGGATCCCGGCGAGCATTATCAGGCACTGACCGAGAAATTTGGTTCACCCTGTTATCAGCGTGTGGATGTGGCGGCCAGTCTGGAAGAGAAAGCCAAACTCTCGGCCATGGACGCCAGCGTAGTTACCAGCGAATCGCTGGCCGGCGAGCCGATAACCAACGTGCAGACTCATGCGCCTGGTAACAATGCCGCCATCGGCGGGGTTAAAGTGTCGACCGAAAATGGCTGGTTTGCTGCGCGTCCGTCTGGTACCGAACAAATCTACAAAATTTATGCGGAAAGCTTTAATGGTGAAACTCACTTACAGGAGCTCATTAAAGAAGCCGAGCAATTAGTAGCAAAAATTATCAAATAGCTACTTCATCTCATTAATTGTTGTAAAATAAATGTTAAAATCCAGCGTGTTGATTAAAATTCATGCTGGATTTTTCTATTTTTAACAAATATTTTACAAACAAGCTGTTCCTTTGCTGTTATATTTGAACTATAGAGTTGTAATTAAATTACATTTTACTGTTAACCAGACATCTATAGTGAGAACCACACATGAGCGCCAAGAAACCCAACGTTGAACGCAATGTGACCATCAACAAAAGCGAATTTAAAGCTGCGGTTGTTAAGCACCTGCACTGTACTTTAGGTACAGATGAGAACAAAGCCAATAACCATGCATGGTGGAAGGCAACCTGCTCAGCCATGCAGGAGCAAGTGCTGGAAGGGATCCGCAAAACCCAGAAAACCCATTATCTGAATGATACCCGTGCGGTACATTATTTTTCGGCCGAGTTTTTGATGGGCCGCTTACTGTCCAATAACCTGCAAAACTTTGGTTTGTTTGAGGTCGCGAATGATGCACTCAATGAACTGGGGGTTAGCCTGAGCGATGTCTTGGAAGAAGAGCCGGACATGGCGCTGGGTAATGGCGGCCTGGGCCGACTGGCTGCTTGTTTTATCGACTCATTAGCCACCATGGAATTGCCAGCCATTGGTTATGGTATTCATTACGAACACGGCTTATTCCGCCAGGAGATTCAGGGTGGCGCGCAAATTGAGCGTCCCGATAGCTGGCGTGATTATGGCAACCCTTGGGAAATTTGCCGTCCTGAGTCGATTCAGGAAGTCTCGTTATACGGTTACGTAGAAACAAAGTACGGTGAAAACGGCCGTATCCAGAAAGAGTGGCACCCGGGCCACATAGTGAAAGGTATCCCATGGGATATTCCGGTAGTAGGCTACGGCGGCAAAACCGTTAACGTCTTGCGTTTGTGGCAAAGTAAATCATCAGGTTACTTTAACTGGGATGTCTTTAACGCTGGTGGTTATGTCGATGCACAGGTCGAAAACGTGCAGGCCGAAACCATCTCAAAAGTGTTGTACCCGAATGATGAAACTGAAGCGGGTAAAGAGCTGCGTCTGATCCAGCAGTATTTCTTTTGTGCCTGTTCACTGAAAGACATTATTCGCCGTTATAAGCGCGCCCACGGTGATGACTGGAGTCGCTTTATTGATCAGGTGGTTATCCAGTTAAACGACACCCACCCGGCTATCGCTATTCCGGAACTGATGCGTATCTTAGTCGACCGCGCTGAACTTGACTGGGATAGAGCCTGGGGTATTTGTACCAAGGTGTTTGCTTATACTAACCATACCTTGCTCCCAGAGGCGCTGGAAAAATGGCCGGCACGAATGTTGGAGAAGATCCTGCCGCGTCACCTGGAAATTATTTACGAAATTAACCACCGCTTTATGAAAGAGGTGGATAAGAAATGGCCTGGCGATAACGCCGTAAAAGCCCGCTTATCAATTATTGAAGAAGGCAACGAGAAGATGGTCCGCATGGGGCATCTGTCTGTTATTGGCTCCTTTGCTGTTAACGGCGTGGCTGAACTGCATTCGCGTTTGGTTAAACAAAACCTGTTCCCGGAGTTTGATGCATTGTGGCCAGGCAAGCTGACTAACGTCACCAACGGTATTACGCCGCGTCGTTGGTTAAAAGCCTGTAACCCGGCACTGTCTAAACTTATCGATAAAAAAGTCGGCGCCGACTGGCCGCTGGACCTTAAAAAGCTGGAAGGGCTGGAAAAATACGCCGGTAATAAAACTTTCCAGAAGCAATTTATGCAGGTGAAGCAGCAAAATAAACAACTGCTGGCCGCCGAAATTAAAGAATCGCTGGGTTTTGATGTAGACACTAACGCCATCTTTGATGTGCAAATTAAGCGTCTGCACGAGTACAAGCGTCAGCATCTGGCGTTACTGCATATCATGGCGCTGTATCGCCGACTGCTGGAAAATCCGGATTACGATATGCATCCTCGGGTGTTTATCTTTGGCGCTAAAGCGGCACCGGGCTATAAACTCGCTAAAGATATTATATACGCCATTAACAAAGTGGCCGACAAGATCAATAACGATGCACGGGTAAATCAAAAGCTTAAAGTGGCGTTTTTGCCTAACTATCGCGTGTCGCTGGCAGAGAAAATGATCCCCGCGGCAGATGTATCAGAGCAAATCAGTACCGCTGGTAAGGAAGCATCGGGTACCGGTAACATGAAACTGGCATTAAATGGTGCAGTGACCATCGGCACATTAGATGGCGCCAATATTGAAATAGCCGAGGAAGTGGGCGATGACAATATCTTTATTTTTGGTTTAACCGTAGATGAAGTCAACGAGCTTAAAGCGTCTGGCTACAAGCCGTATGACTATTACTACAAAAATCCGGAAATAAAAGCAGTGCTGGACTGGCTGGAAACCGATTACTTCACGCCAGGTAAACCCGGTGCGCTGGCATCAATCAAGCAAAGCCTGCTGGATCATGGCGATCAGTATCTGGTACTGGCCGACTATGAAGCTTATTCCAAAGCGCAGGAAGAAGTGGATAAAGCCTACCGCGATAAAGAACGCTGGGCGAAAATGGCGATTATTAACACCGCTAAAATGGGCAAATTTACCTCCGACCGTTCAATCAGAGATTATGTTGAACGCATCTGGAAGCTAAATGCCTGTCCGGTACGAAAAGGCTAACGGTTAGTTATTCTAAAGCCCCTTTACGGGGCTTTTTTTGTTGCCTGAATAAACGAATTTGTAAATAATACTAAGGTATTGCGAAGAATACGTGATTGCGCTTGCATGTCGCAGTGTTCAATGTTTCTATAGTTTATTATCAATAACTTGCGTTATTTTGTTTTAGGATTTCATCACTGCATGCTTCGCACTCATTTATCGCTGGCCACCATCCCCAATCGATATGCGTTTATCGATAAAATAGCACATTGCGGGGACCGTCACGACCAGCTTTCGCTGATGCTGATTGATGTGGTGCGCTTCTCAGACGTAACGACCAGCTTCGGCATAGAGGTAGGCGATCAATTTCTGTTGGAAATTGCCAACCGCTTGCTGGGACTGTTTAATCACGACTTTGAGTTTGGCCGTATTAGCGGTGATGTATTCGGTGTGGTGTTGCCCGGTGTTCACTCCCCGGTGGTGCTGCAGCAACAATTTGAGTTCCTGATTGAGCACTTCAAATCGCCCATGTATTACGACGGTCATGCGTTCATTGCCGACTTTAATGTTGGGGTGGTGTCTAAGTCCCAGGGCGAGTTCGATCTTACCTTGTTTGTTTCACGGGCTGAAACCGCGCTTAAGCAGGCAAAGGAAAACAAATACGAAAACTTTTACCTGCTGAGCATGATGGATAAGGCCGAGACCGGTCGCAGTCTGGCACTAAAAGCAGATTTACAGCGGGCGTTGGCCAGAAATGAGCTAGAGTTGTATTTTCAGCCCAAGGTCAATTTACAAACGCTGGAGATTGTCGGGGCAGAATGTCTGTTGAGGTGGAACCACCCGACCGACGGTTTGTTGTTTCCCGGGCCGCTCATCGAAGCTGCCGAGTCGTACAATATGATGAACGAACTGGGTTACTGGACGTTGGAAACGGCGTTTAAAGGCCTGGTGGACTTTGATATGCAGGGGCTTGATATTACCTTATCAGTGAATATTTCCCCGACTCAGTTATACGACACCCGCCTGATTGCCAATCTCAAATCCCTTAGCCACAAATACGGCATTCACCTGTCACGCCTTGAACTGGAGCTTACCGAAGATATTGCGGTGTCTAATTCACTGATGGTGAAAAAACAACTGGCTGAGCTGCATGCTCTGGGCATTAAAATTGCCGTGGATGATTTTGGCAAAGGCTATTCTAATCTGGCATACATTCGAGAAATTACGCTTGATGCGCTTAAAATTGATAAAACCTTTGTGATGGAACTCAGCGACAACCCGGTTAACAAAGCGATTATTGAGGCAGCCCGGGTGATTGGCAATGCCAAACACTGCGAAGTGATTGCCGAAGGGGTGGAAACCATAGAGCAATTGCACGTGCTTCGAGAAATAGGGATTAAAACGGGGCAGGGCTACCTGTTTTCCAAGGCTATCCCGAGTCATGAATTTGTGCGTCTGGCACACAGTGATATTATCGTTGGCGATTCGCCCTCGCGGCGTAAAGTGGTAGCTGCCAGTCAGCGCTGAAACGCCAGCTTGACACTGCTTTTGTAACAACTTTTTGTGTTGCTGTTATCCTTATGGCTATCGCGCTAAACTATTCCCACGTTATTTTCAGGATTTAATACAGACTCGATATGGAACTTTCCGATCTGGCGAATGGCCAGTTTCTTCACCTTTCCCGTTTTCAGCCCGACACCTTTGCTCAGACCCGGCAGTGGGCATTGCCCTCCGGTGATAAAGTGGTAGTTACGGCACCTGGCATTATAGTTATCGAACCAGCTGATGCCGGCAATAAGCACATTGTGCTTTCCTGTGGTGTGCACGGCAATGAAACGGCGCCCATCGAAATTTGCTCAGATATTCTGGATGCAGTGTTAACTGGCGCTTTGCAGCTTAAACACAGTGTATTGCTGATTTTTGGCAATTTGCCAGCCATGAATATTGGTAGACGGTTTGTTGAAGAAAACATGAACCGGCTGTTTAGTGGCGCCTGGCAACAGGGCAATAACGCAGAGTGTCAGCGAGCAAAGCTACTAGAAGAAACGGTTATCGACTTTTTCAGTAAGGCTGGCGAGGGCGATGAAAAGCTTCACTATGATCTGCATACCGCAATTCGGGACTCCAAAAACGAAAAGTTTGTGGTTATGCCGTACCTTGATGACGAGCGTGAGCACAGCGCTAAACAGTTTGGCTTTCTGGCGGCCTGTGGGGTAAATACCTTCCTGTTATCCTCGGCACCCACCACGACTTTCAGTTATTTTTCTACGGCTACCTGTAAAGCCCGCGGATTTACCGTAGAGCTGGGTAAAGTAAGACCCTTTGGCGAAAATGACATGGCGCGTTTTGCCGCGGCCCGGGCGTCTTTGATTGCCTTACTCAGCGAGACCGATTATGCCCCTGAGGCTAACCTGGACAGCTTACTGATTTATCGGGTAAATCAGGTGATTAACCGCAATCATGCCGATTTTAAGCTGCATTTCGATGATGATACCCCCAATTTTACTGATTTTAAGCAAGGGGAGGTGTTAGCCTCTGAACCTGGCTGTGACTACGTGGCCGAGCATGAAGGTGAGGCGATAGTGTTTCCTAATGCAAAGGTTGCTATAGGTCAGCGGGCACTGTTAACAGTGGTGCCAACCACAGTGGAGAAACTGGATGTTTGAACTGGATCCGGTACTTGCCGCCGACACGCTGGTGGTGGGGGATTTACCCTTATGCCGCGTATTGTTAATGAACGACAGCCAGTATCCCTGGCTTATTCTGGTGCCGAGGCGCTCACAATTGGTGGAACTGGCCGATTTAGATGAACAGGATTACCAGCAGTTTTGTGCAGAGAGCCGGGCCGTAGCGGTGGCCATGATGGCGCATTACGCCGGGCACAAAATGAATATTGCAGCGTTAGGTAACGTGGTAGCGCAGTTACATATTCACCATGTGGTGCGTTTTCATGACGATCCAAGCTGGCCGGCACCCATTTGGGGGAAATTACCCGCGGTTAAATATACCGATGCGGAGGCGGCTCGACAGATCGCACAATTACAACAAGTATTATTTAAGGAATCAGCATGATACTAACGACTACACCAACCATTGAAGGCAAAGAGATCAAAAGCTATCACGGCATTGTGATTGGCGAAGCCATTATGGGGGCCAATATTTTTAAGGACCTGTTTGCTTCTATCCGTGACATTGTGGGCGGGCGCTCTGGTTCTTACGAAGATGAGTTAACCAAAGCGCGGCAGATTGCTTTTCGCGAACTGGAACAGGAAGCACTTGGCATGGGAGCCAATGCGGTAGTGGGGATCGATTTGGATTACGAAGTGCTGGGCGATAAAAACAGCATGCTGATGGTTAGCATCAGTGGCACTGCGGTAACGGTAGCCTAACCTGGGTTAGTCCTGGTCGGCGCGTTTTTGCTCCGACTCCTCACCGTTATCTGTTTCTGCCTGTTGTTTACCAGGCACCTCCGGCGGCGTATAGGCTTTTGGCATTTTGAATTTTGCACTGTATTTCAGCAACATAATATTGCTAATGATGATGCCCAAAACACCAACAATAATACCAATAACCACCCAAATGCTCATCGCTGCTGTACTCCCTGATTTAACACAAAACGGCTGAATAATTCGTCAAGCATGGCCAGCACCGTGGATTTACCCTCCATGGGCGCGTTGCTTAAGCACTCATAAAGTGCTTGTTGATTGCGCCGGGCTTCAAACGCTGCCGCGCTGCGGAGGTGGGTAAGGTGCCATAACTCGGTGGCAACGCCGCCGTTATCCTGCAAAAACGGCCGACTAAAGCCAAAGTCTGCCAGATGCTTATCCATCCACTGAGCCAGCGCGTAACAAGGGCCACCCGGGCGGTATTCTGCATCAACCAAATCAAACTGGCCGCCACAGGCGTCTACGGTGGCTTTATCATAAACATCCAGATCGGTGCCCCAATGGTGACGACTGCCACCGGGCAGGGCCGACCAGATTAGTATAGCGTACACTTTTTCCTGGTCTGATAAGGAAGCGGCATCGAGTTGCTCGCCCTGATGGTTATACAGTGGCAATTCGCCACGCCATTTACGATTCCAGATAGACAACTGGCGGTTAAAGTTACGATAGCTGCTAACAATTTGCATATCCTGACCGGTCTCGCGGGCATGCTGTTGCATAGCGTTAAACGCTTCGGCTACTGCTGGCAGCAGCCAATGCTGTTCACCTACGTAAATCAGGGCGCTGTCATCGCGCCCCAGCCAGGCTTGTTCCAGGTTCATGTCAGCAGGTTTTCCAACAGGCGATAGTAAATGCGCTCCAGATGATACAAGTCTTTAATCCGCACATGCTCATCAATTTTATGGATGGTGGCATTCACCGGTCCTAATTCAACCACCTGAGCACCGGTAGGTGCGATAAAGCGACCATCTGACGTACCGCCGGCAGTAGACAAAACCGTATCAAAATCCATCTCACTGACAATGGCATTTTGTGTGGCGGTTAACAGGTCACCGTGGTCGGTCAAAAAAGGCTGACCGTTAAAGGTCCACTTTATTTCATACTCCAGGCCATGTTTGTCGAGGATGTCTTCTACCTTAGCGATAAGCTGCTTATCGGTGACTTCGGTTGAGAAGCGGAAGTTAAAGCAAACATGCAGTTCACCGGGAATAACATTCCCGGCACCGGTGCCGCCGTGAATATTGGAAATCTGAAAGCTGGTGGGCGGGAAAAAATCGTTACCGTCATCCCAGTGGGCCTGGGCCAGCTCGTCGAGAGCAGGGGCCGCCTGGTGCACCGGGTTACGGGCCAGATGCGGGTAGGCCACGTGCCCCTGGATCCCTTTTACCACCAAATCGCCGGTGAGTGAGCCGCGACGACCATTTTTCACCACATCGCCAACGACGTCGGTACTGGAGGGTTCGCCTACTACGCACCAGGTGATTTTTTCGTTACGGGCTTCCAGTGTGTCGATAACCCGGGTTGTACCATTAATAAACGGGCCTTCCTCATCACTGGTGATCAGATAGGCGATACTGCCGTGGTGATCCGGGTAATCCGCCACAAACTGGCGGGTAGCAGCGAGCATTGCGGCCAAAGAGCCTTTCATATCGGCTGCGCCACGGCCATGCAGGTTACCGTCTTTCTCGGTAGCTACGAACGGCGGCGTTTGCCAGGCATCTTCCGGGCCACTGGGGACCACATCGGTATGACCGGCAAAGCAAAACACCGGGCCATCATTGCCACGGCGGGACCACAGGTTGGTGGTATCCTCAAACACCATGGTTTCATTTTCGAAGCCTGACTCAGCCAGCCAGGCTTTCATAAAGTCCTGACAACCGGCATCTTCAGGGGTGACTGAACGGCGATTAATCAGCTCTTTGGTTAACTCGAGTACGTCGGTCATTAGCTAAAGATCTCCTCGTACTGCGCCGGCTTGAAGCCTAGGTGCATGGCATTATCGGTAACCAGTAAAGGGCGCTTAATCATTGCCGGGTTTTCTATCAGCAGTTCCTGCGCGGTGGGTGCCGAAAGATTAGTTTTTTGTTCGTCGGAAAGCTGGCGGTAAGTGGTGCCGCGTTTATTCAGCACGTTTTCCCAGCCCAGTTCGGTAAGCGCTTCAGACAGTACGTCCTGGGGCACACCTTGTTTGCGATAGTCGTGAAATGTGAAAGAGATATCGTGCTGAGTTAACCAGTTTTTAGCTTTTTTGATGGTATCGCAGTTGGGAATACCGTACATCACTACCGTCATGCTGTTGCCTCGTTGAATCGATAAATGCTGGCAAGTCTATCCTGACCACCTCAAGCTGTAAAATAGGCTGAGCGAAGAAGGCACTGCCAGTATGAAAATTTTGTGCAATGCCGGTAATTATGACACAGACAGCCGCCGGAGTTTAACTATTTGATACTGCAAAGATAACCTCATTGCCTGCCAGTAAAGGCTTGCAAGGCATTTGCCCATACCGGCATGGCACATGCTTCATTGACTGTACATCATTTTTTGTCGGCCGATTCAGCGCCGGCTTCAAAACAGACTATCGGAGGTCATCGATGAGTATTGTAAAAACGGCATCTGCGCACTATCTGCCACTGGGCAAACAGGGTAAGGGCAAAGTCAGTACCCAGAGCGGTGCACTGAAGAATCAGCCCTATGGTTTTAATACCCGTTTTGAAGATGAGCCGGGTACTAACCCGGAAGAGCTACTGGGCAGTGCCCACGCCAGCTGTTTTGCTATGGCCTTATCATTTGCATTAGCTGACGCAGGTTTCGAAGATGGCGAACTATCAGTAGAAGCCTACGTCACACTGGAAAAAGAGGGTGATGGCTTTAGCGTGGTAAAATCAGAACTGGTACTCGACGCCGTGGTTAATGGCATTGAGGAAGAACAGTTTAAGGAAATTGCCGGTGGGGCAAAAGAAAACTGTCCGATTTCCAAAGTACTGAATGCCGAAATTACCCTGACACACACGCTGAATAAGTAAATGGTGATGGATCAGGCGTAAAGGGCCAGAAAGTCTTCGTCATTGATTCTGATCTTCGGGTCGGAAGTTAAAACGATGGCACCGAGCCTGCCAGCATTTAATAAAGTCAGGACGCACACCGGATGTGCGTCCTGCTGTTTTATCCACAATGGATCGCTTTGTAGCAAAGGCGTTCTGGCCTCACAGCGCTGGCCTTTTTTAACCAGCCATTTAAGTCTCTCGCCATAGCAAATCTCACCAGGCTGGCCAATTTGTAATTGAAGCTTAAGGCCTTTGGAATGCACCAGCACTAATTGCGCTTTGGCAATATTAATACTCTGAACTACTGCGGTAATCGGCGCACTCACTTCACCAGTAGTCATGTGAATGGCAGCGCCAGTGCCCAACAGACCAGCCTGAAGCAGCGGATGAGGTAATTCATCCAGCCGCAACACCTCGCCGGTTGCAGGCGCATTAAGCCGCATCACCGCTTCGCCGGAAGCAGGTGGTGAGTAACTGAGCGGTTTGGCAATGGAGAAGGTCATATAAGGCCGGGTATCTAAATTTCACATCATTTATACCTTAACCAAAATCCGAACCCAAGTGTTATTTGGCGAGGCAAAGGTTATCCACTATATCTGTGGATAACTTTGTTGAGTAGTTATGTGGTAACTTGTAAGTTTATGAAAATAATGATTTTATCTGGCTGTATAATATATGTTCAGTATGTTGATGGGCATAAATCAGAGCAGGAATCCAGACTTTTTCACAACTTTTTATGATGATTAAAACCTGTACCTCAGGGCAATTTACCTGATCAGGCCATTAGGGTAGGATTAAGCAATAAAATCATAATTTAACCGTAAAGGTACATACCGTTTTGGGAATGCCGCTCTCCATTTATGCCGGGCCAGCTGCACTGGCACGTATTCGTGAACACGGGCTGACGCCTGCCTTATTCTCTTATGTGCTGGGCGCCTCGGGCGGGCCCAAGTGGTTTGTGCTGGCCGGGATCGACCGGATCCTGTTTCCGGCGTTTTTTGCGGAGTCTTCACAACCGGTTAATGTAATTGGTTCCTCTGCCGGCGCTTTTCGTTCGGCTTGTTTCGTTCAGCGCGATCCGGTTGGCGCCATTAACCGGCTGGCCGAAAACTATTCTCAAACCGTATATTCCCCTAAACCAGGCCCTGGAGAAATTACCCATAAAGCCCGCGAGCTGATCGATTATGTGATGGGGCGTAATGGTGTAATGGAGGTACTTACCAACAGACGATTCAAGCTGCACGTGATTGCCGCTCGCTGCCATGGGTTAATGCAGCATTACGGCCGGTATCGCCAGATGCTGGGCCTTGGGGTAAGTGCGGCGGCTAACACCATGAACCGCCGTTTACTTAAAAAGCTGTATACCCGGAGTGTCTTTTCTGCTCCGGACAGCGAGTTGCAGATTAACGATCCCTACCAGTTAAACACCGAATTTATCGAGCTGGGTTTTAATAACGTTAAAGATGCCTTGTTAGCCTCCGGCTCAATTCCGCTGGTGATTGACGGGGTAGAGCGGATGGTGGCAGCACCAGAGGGAATGTACCGCGACGGCGGGATCATCGATTATCACTTTGATTTATCATTCGGTCCTCAGGATGGCCTGGTGCTGTATCCGCATTTTTATCCGCGGGCCATTCCTGGTTGGTTCGACAAAGCTCTTAAACGACGAATTCCCCATGCCAGTAGCTTTGACAATGTGGTGATGCTGGTGCCATCGGATGAGTTTGTTGCCTCCTTACCTTACGGCAAAATCCCTGACCGAAAAGACTTCGAAAAATTCGACGCCAGCACTCGCATTAAGTACTGGCAAAAGGTAATCAGTGAATCTGATCGCTTAGGTGAATGTTTTGCGGATATCTATCGCAAGGGCAGTATAATGGATGTTATTCAGCCACTGCCATTCCTGTGCCGGGCAAGTTAGTTTGTGATTGGTTAAACTACAGGCAATTAAAGCAATTCTCGCAATTTCTGCTTGCACAGTGGCGGGGGCATCGCTATTATACGCGCCACTCGGTATTCACCGACGTTCAGATTTGCGTCTATAGCTCAGTTGGTTAGAGCGCTACCTTGACATGGTAGAGGTCCCCTGTTCGAATCAGGGTAGACGCACCATTTTATTATTTAAAAAAACAATGCATTAGCAAGACTTAGCAGTGTATATAAAAAGCTGCGTACCAAACCCTCGCTATTTCCGCACCAATATCCAGTAGCAGTTTTTACCTATAAAAAGTTAATTTTTGACTAGCATCTCATCTTGACTGCTGGAACCCGTGTCTACTACAAATTGTCTTCTATGTAGATCATAAAAGAATGGCTTTCAGTGCGTGCCCTCGTGCGTGTGGATCTACTCCAGCTTTACTAAGCTGTCGCATAGAGAGACCTCAATTGTCGTGGAATCCCCACCGTTACCTGTTATTGGTTTTGACAGTTGGTCTTTCAACTATCTGTTCATTTACGAATTGTTTGTTGCGCAGTGCTGAGCTTTCAGGCAAAAAAGATTATTACGGAAACGACGCTCTTATTCAATGTGACGGATTAGTCAGCACATTTTGTGCGCAGGCGAGTAATGTGCTGTAAGGCACATTTTCATGTTTACCAAACTGCGCGTGTTTACGGGCTTTTAATCTGGTAAATATTGGCTGGTTTAATCCCGCCGCGAAACGTGCGAGCAGTGCAGCCGTTACGGGAAAATCCGGTGATTGCTGAGACAGCCAGAATTGGCTCTCCCGTAAGTCTTCAGTGAGTAACGAGGGATTGATGCTATCTTCACTTTTTGGGAGCCGCAGCACCTGGCCGCGACACACCGAGCAATGCCCGCAGTGCTCTGGCGCATTCTTGTCGCCAAAATAGAGCGCTAGATTATAGTTAAGGCAACGATTTAAACTAAAAAACCGTAACATGGTAGCGATTCGCGCTAATTCCGATTGTTCGTTGGTTTCGCAATAATGTTGGAGTTGCGTGGCCAACTCAGTCGTTAACTTATCTGGCTCAACGCGGTAGACGTCGGTTAGCTTTTTAGTTTCCACAACAAGCTGGTTGGCATCGGCGAGTTGATTAAGCAGCCTCATCACCGTGTCTCTATTGAAGCCCTGCTGGTTAAGTTGCGTAAAATCAGGTTCCCCCCACACTTTTTTGAACTGAGTGCACCGGACAAGAGCGTGAAACAGAGCCTGCTGTTCATTCGGCAACGCCTGGCAGATATGCTCAGGGGAGGATTGCCATTTAAGTTTGATGTCCGCGTAATAACTGTGTTTTGCCTGAATAGCGCCGTGTAACTCGAGTTGAACCAGCAGGGTTTTAAGCGGCAAGGCGCGTATATTGGTTGCCTGTGATAGCCCGTAAGTCTGTGTTTCCCACTGGTTGTTGTGGGTGGTGGTGGCAATGTTATGCAACAATGCCTGAATGGCATGCGGTTCAGGCGTATCGCCAAGTACAAAATTTTCCAGTACATTTAAGCCATCCAGACCAGCCAGTAAAATACAGCGGCTGGGTAAGCCATCTCTGCCTGCGCGACCTATTTCCTGGCTGTAGTTTTCGATGGATTTTGGTAAGTCATAGTGGATAACAAAACGAATATCCGGTTTATCAATACCCATTCCAAACGCAATAGTGGCAACAATGATGGCGGTTTCACCATTCATAAAGCGTGTTTGAATGGTACTGCGAAGGTCACTACTCAGCCCGGCATGGTAGGCGCGGGCATTATAACCTCGCTGAGTCAGAAAGGTGGCTATGTCATCTGCCGTTTTCTGTTGAGTCACATAGACAATGCCGCCACCTTCGGTTCGTTCTAATGCTGTAAGTAGCGACTGCTGTTTGTTGCCGCCGCTGGGCAGCACGATATCCAAATCCAGGTTGGATCGGTAAAAACCGGTTTGTACAATATGCGGGTAGGCAATGCTAAACTTCTGTGCCATGTCTTTTTGTACCCGTCGCATGGCGGTTGCGGTAAGTAGCAATACCAAGGGAATTTTCAGTTGTTTTTGATAATGCGGGAGCTTTAGATAATCAGGTCGGAAATTGTGCCCCCATTCCGAGATACAATGTGCCTCGTCGACCACCAACATTGATATTGGCACCGTTTCAATGAAGCGCCGGAATCGTTCGTTTTTAAACCGTTCAACCGAAATCATTAAGATCTTCAATTCACCCTCTCGAACCTGTTGGATCACCTGTTGTGCTTCCTCTTTATTCTGGCTCGAGTCTAAGCAGGCTGCAGGGATTCCTTTTTTGCGCAGAAAGGCCAATTGGTCGTGCATCAGTGCAATTAACGGTGAAATTACCAGGCTGAGATGAGGTAGCATGGTCGCCGTAAACTGATAGCACAGTGACTTGCCGGAGCCGGTTGGGAATACCGCCAGTGTTGAGTGGCCATTAAGCAATTGATTTATCGCTTGTTGCTGGCCCTCGCGGAAGTGAGAAAATCCGAATTGGTGTTCAAGCTGTTTTGACAGGTTATTCATAGTGGCTGTGATGAGCTTCCGCTTTGTTGTTGTGACGGTTACTTGTTATCGATATTTACGGTATCACTTAAAGGTTGGCAAAGCATCGCGCTTTTGTAAAAACTGTACTTTTTCAGTACGTTAAATTATTACACGAGAATTCAAGAGTGTTGAATTTTGTCGCTGACCGTTGAATCGTAGTGTTATATGGAACCTGTTGGCAGTGTGTTTAAGATCTACAAGCCCATAGAGGGGATCTTGTGGGTAACTGGCGGGCAGAAAAACTACGCCAGGATGATGTGACAGGAATATTAAGAGTGCATAACAGCGGTCATCAAGGTTATGGTGCTCTCAAACTTGTTTAAACCGTAAAGCGCCGGCGACTAGCTGAACCAGCCAGCCTTTGTGATTGCGCCAAATAAACCCAGCAACATTACCAACAGCCCGGATGGTAAAAAAGGTCCAGATTTCCCACAACGAGCGATCAGCAAGATGTGTTGGCTCGAGGATACCCAGGCATAGGCACCGGAAGCCCTCCCAATTCTGGCGATGCTGCCAATATTCAGGCCGCGGTTTAGTGCAAATCCAAGTCGACCTGACTGCTGTTTGCCGTCCTTAACGGCCCAGGATACTAAGCCGGTGCCCGCCATAATTGTGCCCAGCACGATGGCCAAAAATAGCAGCCAGCGAATGATGTTATCTGAAAACCGGAGCTGATTCCTCAGGCGGGAATGATTCTGACAGGTGAAGTAATAAAGCATCGGCTTACATCTTTAAAACCACTCTCTTGGTTACGTGCTCTTGTTCTGCGTTAATCGTAAATTTTAAATTACCTGAGTTTAATGTCGTCAATTATAACGCCCCTTTATGCTGCTATTTAATGTAGTTAAACAAAACCAGTGTCCCCCTGTTGCAGTGGCACTCGGACAGTCGCCTCAAAAATAAATAGCCGGTTAATATACGCCGGTGGTGGCGAAAAGCCGGCCGGTATGGCAACTTTAATTTACCCGATATTAAGTACCGTCAGAGACAGAGTGTTCTGTTGCAATATTTCTACAATGCGGGTGAGATTATTTTGCTCGGCAATTTCCATGGGCGTCAGCTGTGGTGGAATATAGTTTTCGGTTTTGAAGTTGGCCTCGTATCGCCACGTTAGGGTTGACGGCTCACTACGCTGATTGGGATTAGCACCAAGTGCCAGCAGCTTAGCAACTAACTCTGGCTGATTGGCTTTAACGGCAGCGTGGAGCAGTTGATAACCATCCCGGTCGAAAGCGGAAACAACGTTATCAATGCCTTGCTCATCCATCAACGCCGGTAGCTCACCCATATACCAGGTTAAAAATGCATAGTTTTTTGCATACACCGCAAGTTGGGTGGCTGTGGTGCCATCTTTGGCGGCAGCAAATATGTCGGCCCCCAGCGAGATGGCCATTTGAGCTGTTGTTACATCCTGGCTTTTAATAGCAAAAAAGAGGGGGCTGAAACCCTCAATGGTTTGTGTATTGATGTTGGCGCCGGCATTCACCAGGTATTGCAAGTTGTGGGTGTTTCCCTCTGCTGCCGCAAACATCAGCGGGGTTTGGCCATGTTCATTGCTGGCGTGGATATCTGCGCCCAGGCTGGCCATTTTTTCCAGAATCCTGCGGTTAGCAGAACCCGCGCACAGATGGAATGCAGTGGTGCCATCTTCCACCGCATCACCGGGATTTGCCCCGGCTGCCAGTAAAGCGTTGATGATCTCAGAATTGCCGTAGCGGCAGGCCTGAATGATTGGGGTAAAACGGTTACCGTCGGTGGGATTAGCATCAGCGCCGTTTTCCAGTAACAGACTAACCAGTTTTGGATCCTGAGTCTCCACTGCCCAGGCCAGCAAACTGGCGTTATCGGGCAACGGGCGATTTACATCAATCTGGCTGCTAAGTTCTGCGAGTCGGCTTCTATCAGAAGCCAGAATGGCCTGTTTAGCCTCCATGAGCAGGTTATCGTGTTGCTGGCTTGATAGCGCAGGTTTTACATTAGTGAGTTGAGACTCAGATTGACAGGCCGATAACGCGGCAATGCCAAGCGCTACCACGAGCGCCTTAACCGGGATATTAGTGATCAAATTCATTGCTTACTCCTCAGGCAATCAAACCGTCCAGCGGGCCGGTACTGTCGCCAAAGTTTTCCACAGGCACGTTCATTTGTTGCAATACCGAAAGTAGCAAATTGCACATTGGCGTGTGCTTCTTGGCGGCGATATGCCGGTTTCCTTCCAGACCGCCACCGGCGAGTATGATGGGTAAATCCATATGATCGTGTTCATTCGACTCACCTATACAGGCGCCTCGGACCACAAAAGTATTGTCGAGCAGGTTGGATTCTCCGTCCGGGATGCTGGCCATTTTCTCCAGATAATCGGCAAACAGCTGCATGTGATAGGCGTTAATTTTTACCAGCTTATCGATTTTATCCGGAATATTCGCGTGGTGGCTGAGCGCATGATGACCGTCTGGAATACCCAGATTGTTATAGGCGTGATTACTCAGTTCCCGGCCAAGCATAAAGGTACTTACCCGGGTCATATCCGTTTGCAGTGCGAGCATCTGCAGGTCGAGCATGATCTTAACGTGTTCTTCGTAATCCACAGGGATGTTAGCCGGAACGGTAAAGCCTTCCAGATCCATTTCTATCGCTGTTTCCCGGGCTTTGGCAATGCGCTGTTCTACATCGCGAACGGACTCCAGATACTGGGCCATTTTATGCCGATCGTTAACGCCTAACCGTTTATTAACCCGCTTGGCTTCATCGTTAATAAAGTCGAGAATACTGCTCTTATGGGCCAGTCGCATCTGGCGGGTTTGCTCGTCGATTTGATTGCCGTCGCCAAACAAGTGCTCAAACACATCGCTGGGGGCGACCATGGCGGGTAACGCCAGCGTAGGACTCTTCCAGGAAATAGTGTTGGTATACGTACAGCTGTAATTGATATCACAACTGCCCATTAAGCTGGGTGGCTCAATACCTAATTCAAGGGAGGCGAGTTGGGTGTCTTTGGCAAAGTAACTGGCGGCTACCTGATCGGCAGAAATACCGCATTGAATATCCGCACCTTCGGTAGCCTTGGCATGTACCCCGGTTAAAAAAGCCGGGCAGCTACGGCCGTGGCCGGCCGGCGGAGCACCAAAAGCACTGGCCTGATAATGAGCCAGACCTGAGATAACCGAAAACTTATCACGTACTTTTTCAAGGGGCTTTAAAATGGGCGTCATCGCATAATTTTTGCCGGCGGTTGCCGGTGTGTAACGCTGCATTCTTACGCCGTTAGGCGAGTAAAAAACGGTCATCCGTTTGGGGCGTTGCGCCAGGGATTTGGCCGTGGCAGCAGGCACCAATGATTCCATTGCCGGCAACGCCATGCTAACGCCCAGGCCTTTTAAAAAGGTGCGACGGGATAACACAGAATTACGGCGCTTTAGCGAATTGTTGTGGTTCATTAGCGGCCTCTGGTGCTTTTTTAAAGTTAAATGGCGTACTGGTAACAACTGCTTCAATAATGCTGTGAATGCGGTAGCTATCGTTACTGGCTTGTCTGGCGATGGAGCGGATCACGGGTTGATCGTAGGCTTCTAATCCGCGGCCCAGTGCGTAAGTGAGCAGACGGTCGATAAAGGCCTGGCTAAAGCGCTCCCGTCGGTCCCACAGCACATCATGAAGGCCACTCAGGCCCTCAAATTGAGTGCCATCGGGCATGGTGGCGCTGGCATCAATGGCCTGGTCGGCATAGCGGGTACGAAAAGCGCCTACGGCATCATATTGTTCAAGTGCGAGACCGAGTGGATCCATGCGCACATGGCAGGCGGCACACACCGGATCGGCCCGGTGCCGTTTGAGTTGTTCTCTGGCCGACAGCGCCACACCGTCGTGTTCGGCAACCAGTGCAGGGACGTCCGGCGGTGGAGGCGGAGGGCTGGCGGCAAGCAGGTTATCCAGGATCCACTTACCACGCTTGACCGGCGAGGTATGATTAGGATTGGAAGTCAGAGTTAAGATACTCGCCTGACCAAGCAATCCGCCGCGATGGGCTTGCTCACTTAAACTGACTTTACGTAAGGCATAGCCTTTCACGCCGTCGATACCATAATGTTTTGCCAGCGGTTCATTTAGGTAACTGTAATCGGCATTTAAGAAGTCGAATATGGGTAAGTCGTCTTTCAGGATGCGGGTAAAGAACAGTTCAGTTTCGCGCTGAATGGAATGCCTGAGCGGGATAGTAAACTCAGGAAATTCAAACACATCCGGGAAATGGTAGGGCAGGTTACGTAAATACAGCCATTGTCCGGCGAAGTTATCGGTGAGCGCGCTGGCTTTGTCTGATGCCAGCATGCGTTTGATTTGCTGCTTAAGCACCTGCGGCTCTCTTAATTTACCTGCACTGGCCAGAGCGGTAAGTTCCTCATCCGGCAAGCTGCTCCATAAAAATAACGCCAGCCGGGCGGCGAATTCTGTATCGCTAATGCGGTAAACGCTGCCAGGCTTAACATCGGCAGGCGGAATTTCCTGCAGGTATAAAAACTGAGGTGATACCAGCAGTGCCTGCAATGTGGTGGCGATGCTGGCGCGAAAGCCTACATCTTTGCGGGCGCGTTCAAAAATGGCCAGTAAGGGCTGTATATCGCTGTTGTTGACCGGGCGGCGATAAGCCTCAGTGGTTAAGCGGCTGACAATTTGCCGGGCACAATTAAGCTCCGACTCAGCGGTGGCTTCGGCCTCAGGCAGGCAACTGAAAATTTTGCGGGTGCTGGCAGTTTGCCATGAGGCATTATTTGAGTCTGAATTAAGCGGCCCGATAACCTCTATCTCCAGCACATCGCGTAAAAAAGCGGCCTGAGAAAAGCGCGCCGACAGATGATAAGAAGGTACCTGAGTTGAATGGCGGCGTGCACCATCGACAATAAAATCGAGGTCCAGCATTTCCGGCTCTCTGTCGGGTAGGACTACGTGGTCGGTGCCTTTGCGGACAGTGGGCACATGTTCGCTAAGCGCCAGGTCTTTCCGAAAGCTCATTCCAATTTGATGGCTGCCTGCGCTAAGCGCTAGTGTGTGACTGTAACGATGAATATCAAGCCGGTCGACTTCGTTATTGGTATTGGCATTTAAAAAGCCGGCAATTTCATATACGCCGCTAACCGGCGCATAAAACTCAAAACTGCCGCCGCCTCTGGAGTCCAACGGCAGCGCATCACTCATGCGCAGATCAAACGAAGGCACGCCGCTGTTTTTCACCGGGCCGTCTTTTGGCACTATGTAACTTTCTTTACCAGCAGCGTCACCGGCCGTGCCGGTAGCCAGTTTACTTAGCTTACCAGCAACATATAAATAGCGTTCAAGCAGGGTGGTGGACACGCCCAGTACATCCGCGTTGTTATCGAAACCATAGCCGGAATCGTCGCCGGGCAGGGAGTCGGTAATATCCACATTCAACGCCAGCAGGTCCTGCACCGAACGGGCGTATTCGTTGCGGTTTAAGCGTCTTAGGGTGGCTCTGCCCGGGTTAGGATTGGCTGCGCTGTAATCATCCAGCGAGCCTTCCAGCCAGTTCAGAAAAGCGCTTTTTTCTTGTGCGGTTAACTGTTTTTTATCGGGCGGTGGCATATCGCCCATGGCAACCGATTTAAGAATGCCTTCCCAAAGCTTTTGATTTTTGCCTTTGGTGATGTCGCTTACATGAATATCAGCCACAGACCAGCTTCCGGCAAACTCGTAGTCGTTGTGGCAGGTTTCGCATCGGTCGTCGATGATGTCGGCAGCTAGATCGCGGTTAAACAGTTGTTGTTCTGTCCGGGCAGTGGAATAAGGGCTCATGACCGTGGCGAATAGAAAGCCAGAAATTAACAGGCCGCATGCCTTGCGGGGATAGTTCAATTTTGGGGAGAAATAAAAGACCATTTGCACTCTCTTAGCGCAACTGCAGTGCTAACAGCGCGTTTCACGAATAAGTCTGGAGGAGAAGCACTTTACATGCCAAATGTCTTTTTAATCATAAGGTTACCTTATCAGGATGTTGTCAGTTTGTGTGCGGGAGAAAGTTGGCTGCGGGTATAAACTGGTTCGCTGTTACTAACTATCTGATACTTAGATTAAAACAACAGGATACCGATAAAGTATTAGTGTTAAGTGTCTAGGGCGTGTTGATCTTTTCTGTACATATTTTGCTCAACAATACATCGGCAGCCACATTAACATAAATGCCAGCGATACCATGCTGGCATAATTTCGCTCTAACTTATCGTATCTAGTTGAAATAGCTCGATATTGCTTAATTCTTGCAAATGCATTTTCAACCAAATGTCGGTATTTGTATAAGCACCAATCCATGCTTTTTTTATCAATATCTTGACCGTAATTCCGTGTAGCAATCACTGGTGTTCCACCGTGGTCACGAACAAAACAGCGGAATGGTTCGCTATCATAGCCTTTATCACAAACGACAGTGTTCACTTCATCAAGCTGTTCAACCAAACTATTCGCATGAACAACATCGTGGCGTTGACCTTCTGATAAGTCGAAACAAATCGGTAATCCTCCACTATCTACAGCTAAGTGAATTTTGGTTGAATTACCCCCACGACTTTTGCCTATTTGCTCTGAGCTTTCAGTTGCTGCTCCTGTGCTATGTTGATGTGCTCGAACTATCGAGCCATCAAGAAAGACCCACTCAAAATCAGCCATGCTAGATAAGCTTTTGAAAAGGTTATCTAAAATCCCTTTCTTTGACCAAAGATTAAATCGTCTGTATACGGTACTCCACTCTCCGAATTCAGAGGGCAGATCTCGCCAAGGAATACCAGTTCTCATTCGATAAAGTATTCCTTCAAATGTCATTCGATGTTCAGTTTTATCGTAAATACGGCCTGTACTTTTCATAACTTGAAGTAGCAGTTCCCATCGAATATCAGTTAGTATTGTTCTTGGCATGGTATTGGTTATGGTTTTACTTTTGGCGAAGCAAATTATAACCCTTTACCATGCTGTT
>DDJQ01000076.1:0-130 GCA_002339125.1 Alteromonadaceae bacterium UBA2620
GGCAGGATTCGAACCTGCGAAGGCTGAGCCGGCAGATTTACAGTCTGCTCCCGTTGACCGCTTGGGTACCCCTCCAGAGATTGATGAATGGTGCCGACTGCCGGAATCGAACTGGCGACCTACTGATTAC
>DDJQ01000076.1:458-6894 GCA_002339125.1 Alteromonadaceae bacterium UBA2620
AGTTGCTCTACCAACTGAGCTAAGTCGGCTCCTCATCAAGTGGGTGCGAATTCTAGAGTAATGAATCACTCAGTGCAATAGGCTTTTGCGAAAAATTTTCTTTTTTTTTGACTGAGTGGTCATTAATTTACCACCCTGTCGTTTAATTGAACAAAATCAACCAAAAGAAGCTTTTTCAGCATAGCGGGCAAGGCCGTCTATCACCAAATTCGCGGCGCTGAGACTATCACCGTCGCAAGCACTTGTCAGCAGTTTTTTGTCGCCACCGGTAAAAATAATGACATTTTCTTTAAATTGATTATTTAATCGACGCTTAGCTGACCAAAAAACGCCCTGCAACGCTGCTAAGCAGCCCATTGCCACACATTCTTCGGTGTCACTGGCAGCCATTAATTGTTCCGGCACGGTCTCATTTTCGAAAACCCGAGTGGTATTCGACAGCAATGCTTTTTTCATTGTATGAAAGCCAGGCGCTATCCAACCGCCTAAATGTTGACCATCTGCGACAAAATCTACCGTTACTGCCGTACCGGCATCAATAACAGCAAAAGGTTTATCGGTTAATTTTGCCGCACCTAAAATGGCCAGCCAGCGATCCACGCCCATTTTTTGTGGATTCCGGTAACTGTTAGTTATACCAAATGCTTCACTTTCTGTTTTTACCGCACAAAATATAATCTGTTGTTCGTTACATAATTGTGCCAGCGCTTCTTCCACCGTTGGCTTACCCACATTAGCGATATATAAATGAGTAAGCGGTGCAGCCTCTACATAAGTAATTAATGCCGACAGGTCGTCAACCGTTGTGACGTTATCGCCGTCATCTGTTAATAAACGGTACTTAATTCGGGTGTTACCAATATCCACCAGCAATACGCTGTTAGTTTGCACGTAAACTTACCTCTCCTCCGTGGAACCGGGTTATGCCGTCTGCGGTTTCCAGCAGCAGCGCGCCACTGGCGTCGATACCCCGGTTAATGCCACTGATTCGTTTGTCGCCTGTTTTTACTACCACGGTGCGATCGGCAAACCAGTCCAGGTGTTGCCATTCTTCTATATAGGGTTCAAACCCGCGCTGGGTAAAATCAGGCAGTAGTGTCCAGAGTTGCTCAATAATACGGGCCGCTACCTCATTCCGATCGACATCCGGGCCGAGAACCTGGCTTAAATCGGTATGCGGCTGTCCCACATCGTACTCGTGAGCCGGCACCATAACATTTAACCCAATGCCGATGATACAATCGGCGGGTGCGCCAATCTGGCCTTCCACTTCAATTAATACCCCGGCCAGCTTTTTACCATACAGATAGACATCGTTTGGCCACTTAAGGCGTGCTTCTTCCACACCGAAGTCTCGCAGTGCCCGGCATATGGCTACGCCAACTAATAATGACAGGCCGGCCATGCCCTGATAGCCATCATTAAAACGCCAGTACATGGAAAACGTTAAGCTGCCGCCCACCGGCGCCAGCCACTGGCGACCATGGCGGCCGCGACCAGCGGTTTGGATTTCAGCCAGCACCGTATCGCCATTCGCCCGCACGCGGTCGGTGTTTTTCAGTTCGGTATTAGTTGATTCGATTACCTGCAGCACACTGATGTCGGCATAAGACTTATTGCTGAATGCACCGGTAATGGTTTCAGCATCGAGCAGTTTAAGCGGGCGATTTAATTTATAGCCCTTGCCTTTTACCTTAAATACGTCCAGGCCCCAGTCAATCAGCTGGTTGATATGCCCGGCAATAGCCGTGCGGGACAGGTTTAATGTCTGGGCCAGGGTTTCGCCGGAGTGAAAGTCGCCGTCCGCCAGCAAGCAAAGCAGCTGTTGTCTTACCTCGCGGGATTTATGTTTCATAGTTCTATACGTCCTTGTTTACCCAGTAGTCTCACCTCAGGCGCCAGCGTGACAGAAAATAGCTGTGAGACCTTTTGCTGAATCGCCCGGGCCAATGTAAGCAGTGCTTCGCCCGTAGCATGATGTTGATTAACCAGCACCAATGGCTGGCGATGATAACAACAAACGCCGTCTATGCACTGGCCTTTAAAACCGGCGTTATCAATTAGCCAGGCGGCCGGTACTTTTACCTGTTGGTCATTCACCACAAAGCCAGGAATAGTCGGATGCGACTTTTTCAGTGCTTCATACTCAGTGGTAGTGATAGTCGGGTTTTTGAAAAAACTGCCGGCGTTACCCAGCACCGCAGGATCCGGTAGTTTCTGCTGGCGCACCTCTATCACCTTATTGAAAATCTCAACAGGGGTTGGGTTATCCAGCGCTGCCAGCTCTGCGTAGGCCGTTACCGGTGTAATATCGGTGGCCAGCCAGAAATGCACATGGGTGACTACCCAGTGCTTTGCTTCGGCACGTTTGAATCGGCTGTCCCGGTAACCAAACTGGCATTCGTCCCGGGTTAATGTGAATGTCTGGCCGGTGATAACATCTACCACCTTTACCTGACTGATACGTTCGCCGACTTCCAGGCCATATGCACCAATATTCTGAATGGGGGCGGCACCCACAGAACCAGGGATCAGCGCGAGGTTTTCCAAGCCACCCCAACCTTGCTCTATGGTATAGGCCACCAGTGTATGCCAGTTTTCACCAGCGCCCACCCGCAGGTTCACGCCACCGGGCTCATGACAAGCTTCAACGCCGGTTATTTTGTTCACCAGCACCTGACCATCATAGTCTTCGGTAAAAATCGTATTACTTCCCTCTCCCATGATGTAACAAGGGGTTTCGCGGGGGTATAAATCGAGAAGTTGCTGCACCGAGCAAAACTCGTGAAGTACGCGGCAACGACTGGCGATACCAAAAGTATGGCGTTGGGATAAATCAGGCATAGACACAGACAGTAATCTTCGAGGTCGTTAAGTATGCCTTAAAAGACCTGAGTTTGGCTATGTTGACTCGGGTAACGGATAGCAAATTGGGCCTTTACGGCCCAACTTCATGTAGTAAGAATCGTTTTTAACAACGAAAGGTTGTTAAGCGATTACCGCTTAATCAAGCACGATAATAACGCCGGCTTCATTGAAAAAGCCTTTATCATTAAGCTCGATGATGCGTTCGGCATATTCGCTGGCCAGCACAATTTCGGTACGCGTATCACCATAGGTACGCAGCGCCTTTACTAACAGCGGCCGATTACCTACAACCGGGTGCTGCACGGCAAAGTCCACATCGCGAGCGAACAAAGACACCAGTTGACCACGCTCCAGTAAGCGCTCATTACTAGCCCCCTGATCCGGGTACACAACTGCGCCGCGTAACTGGCGAATCTTCGGACTCAGTGACGGGATAAAGTTACTGCCTCTGGCATCCACCACCAGCCCGGTGGGTTGCACGTCGGCGGCCGGCGCAGGCTGAGCTTCCTCGCGACGGTTCTCAACCAGTTTTTGCTCGATGACCGACAAACGGCGGTTGAGCTTTTCCATTTCCTGTAGCCATACAGGTTGCTCCAGTTCCACATCATCCTGGGCATAGGCTTTACTGATCACTGCACCACCTAACCAGTCGAGGGTTGAGCGGTAAAAACTTTGCAGGCCGGTTTCCTGATAGACTTCCTGATAAATGGTTTTAGAAGCCTTACCGCCCAGGTTGATCACCATTTCAATTTTGCAGCTACCATCACTGGCAGGGGTGCGGCCAATAATGCGGGCATTACGAATAATCCCCTCCACTTCACTTTTCACCTCATCGTTACTCAACATGTAATTGTCGATAACCGTGGTCGCCGTTACTCTAACCCCCTGGGTTGCCTCCAGCAGATTACGCTGCGCGTCTACCACTGCCGCGCGGCACGCCAGTAATGGCCCGGCTTTACCGCCCACATTGCCCGGCGGCAAACCATAACCTTCGGCAGACACTTGCGCCGTGGTCCAGTTAATTTTACCGCCGGCTGCTGTCCATTCTTCATAATGAGCGTCCGCGGCAATGCTACTACTGCTTACCAGCGCCAGGGCGAATAAAAGCTTTCTCATTATTTGGTCCTTACTTTACCTAAAATTGACGTCTCAGATGGCGCAGGTTGCCACTTGTTGCCTTCTGCTATGACCTCATAACTGGACGCGTTCTGAATATGAAACGGGAAATTATTCTGCAGCGTGCAATCCGTCATATTAAGCTTGGCATAATCGCTCACCACAATACCGGCCGTGTTACTGCCGTCAATTACGCAGGAGCGTAAGGTCACATTGGATTCACCTTCAATACTCAGGGCGGTAAAACGACTGCCGGTTATCTCAATGGCTTCCAGCAGTGGCTGACCGGATTTGACCAATATGCCGATGCCGGCACCGGAAATTTTTAGCCCCGAGATTTGTGTTGGCTTGGTATTGTTCACAATCAGATAAGGCTCCCGACGCGCCTGTTCGCCGCTGGCACGAATGCGGATATCCTGTTTCAGCCCCCAGAAATACGCTTCACCGTTAATTTCGATAGTGGCACCGGGTTCAAACTCCAGCACGACACCCGGCTCGATATACAACTCACTGTCTTCTTCAAACACCACCTCACCTTTTACCTGATAAGGACTAAAGGTTTCGGTTAGCGACAAAATGCCGGTATAACCACCCTGCAACGGGCCGCTTACAAAGGTTTGTTTACCCACTTCCTTTATATAGGTAGTCAGTGTCAGCGCTTTAGGCTCACTGGCATTGCCGGCCTCATCGATGGCAACCACCTCATAGGTACTCTTACTGAATGCTTCCGAATCAATGTCGAGGTTCACGAAGGAGTCACTGCTCTGCTGTATGACTTTACTACCGCTGTTATCGGTACGCGTTACTTTATAAGCTGCAGCAACTTCGGCATCCTGCCAGGCCAGCTTAAGGGTGGTTTCAGTCTGACTGCCTACCAGGTTAGTGACCGGCGGTGGCGCTTCGTTGTCAAAATTCACCAGCCCGGTAATACTCAGCAGGGTATTGGTGCTGCCATCGGTGTCTTGCAGGATACCGGTAACCGGCACCCGCTGTTCGTTCCAATCGGGTTGTACCGGGATCTCACTGATATAAACCCCTGGCTCCACTTCTTTCAGTTCGGTACGTAGCTGATTGCCCAGCTCCACAAATGCCTGTAAACCTGCCTCGCCTTTCACGCCGACTTCGATTACGTCACCGTAGCGTAACCATTTGCCCGCTTTGTCGTGAATAACTGATTCAATAAGAGGTCCGGCACTGCCTTTATAAAAGCGCGGTTGAGGAAACTCAAAGGCCACTTTGCGACCCAGTTCGTCGGCGGCGGCCAGCAGGTTTTCATCATCCAGATTCATGGCGGCAATGGCGGCATTGAGTAATAAGCCCCAGGCAGTAGTCGACACACCACCGGCACGCTGAGTGACCTCATGCTCGCCCGTCCATACCACGTCGCCTTTGGTGTTATACAGTGACAGTTTGATGCCCAGGCGGATCTCTGAGTAGATCCCGGCAAAAAACCGTTCGAAGTCGACCACTTCACCAACCAGCACCCCTTCAACGCCAAGATAAGACGCCATTTGAGTATGATCCAGCGGACCCGACGGTAGCCGTTTATCCACTTCGCCCGGATGCATTACCGAAAAATTGCGGCCGGAAAGCTGGCTGTTAATAACCTGTCGAAGCAGCGGTCCGGCGACTTTTTCCTCGGTGACATTACTGAAAGGCAAAATGGCAATACTCGAGGGGATTGCCTGCTGATCACCGCTTACCCCGGTGTTGTTCTCAACTTCGCTACTGGTTGAACGTTGCGGTGGACCCACCAGCACCGTGTCTTTTGTACTTACCGTACAACCAGCCAACACCAGACACACCGCACCTAACCACAGGCGCACAGACAGCTTATTCATGACTTGGGTTCTCCTTCCACAGGCGGTGGTACCGCAGGGTCGTATAGGGATTCGTCAGGCGGGAACAAACCATTATTTTCCGGCCCCTTGCCTGGCACCGGCGCGGGCTCCCCGCCCTGTAATAACCAATGTTGACGTAACTGGCGGGTGAGACCATTTACCTCAAACAATAAATTGTTAAGCAATGCCTGGGTTTCTGGCATTTCTGCCACGGTGGGTTCCATATTCACCGCAATAGCATTAATACTTTCCATTAACTGTGCCGACTGCTCGGCCACCCCCGCAAAGGTAGCCATATTATCGTTAACCGTTTGCGAGCCTTCCTGCAGGGTGGTTTCCATTACCTGCATGGTGCGCTGCATCTGATTAAGCACGTCAGGCAACTGCTGACTGGCTTCGGTCATACTGGAAGTCAGCGCGGCGACGTTTTCCAGACTTTTGGTCAGTGAATCCTGATTATCACTGACATTAGTCACTATTTTGTCGAGGTTCACCAGAATATCGGCCACTTTTTGTGACAGCGCCTGGATATCCCATTCCTGCATGAGATCCTGTATTGAGCGTGGCTCTTCGGCTTCCAGTAAGGCTCCGTTTTGTAATTGCCCCGCCGG
>DDJQ01000076.1:7218-28419 GCA_002339125.1 Alteromonadaceae bacterium UBA2620
TGTAATTGCCCCGCCGGTCCCGGAATAAAAGCAATGGCCGCACCCGACAACACGTTATCAATGGCCAGGGTAGAATCTATCTTAAGCCGGCTTCCCGCCCGGTACAGTGACTGGTATTCCCGCTGCATCACTAAGTCCAGCGCCACCTGCCCCTGTTCACTGAGGCGGATGTTATCAATCCGCCCCACGCTGACGCCGTTTATTTTCACCGGCGAGCCCACACCCAGCCCAAACGACGAAGAAAGGTTAGCCCGAAAACGTAGTTGATCGGCGTGTTGCTCCTGTAAATCCTCAAACAGTAACCAGCCAGCCAGTAACACAGCCACAATCACAAACAAACCAAGCAGCGTATCCTGCGCACGGGAAGACAGCGACTGTGATGGCGCAAAGCTCATTGTACTTCCTCCAGTTGGTGGTTATGGATTGCCAGTACCCGATCGGCAAAGTCGGTACGATCGCCTGCGGTGACAGTCATCACTACCGCATACTGATGTTCCTGCTGTTCCCTGAGCAACACATTTAGCATATTTTCACGCATTTCGTGTGACATCCCGCTTTGCACTTCATCCAGTAATATCAGTTTAGGTCGAAACACCATTGCCCGTAACAGATTCATCATACGGGTTTGCACATCATTCAGCTGATGCGGTTCCAGCGCCAGTAAATCGGCCATTGCCAGCGCCTCTGCCAGAGGCTGTATCTGATCGGCAATTTCTTGCTCCGACATCCGCGTATGGTACAACATCGGAAAGGCAATGTTATTGTAGTTAGTGAATATACTCAGTAACCCACCGTCTTCAAAAGCCATACAGGTAGCTTTAAAACGCGCCTGTTCGGTCATATCCCTGAGCGATAAACCTTCAATAATGATGTTGCCGTCATCCGGCTCGCATAAGCCGGCAGCCAGCTTTAATAAACTGGAACCACCATCCAGCACGCCAGTTTCCACACACACAATTTCACCGCTGTTAACGCGCAGGTTGAGCTGCCGGAACACCACATTATCGTCAAAGCGCAAATCAACATTATCAAACTGTAAGCAGGTCATAAGTACACCAGGTAGGACAAGCCCACGTTCAGCACAAAAAACGCAAACAGTTGAAAGGTATTAGAATTAGAAATTGCTCGCGACACATCGGTAAAACGGTCTTGCACATTGTAACCAAAAAACAGACTCGCCAGGCCTATCAGACAGCCGCCCACCAGTGCTTTGGTCATACTCACCAGCACTTCGGTGAAAGTGAGCTGTTCTAGCAGGGCTCGGATAAATGCCATCAGCGTAATGCCGCCCTCATGATATAACTCGATTACCGCATAGGAGGTAAACACGCATATCAGATTAAAATAGAAAAACATCAGCAGCAACGACAGCGGAAACGCAAAGAATACCGGCAACAGAAAAACCAGCGCCGGGCTCATATTGACCGCAGACAAAGCATCAAACTGCCGATATAACTGCATTTGCCCCACTTCTGCGGTTACCGCCGAGGCGGAGCGGGCAATCAAAATGATACCGGATATTAAAGGGCCGATTTCCCGATTCACCACGATATTAAAAAACTGCGCGTAGTAATCGATAAACTGCATGTTATTGGGAATAACCGAATAGGCCTTGGACATCACAAACACGCCAAGTAATACTGCAATAATGGTGTTAATCGATGCCGCTCTGAGGCCTGAGTTATACAACTGGCGTTTGAACAGCAACCAGAATATACGACGTCGCTGGGGCTTTAGGAGTTGCGGACAGGTATTTATTGCCAGCCCTAGCAGACCGGTGATCCCTACCAGTACATTGGCATAACGCCGGGTTCTTAATCCCAGGCTACTGAGCATGAACCGTATCCCTTCGCCAGGTTCTGACCTGCTCTGCCCGGGCGGCCTCGCCCAGCTGACTAAGCAGCAGCGCTGCTCGCGACGCATAATCGGCGGCCGCGTTTGGCTGACCCTGCTGATGCTTTAACTTTGCCAGTAAATAGTAGCTGTCTGCCATGTTATGGCGGGCATCAAACTGCTCAAATAACACCAGGGCTTTCTGTAAGGCTGGTTCATTGAGCGCCGCCTTACCAGAAAGATAGCACTGTAGGGCTAGCCACTCGGTTGTTTGTGTACTGTTGAGGCAGTTCTCCACACTGATATCGAAGATGGCCCGGTAAGAAGCGTCGTTGGCTGGCAGTGCTGCCATGGCCCGCGCATAATCATCCCGGTTGCCGGTAATAAAATACTGCGCCAGATGGGCTCTTGCCTGAGCCAACTCATCGCCCTGAATGATTGCCACGTCGAGCAGTGCCGCGCAATCATCGGTAACGCCCGTTGAGGCAACGCCTCGCTGGCATAATTTCCACAGGGCTTTCGCCATAAGCGGCAGGTCGTTGTTCTGGTAGGCCTGATTGGCAATATTGCGCATGGCGTACACCGAAAAACCGGCGTCCCGGGCAAGCTGTTGATACTGTGCAGACAGGCTGGGCGGCGGTGGCGTGCTGCCACACCCCCACAACAATGCAGCGCAGCAAAAGCTAAGTGTTCGGATTATCGCCGTGTTCATAACTTAGCCTTACCATACGGGTGAGGGTATGGAGATTATCTTCCGTGTTTACGTAGCGGTTAAGCAACGTCATGATTTCGTCCTGCGACATTTGTTCCTGCATGAAGTGTATACTGCGGCGCAGGGGTTTTAGCTCGTTAGTCGAAAGCTGAATTTCCAGCAAATCAACAAAATCATCGTAATCGCCTTTTAAGAACAGTTTGCGACTGCGACGCATAAAATTCCAGTCAGAGAATTTACGCAGATATTTCGACATCACCGTACCCAGGGCAAATGCCATGGCCATAGCGATGAGGTCGAAAAGCTTATCAAGGGTGAGTTCTTCTAACTGCTGGGCCTGCTCACTCACCGACGCATCGTAAATAGACCGTATTACTTCTATCCGGCGGGCCGCCAGGGCATTCAACGGGTTAATTTCCAGCGCCCGTCGAAAGGCCACCTCGGCCTCGGCAATCTGTTTGTTCTCGTACAGCGCATCACCATAAAGCGACAGCAGCATATCATTGCCCGGGTACTGCACCGTAGCATTTTCCAGATAGCGGATAGCCTCTTCGTACTCGCCGCTTTCAATCAGGATTTGCGCTTCAACAATCGCTACTTTGGGTGACGCATTAGCAACCGGCTGGCAGAACACCACCAGCAACAGGCATACCAATAACCCTCGATAGCAGGTGGCGCTTATCATCTGGCTATCACTATCATCACTTCGGCGTTACCCAGCGCTTTTTGCAGGGTTTGCTGGGATTTCAGTAACGCTACGGCAGCGTCGCTGATAACTAAATCTGACTTACGGGATTTATAGGTGCCTTCAGCAGGAATGATAAAAGGTTTAACCGCAATGCGCGCGTTACGTACCGCATCATTCACATCAAAGTCGTACGACACCGGGCGGCTGCTGATACGCCCCTGGGTTAAATCGTCTGCGGTCGGGTAAATAATGTCACCCTTCTGGTTTCTGATGCGCGGAATAGTCGCCAGCTCAAAGTTACCAATCTGGCTGGCATCAATTAATACGCCGGTAAAGTTACTGTTACTTTCGTAGAATTCAATTTGTTGTTCCAGCTGAGCGATAACCTGAGGCTGGCTGTGTGCTTTCAGTAACCGGGTAATTTCTTTTACCAGCTCCAGTTGATTAGGGTTGTCGATAACCAAATGGCTCTGGGTTGTTTCTGCTGCCGCTGCAGTAGGGAACAGGGTAAGCGAAGGCCATTCAATCTGGTCGGTGCGTGCCAGTACCCATTGCACCGGTTTATCGTACCAGTTTGCTGCAGTCATGCCGCCCTTTGCTACTTCCGGCGCAATCATCTGAATAAAGCGACCGTCCAGTGACATGGTCATGGTAACGGTTGCAACGTCGTTCTGGTAATGATCGGCGGTCATTGCAGCGCCTTTGATCATGGCTTCCAGACTGGTTTTCACCGTGTCGCTCTGGGCTACCATTTGCTCGACAACGGTTTCAGACGATACCCGCACGCCTTTGATCATCTCCGCCAGGTTTCGGTAAGCATCCAGTTGCGCTGCCCGGCGAGCCAGCAATCGTTGTTTTACGAGCGGCACATCATCAGGCGCTACGCCATAGCCGTAGGCTGAAATTACCCCGGAAGACCAGTTAATTAAGCCACCCGGCTTTTGCTCAACGACTTCTTCTGCATTAGCGAGGCCGGTAAGGAACGCACACACCAAAGTTAAATATCGCATTGTCTTCATTGTTGCTCTCACTTTAAACGGGTTACGCATCAAATTGCTTATATTTGGCCATTCGGGTTACCACCTTTTTCAGGTAGTTTTTGGTTTCCTGGGCTGGCAGATTTTCCATCAGGTAGTCATAAACTGCATCGGGCGACATCCCATTGATGGTGTCTACCGCGGCAGTAATGCTCTTTCTGCCGGTAAAGGTTCGGGCTACATTACCTACCCCGGTGTTATAACTGGCAACCGCACAATAAAAACGTGCCTGAGGGTCAGTGATTTTGCGTAAGTAACGATGGGTCAGCAGATGGAAATAAGCTGAGCCAAGCTTGAGGTTGTTATCCTCATTAAACAAGTAGTCAGCACTTACTATCTTTTTTTCACCGTGTACAAAAAGGTGTGCGTCGAGACCGGCGGTTTTAGGCACCAGTTGCATTAAACCAAACGCGGGAACTGGAGATACTGCTCTGGGGTTATAACTCGATTCTGTTTCGATAATGGCCATAATCACTGATACCGGCACATCATATTGCTCTGCATAACCTTTAATATCATCAAAATACTGCTTAACCAGTTTTTCCTGATAACCGTTCACAAATTCAATTTTTAACTGCAGCCGGGTTTGTCCGCCTTCTTCCACTACGCTCAGTACCGGCATGGGAGCGGGAACCGGAAAAGGTTTGGCCGGTTCAGCTGGTTTTGTGGTTGCCGCAATCTGAGCTTCCGCTTTGGGTTGCTGCGGTGTAGTTGGCTGCTCGACTGCAACAGGTGTTTTTTCTGCAGGTACCACGGCGATTTGCGGTGTTTTAGCCGGCTTGTTATTTACTTTTGGCTGCGGCCGCGGCTTACTCGCATCGGCTTTGGTCAGTTGTTGATGTTGCGCCACCTTACTTACCACCGCACTGATATCAACCGACTCGGATTCAACCTGCAACTCCGGCACAGCGGACAAGTCTCGCTGCAATGCGTCGGCCAGGCCTTCGAGCTGTCCGCCAATGGTGTCGGGTAGTACAGCGGACAGTGATGAATCAGTAGAGGAGGTAATTTCTACCGGTTCCTCGGTGACCTCTGCCACCTCTTTGGTGACTTCCTGGAGCAATACGTCCTGCTCATCCAGCTCCGCGGGGGTGGCAGTGGCAATGGAAGATGACATCTCCATCAGTTCAGCAACCCGTTCCTGTAAATCTTCACCAGGCTCTACCAGGGTTTCTATGATCAGCTCACCCGACTCAAAGTCGGCGATTGCCCGGCTGCTCATTGTTTTGTTATAGGTGACCCAGCGATGCCTTTCAGGCAGTGCGCCATCTGGCCATTTAACTTCAATACGTTTGGTCAGGCCACGGAAGGCGCGGTCGATGGCCTCATCCACAGCCTGATAAATGTCGTCGATACGCTTTGTCTGGTTTTCAAATTCAGCATCCATCCGCGCGCTGATTTCATCGAAGTCGTCTACCGACTGCGCAGCACTGAGCGAACTGCATGCCAGCGACGCGGCCAGCAGGCTAATACTGAGAATTTGCCGCATTACTGATCGCCTCTAAACTTTCCCGTTCTTTGCAAATATCAGCTTCGTTTGTCAGGCAGATGCCCAGTACCACTTCAGCAATCCAGGTACCTTCCTGCTCATACACTTTCTCGTCTACCACAACGGTACCCTGTAACCAGGTTTTAACGCGGGTTGCAATGATATCGCTTTTTACTTCATATTCTTCTACAGTAGAACCGGCACGTAATTCGATCCCCTTTACCTGCTCAGACAACTGACGCTGAGCATCAAGCTGAGCAGCGCGTTTAGCCAGCATGCGAGCCTGGGCGTTGGTTTTTGCCATCGCCGGATCCACAGTACCAAAGCCCTGCGCCGTCACTACGCCGGGTAAATCTTCAGCCTGAGCAAGGCCGATGAAACCGGCCAGCAATAACAGTAAACACTTTACTTTCATGGTTTAATCCCTTTTTGCTTAAGTACCTCAGCGTAGACGTGATTAACCAGGTCAATCTCTACTCCTTCCCGTACTGAATCCATCAATTGATCAACAACTTCCACTTTAAACGCACCGGAGAGCAAAAACTGACGCACGCTCAGCAGTTCACGCTTACAGGCAATGGGCGCATGAGCGATAGCAGAGTTAACATCGTTGACTTTTAAATATAGCGTGCCTTTGGCTAATACACACTCGCGATACTTGTCGCGCAGGCCTTCCAGCTCTTTCGACTCGCTGACTTTCTTAATCGCAGAATACTCGTTGGCTACTGCCATATTGAGACCGGAAAACACTGTTACTGCCGAGCACAGCAATAACAGCTTGGATAATTTGATCATGTTAGTTCCCTTCTGCACGCGGTGCAGTGGTGATTTCAGCAGAAGCCGAGACGCTTCCTTCTAATTTGTCTTTATCTACCGCGGATACCCGGTAGCAGTAACTGCGATTGCCTGATACATCAGTATCAACGTAGTTGGCGGCACTGACAGCAGCAAGTTTTCTTACATTGCCACAACTGGAGCCGCGGTACACCTGATAAAAATCAATATCGCTTTCAGGCGCCGGCTGCCATTGCAGCACCACGTTAGGTGCTGATTCCATAACGCTGAGCCCCTCAATGCTGGCCGGTAGCGGTTTGGTTCTGGCCTCAACCACAGGCGAGGTTACGCCATTGGCGTCATATAGATTATACGCCAGTATTTTGTAGCGATAGGTTTGACCATCATCCAGTTTGCTGAAGAAACTCCCCTCATCGACATAGCGACTGGCCGTTCGGCTGCTCAGGGTTTCCAACAGATCAAATTTGCCCTTGTCTTCACGGTAGATCTTAAAGCCTTTAACATCGGCATCGTTAGCCGGCTGCCAGGTGAGTGTTACTTGTTTCACCTGGTTACTCGCCGCCGCAAAGTTCTGAGGTGCTGCCGGCACCGCTTTGGTAGTGGCCGTCACGATATTCGACTTTTGCGTTTCTTGGTCACCATCCACCACGCTAATGGCATATTCATAGCTTACGCCATCGGCCAGATTCCGGCGGTCATTATCTGAGTACTGAGTAATGCTCGGGGTAGTGATGGCAGTCACCAGCTCCCAGCGGGTCACACCCTGTACCCGGCGGTACAGTTTATAACCATCAATATTTTTATGTGCAGTCCAGCTTAAATCCGTACGCCGCAACATGCCCTGAGCAGCCACACTTAGTGTTACTTCATCCGGACTAACAATACTGGCAAACGCAGACGGGTCGCTGCGCAGACCGTCTTTATCCTCGGCCACCACATAATAAGAAGTTTGCGCATAGGGTTTAAGATTAGCATCGGTAAATGCCGACTGATTGGCGGGCACCACCGCAATTTCCTGCCAGCCCTGGTTATTCCAACGGCGGTATAAGCGGTACTGTTTGATGTCTGCTTCGCCCGATGGCGGCCAGCTGACACGAATAGTGTTATTATCTGCCGAGAGCGCAGGGCTCTGCGCCTGATCCGGGCGTGGCTTGGTTTGCGCGCTGCGCGTTTCTGATACGAAACCAACGCCTTTGAATTTATTCAGTGCCACCACGAGATAATGATAGGTAGTGCCATCCTTTAAAGGCTGACCGTTATCCACACCATCAATAAACTGAGTCTTATCGGCGCCGCTCACGTCGGCCAGCTCATCGAGCAGGGTATCCTGTTTCAGCTCTCCTTCGGTACGGAAGATTCGGTAACCCACTACATCGTCGTCTTTTACCGCCTGCCAGTACAAGTGCGCCGACTTAACCCCGCCAGACACACTGAACTCTGCCGGTGCTGCCAGTTTTTTCGTTTCCTTGCGGGTAATATTGGAAGGCGCCGAGGCAGACAGTTGATCGAACAGGCGTACCTGATACTCATAAACCAGGCCATCTTCCAGCCCCTGCTTGTCTACGTATGTGCCATTGTGGCCCGGGTTAATTTCGCCTACCGTCTGCCAGTCATTGGTACCGGCACCACGACGCTCGATGCGCACGCTATATTCCGAGGCGGCCGGCTGCCACTGCAGGGTGACTTCACGGGTTTTTATTTCACTGTTCGCATTAAGCAGGATGATCGGTGCACTGGTTACCGTCACCGGTGGTGATTTCGCACTTTCCTTACCACTGTTGGTTACCGTAGTTACCGCAAACTCATAGCTCTTATCCGCTTCCATGAGGTTAACGGCAGAAACGGAATAATTAATCTTACCTGTGTCCTCAATTTTTACCGCAGGCGCCCACACGCCGCCGACTTCACGATAATATACCTGATAGGCCGCGGTTTTTTCCTGATTAGCAATCGAAGGAACAAAGTCGAGTTTTACGCCGTTAACGTAAACCTGATGCTGCAAAATAGACGGAGCTGCCACATCGGCACTGGCCTGAGCTTTAGCAATAGTGGCTTTGCTGACCAGGCCACCATCCATTTCATCACCGGTTTCCAGGATAATATCCAGACGGTAATAAAAGGTGCCACTTTGGGGAATTCGGGTATCGACATACTGGCTTTCAGTGGTGCTTTCGACAAACTCAAAAGGCCCCGATTCTGATTCGCCCCGATACAGGTTGTAATAAAAGACCGCACCAATATCTGCCGTTTCCCAGTTCAGCACAACCTGTTCACCCTGTGCTTTGCTGGTAAATGCCGTTAGGGCGGCACTGGCCTGGGCGATATCCGGCTGCACCGACAGCGCCCGGCGGATGCGGCGTTCCAGTGACTCAACAATTTCCGATGCCCGGGTAACCAACTCACCCTGAGTTTGAAAACTCTCCTGCCAAATTGCCGCTTCCCGGCTGTTGGACACGTCAATCAGCTTAAAGTCGACAATGATAGTGGCGCGTTTAATATCGATGGAACCAGACAAAATAAAGTTAACGCCCAGTCCGTTGCCGTATTGAATAATTTTCTGGGTATCAGCTACCTGGGCACCGCCAATACGGTACAGGCCTTCTTCCATCTGGCGTCTGGAAAGCAGCTGATAGGTTTGGGAACGTTCCAGCTCTTTACGCATAGAAAAGAGCAGGTCACCGTCCAGACCAATAGCATCAATACTGGCCGGTGACAGGTTGAATAAAGCGAGGCTGGTTTTTGCAAAAGTAGTGGTTGGTAACAACAACATTACCAACACTACTACCCTAAAGATTACTGCTTGCATATCCCTCGCCTGCTAACTAGTTTTTAAATTGATAGGTTTCGATGATTTGCTTCATGTACCCGTCAATTTTGGCGGAGATTGGAGAGTTAACGTTTGATTTAACACGCTCGTCAAACTTAGCATCAACAAACCGCTCCAGTGCTTCCAGCGACTCTTTTCGCTTCAGCAGTAACTCTTCACCGGCTTCGAAGTAATCCACTTCACGGTTACGCAGTGGTTGTAATACTTTACGGGATAAATCTTCCACCACCTGATCGGCCATCATCTGCAGCATTTCAGTGTCGGTGGCGATTTCCAGAGGATCGTAAGCAATGTTGGCGTCTTTCACCCCATCGTTACCCACATCTTCTTTAACCAGACGCGAACGGATGGTATCCACACTCACGTTTTGTCCGGTTGAAACATCAACGATACGGTAAGAAATCTCAATAAAACCCACCTTTTTAGCTTTGTTTACGGTGTATTCTTTTTCGGCATAAACCGGCACCATAATTTTCGCCTGAGGCGCTTCTTTCAGATCGTTTTTATCCGGGTTAGGGTTCAGCGCTTTCCAGTTAAGGAAGTCAATGTTGTCCTGGATTTCCTGGCCAACCTGATAACGTACGGTTTCGGCACTTTCAGATTTGGTTTCGTCTACTTTAAACAATAGTACCGAGCCCATAATTGCCACGTCGATACCATACAGGCGGCCCATTTCTTTGGCGGTATCTTCAGATACCACACCGATTTGGCCCAGCTTCATTTCTTCCAGAATGGATTTTAGGTTCTCACGTTCAAGGATGTTGATATCCTTGGTGGCGTTGTTGAACAGGTTTGAAATCAACTTACCGGCAATCAGGCCACCCGCATCCATGTTATAAGAAGGACTCTTGAAGTCGAATACCGCGATAGATTTGATGACACGCTCGCGAATTTTATCCTGCACATCACGTGACTTCTCGAACAGGCCTTCCATTAACGGATCGAGCTTGCCGATTAACTCATACATGTACCAGGCAACCCCCCAGTAACGATTGTCCATGTATTCAATGGCAATATCTTCGGCGCGGGATACCACGGCGTTGCGCAGTGCAACGGCACGCGGAGGCAGTGCACCACCGGTATTCTCATCAATTTCAATCGCCAGATTGATTGCCCGGGCGATATAGCCCTGTTGCAATAAACGGGTTGCTTCGACAATTTTCTCATCAACCTGTTTTTCCAGCGCAGTAGCTTTCCATGCAATACAGTCCTGGTCGTTAGGACTGAACGAAAGCACTTTTTCACAGGCAAACTCAGCCTGACTCCAGTTTTGCGTATCTAACGACTGGGCAGCCAGTTTTTTAAAGAATGTTGCGTTGTTCTTTTGATCGGCGTCGGCGGCCATCTTCTTGGCGATGGCGTTGTTCGGATCCAGCATGGTGGCCTTACGGGCTGCCAGCTTGGCATCTTCAAACTCATACTCAACGAAAGCCTTTTTGGCTTGCAACAGATAGTCCCGGGTACCTTCGGTTTTAATCCGCGAAGCTAAGGGGACTGACGCTTCAAAGTTTGGATACAGCTTTTGTACCTGCTGTAGTGTGAGGTTCGCACGCACCCAGTCCTGACGATCAATCAGTGCCAGCGCTTCAGAATAACGTTCTTTTACTTCATCAATGAGTTCGCTGCGCGAGCTGTCGATCTGACTTTCCAGCGGCGCAATGGCCGGTAGGTTTGGCGAAAACTGCTTGGCTTCTGCCACCAGAGACTCAGCTTTCTCAATGTCATTAATGCTGACACTGGCCGCATTCAGGATCCCCTGTGCCTGACTGATTAATGTCTGTGAGGCTTTCAGGCGTAAACTGCTAAGCTGAGCTGAATACTGTTGATTATCCGGCTCCTTGGCAATTGCCTGCTTAAGGTAAGCAATGGCCTCAGCATAATTCCCGGCTGCAGCGAGCTGCTGAGATACATCAAACTCTTTTTTTCCCTTGCCCGTTGATTGACAGCCTGCCAGGGCTGACAATACCAGAGCGGCCAATACGTACCGTCTCATTGGTTGATCCTCAAACTTTGGTTGCGGTGATTTTGTTACCTGTGACGCCAACAATCTGTATTTTATGTCGTTGCGCTATATTACTGGCCAGCAGTTCTTCATATAACTGTTCTGTCCAGCCCTTATAGCTTATGACAAGGTGTGCCACACCATTGGCGATATTAGAAATCTCGATTTGCTGAATAGCCGGCATGGCCTCCTGAATGACCGCTTTCATCTGATTTGCGACCTCCAGTGACTCAACGCCCTCAATATCAAGAAACATATTTCTGGCTTTTATCTGCTCCTGGTGCCAGAAGCGGATCAGTTGCTTACGTAACTGAGGCCATTCCTTGCGAATGATATCGGCTGATAGCTTTGCAAAAATACTGTTCGATTTAACACCCGGCTTGCTGGCGCTTTTGCTGCCTGCTGCCAGTACCTGGTTATCACCCACCCGGGTGACCTGCATACCCAGGGTCAGCTCGTTGGCATTAATTTTCATGCCCTGAAATTCTTCCGGCTTTATTTGGGAATCCACGGTCAGGTTTACGGCAAAGCCGGCATAAATCGGTTCGTCTTCGTCAAACACCTGAAAACCATCCCGCAACAAACGTTCGGTCATCTCATTACGAGCATGCTGGGCAATGATAGGGTTAGTGGAATTTTCGTCGAGTACTACGGTAACGCGGGGCATTTTGGTCCAGCCCATGGAAGCCTGAATCTGGGCGACTCTGTCGACCAGTAAATCAACCCGCACATCAGCCTGAATAACCACTTCGTAGATGTCTTCGCTGTCACCCACGCCGTCATACATAATTTTGTATTCGTCGATTTGCCCGGCCGTGCTGGAAAATATCTGATCTTTGCCGAGCAGGTAATTGTTCACGTCGGTACGGGAGCGCACAAAGGTGCCAACCACTTGCTCTACTGCAGCCCGTTTTGCATTTTCCAGGGCCACTTTGCGGGCTTCAACAATGTTGTTGTCTGCCACCGCGCTGATACCTTTGGCTTCAACCAGCTTTGCAGACGCTGATGAACTCACAACGCTCAGAAAAGCAACAAAAAATGCGGCAACCACGAAAGAATATTGTTTGATGCTTCCACTGCACACTGCCATAGTGTCTCCAAATACCCACTATTACTACCAATAGTAATTCAATATAATCCAATACCCCGTAATTTGCACTATTACCTGGGGTGCTTTACCCGAATATCGTAAAAAGAAGTCAGCTTATCGAATTTTGGTGAACTTAATTTGAGTATTCTATGGGTTTTATTTCGTCACTTATAGGACAAAAGTTGACAAATAAGCTCCACAAATCCGATGTGTTGCTAAATAGCGACTTTTTACAGCCGTAAATAAAAAAAAGCTTTATAAAGTTGCCATTGGCGTATAGCTTTAATAGTTTGTACAGGCCCAATCCAGCGCGATTACGGTGTCTGCCTACTTTTATCCTTCCCTCCCGGCTTTATTTTTGAAGGAAAGCGCAATGCAAAGTGACTCAACCGGAATCTGGTATTTTGAATGTGACGTATCTGATATCGAAGCGCACCTGCTGAACCTGCAAAGTCGTTCTGTTATCTATCCCGATGAATGCGAATACCTGATTAAAAACCTGCATAAACTGCATGCTACGTCAGAGCAGAATACCCATGGCGTGGTCCCGTTGTGCCACCGCTGTGTCACGCTCATTGCTAAAGATGACAAAGTTGAAATTGTTATAAACCGGGAACAGGAAAAAATTGACCACGTCACCCAACTGCCATTACGTGTGTCTCTTTTGCGTCAGTTGGGTATCTGGTACGAACAGGATCCGGAGGCGATAACCGGTATCTGTCTGGTCGAGCTCGACGATTTCAGTGATATTAACGACACCATTGGCCATGCAGCCGGCGACCTGATTCTGTTTGAAATCGCCCGTCGCCTGGAGCGTTACCATGGCTCCCGGTTTAAGCTGGTCAGGCTGCATGGTGACGAATTTGCCCTGGCGGTCACCCAACTGGACGATGCCGAGGATATCTGGCAGGTCTCAAAATGGATTTGCGAACAGTTCGAACCACCGTTTATGACCCAGAAAGGCGCCGTCTTCCTGACGCCATCAATTGGTTTATCGCTGAATATTAATACCGGTGAAGAACCCGTTACCCTGCTGGAGAGTGCGTACATTGCCCTCAACCATGCTAAAGACGATCCGCTGACCAAAGAGAAATTGTACAATCCTCAGCAGGAACATACCCTTACCCGCCAGGTATTGCTCGAAGCCCAGCTCAATCAGGCGCTTACCGAAGAAAACAGTTTACTGGTGTGGTACCAGCCCAAACAGGATTTGCATAACCGGCAGATTAATGGTCTGGAAGCACTTATCCGCTGGAACCATATTACCGAAGGGCTCATTTCCCCCGGTGAGTTTATCCCCCTTGCTGAGCGCACCGGTTTAATTTGCAGCATTACCGACTTTGTTGTCCGTCAGGTTGCCAAAGATATCCCCAAACTGCGCATGCACGGGTTTACCGGCAAAGTGTCTATCAATATCTCAGCTAACGACTTTATGCGAGCTAACCTGGTGGATAGTCTGCTGGCGTTGCTCAAGCCTTATAACATCGATACCAGTGACATCGAGTTAGAAATCACCGAGGGCGCTTTTATCAGCGACTTTGATCACTGCATATTACTTCTTACCGCCCTGCGTGACGCCGGGTTTGCCCTATCCATCGACGATTTCGGCACCGGCTACAGCTCTTTGAGCTATCTTACCCGGTTACCGGTAGATACCATAAAAATCGATATGAGCTTCGTCAGGGAACTGGCTCGCTGTGAGCAGGCCCGGCAAATTTACAAGGGGATGATTGATATCTGTAAAGCAATGCATTTCGACGTGCTCGCCGAAGGCGTGGATGATGATGCCCAGCGTGAGGCGCTGGCAGCTATCGGCTGCGATCGCATCCAGGGTTATCTGCTGAGCAAACCTTTACCGGTTGATAAACTTGGTGATTTTCTGAATAAATAATCCGCGCACTCATAAAAAGGGGTGTGTCTCGATAAACGGAATGCTCATCAGTTAGTCAACTTACCCCGCCAGCACAGTCATAGTAGGATTCAGGCCACGAAGCCCCGGCCACACAAGCCGTTAATTTTACAAAAAAAACACATATTAAAAATAAATAAGCAACACCACGTAAAGCTTCCATACCAGAAGAGTCTCTATTCTGGTCCCGGGTAGAAGGCGCAGGCTACTCTGAAGCAGTAATGCACGTATAATAGGCGCTTAATTTTTCGTCAACCTATAAAACTAACAGACGAATTAACTTCATTCAGAACGACAGAAATCCAGTTTATTATTATGAAAAATGCATCACACAGTGTTTTTGAAGATGTTTTTGCTCTGCTATGCGCCGGTTTGTTTGTGGCGTTTGGTATTTTCCTGTTTCAGTCTCAGGAGCTCATGGTGGGTGGCGCCGCGGGTCTTGCCCTGCTGGCGACTTATGCAACACCGCTTGAGTTTGGCTTGTTATTCTTCCTGATCAACTTACCGTTTTATTATCTGGCGTGGCGACATATCAGCAAACGCTTTATGATCAATACGTTTATTTCCGTTACTACCGTGTCGCTGTTTTCGGAGTGGGTCCCCCATTTTGTTGATATTTCACGGGTTGATCCCTTTTTCGCGGCAGTATTCGGCGGCATATTAATTGGCGTGGGCATGCTCATCATGTTTCGTCACAGCTCTAGCCTTGGTGGACTTGGGATCCTGGCTTATTACCTGCAAAGCCAGTTTGATATTCGCGCCGGTTCATTCCAGTTGGTGGCCGATACCTGCATTCTGAGTTTGTCGTTTGTGTTTATCGACGCGCATCTGGTGCTAATCTCTATTCTGGCGGCGTTTTGTCTGAACATGGTGATTTCACTGAATCACCGACCGGAGCGTTATACCCTGCCCGCCGTAAAAAAGTCTCAGGCAGATGATGAAGTGGAGCATCTGCACCCGCAAAACGGCTAAACGCTGGTATCCACTGAAGTAAGCTGCTGCTGAGCCAGGTAGACTGCGCCCCATTCCGGTCCGTGCAGGGCGGGTTTGATGCGCGCAGCAACAGACTTTGCCAGATAAGGCCGCCATGCGGTGGCCAGGCCACCGCTGAACACCAGATTCATATTGCTGTTTATAAGCGCCCGGTTAGCCAGCTCATTTAAATAACCCGCGCCTTCTTTAACAATCGCCGCTGCCGCCGCATCGTCTTTGGCCAGTTCAAACAACCGGGGCGCAAAGCGGGCAAATTCACCAGGTAAGGCGTTGTTCAGCCGCTCAACCAATCCGGACGGGGTTGAACAATTATAGAACTGACTCACTTCCTGCCATAACAGACTGTCATGGCCAAGTTCATCGGCCACCAGCAACGCTTGTCTGGCTGCCATCTGGCCGAGCCAGGCACCGCTGGCCTGATCACCAAGCTGAAAACCATAGCCGCCATACTGCGTTACTTTGCTATTTTGCAGCACCGCAGCACAGGAGCCGGTACCGGTAATCATCACAACACCATCCTCGCCACCATGAGCACCAAGTAAAGCAGTATGCAGATCGGAAGAGAAAACCAGTTCAGCAAAGGGATGTTGCCATTGTTCCAGCAGCGCTGTGGAGGATTCCAGGTAAGCACCGGCAAGGCCTGCACTGACTACCAGCTCACTGCTGATGTCACTAAACTTCAGCCCGGCATCAGTCACGGCATCCTTTACCGCAGTCAGTATCGACGACAACGCCAGCTGCCCATGCCTGGCAATATTGGCAGGCCCGCCAACTCCCTGTCCTAACGACTCACCGAATTCGTTAAACAGCTCAGCCCGGCACTTGGTGCCGCCGCCGTCTACGCCTACCCAGTATTCGCCGTATTTCAGGTTTTGTGTCATTTCCATTACCCCAGTAAAACATCCAACAACATCATTACCACAAAGCCAATAAGCAGGCTGAACGTGGCTATGTTCTGATTACCATTCTGGTGGGTCTCCGGAATGATTTCATCAGAAATGATAAACAACATGGCGCCAGCAGCAAATGCCAGCGCCCATGGCATAAACGCTTCAGCGCCGGATACAGCAACAGCGCCTACAAGCCCCCCGAGAGGCTCAACCACGCCACTGCCAATACCTATCAGTGACGCTCTGGCCGGAGTAAATCCCACCGATAATAATGCTACTGATACCGCCAGGCCCTCGGGGATATTTTGCAAGCCGATGCCCAGTGCCAGCGACAGGCCATTTGCCATTTCACCACCGCCAAAGCCAACGCCAACGGCAAGCCCCTCCGGAAAGTTGTGCAGGGTGATGGCCAGCACAAACAGCCAAATCCTGGCTAATTTGGTTTTCGACGCCCCTTCACGCCCGGTAACAAAATGCTCATGGGGCACTGTCTGGTGGATAAAAAACAGTAAAAACGCGCCAGTCAGCAGGCCCGTTGCGGCCACCATACCGCCTGCCATCTCGCCACCGTACAAGGTACTGCTATATTCCAACGACGGCAGTAACAACGAAAAGAAAGTGGCGGCCAGCATAATGCCCGCTGCCAGGCTGAGCAGGGCATCTTCCAGCCGGCGTGACAGCTGCCTGATTAGAAAGACCCCGAGGCTACCAGCCGCGGTGCCCAGACTGGCACAGCCACTGGCTATCACACCTGCCCAAACTATTTGTGAACTATCCAATTATCCATTTCCCATGTTAACCAGTTACTCTTGGTACTCTGGCCGAGACACGGGTGATCAATTCATAACTAATGGTACCGGCCCAGTCGGCCACCTCATCCACGGGTAATTGCGCTCCCCACAGTTCCACATCGTCACCCAGAGCTACCGCTTCGATGTGGGTAACATCAATGGTAATCATATCCATGGAAACCCGGCCCACCAACTGTCCTCGCTGCCCCCTCACAACTACTGGTGTACCATTCGGGCAGTGGCGGGGGTAACCGTCGGCATAACCAATTCCGACTGTGGCGATGACGCTGTCCCGCGGCGCTGTCCAGGTCTGGCTGTAGCCCACAGTTTCACCTTGTTTTACATTATGCAATGCAATGATTTGCGCGATCAGCGTCATCGCCGGTGTGAGGCCGTATTCAGCGGCAGGGTGACCTGTCACCGGACTGGCACCATACAGGCCAATTCCCAACCGACACCAATCGGCCTGACTCGGCGGATTACATAAAGTCGCCGCAGAGTTAGCCATACAGCCAGGTAGAGCCAGTGACCCTGTTAGTGCTAAAAATTGTTGCAGCTGGGCGGCATTATTCGGGTTGTCCGGATCATCTGCACAGGCAAAATGAGAAACCAGCACCGGCTGCTGTTGTTGCAGCCAGTCGTAGCTGCTCAGTACCTTTGCAATATCGTCGGCGTTAAAGCCTAACCGGTGCATGCCGGTATCAACCTTGAGCCAGACTTCGGGCCGTTGTGACTGTTCAAGTTCGTCCAGCCAGGCTAACTGTTGCTGGTTATGTACCAACAAGATGAGATTACCGGCTTTGGCGGCACGGCAATCATCAGCATCATGAGGCCCTTCAAGTACCAATAACGGCTGGTTAATTCCCGCCTCTCTGAGTGCTGCCGCTTCATCGCAAATAGCAATGGCAAAACAATCACACTGCTCAGCCAGCGCTTTAGCTACCGTTACCGCGCCGTGCCCATACGCGTCGGCTTTAATCACCGCAATAGCCACACAATCCCGGCCAGGACTCAGCCGGCGGAAGTTATTGCGAATAGCATCCGGGTTAATGATGGCGCGGGTTGCTCTGCTCAAACGACTGACTCTCAGGTTGCGGATTTCATTGGGTATATCCTGTACGATACACCTTGCTCATAAATTAATAAATTCTTAATTTGAAAATGGCGCAGAATAATATATTCTAAATTCACACCAACTCTGACAAACTGGTGTCGATATCGATGGTTATTGGTTACACAGCTCCATGATAACCCAGCTTTCAAACGGTGAGAACGAGAATAAATGCTAGCCAATTACACCCTGCCAGACTTATTGCTGTTTGCCTTTTACGGGCTGCTGTTGTTGGTATCTGGCTGGTACTTTAATCGCCGTGCGCAAAACACCAGTGACTACTTTTTAGGTGGTCAGGCAATGCCGGTGTGGATGGTTGCCATGTCGGTACTGGCAACATCTCAGTCTGCCGCCACGTTTTTAGGCGGCCCGGATCAGGGGTATCGCGGTAACCTGACCTATCTGGCAACCAACCTCGGCGCCTTTATTGCCGCTTTCTTTGTAGCCAGAGTGCTCATTCCACGCTTTTACCAGCTAAAAGTGTTTACCGTTTACGAATTACTGGAAACCCGCTTTGGTGCCGGCGCCAAACAACAGGCCGGACTGATGTATCTGTTTGGTCGCATCTTTGCCAGTGGGGCAAGACTCTACATGGCCGCACTCGCTGTCGCAATGATCCTGTATGGCAACATTGCTGCCAGTAGTGTAATCACCGCCACACTGCTAATCAGTGTAATCGGGCTGATATACAGTATTTACGGGGGTATCCGTACAGTTATCTACAGTGATGTCATGCAGGCGTTTACCTACATCGGCGCCGCCGTTGCGGTAATAATAGCACTGCTGATTGCTATCCCTGCGGATGTACCGGCAATCCTCGACGTGTTACAAAACCCCGGTGCCGGTGAGCCCTCCAAACTCACCCTGTTCGACAGCCGCATCGATTTTTCGCCTTCCGGCGTGTTTACCCTGACTTCGGTATTTACCGGCTTTGTATTACTGAATATCGCCGCCTTTGGTCTGGATCAGGATATGACCCAGCGAGTGCTGACCTGCCGCAATGCGCAAGAAGGGGCCAAAGCGATGCTGTGGTCGGTAGTTATGGTAATCCCGGTAATGTTACTGTTTATCGTGATAGGCCTACTACTGTATATCTATTATCAGCAACCAGATTTAATGGCCAGCAACGCCGGTGCGCCGGTACCACAGTTTGCCGGCGAACCGGTAACAATATTTATGTATTATGTACTCACCGACTTACCCGCTGGTTTAAAAGGGCTGGTAACCATAGGTATCCTCGCTGCCGCGCTATCCACACTGAACTCCGGGTTAAATTCCATGTCGAGTGTACTCATTCAGGACTTATACCGCCCCTGGCAACGCAAACGGGGGCAGCAGCGCAGTGAACATCATTTTGTCAACGCCGGCCGGGTTGCCATGGCGTTAGTAGCATTGGCGTTAGCGTCCATGGCGTGTTTATGCTATTACTGGCAACAGTATTCAGATACGCCATTATTACAGTTTGCACTGGGCGTGATGGTTTTTTCCTACAGTGGCTTACTTGGCGTATACTTTATTACACTATTTACTCAGCGAGGCAGCCCTGCCTCTGTCACAGCAGCATTATTGTGTGGTTTTATTATCCCCTTGCTGCTACAACCTTATGTGATGAGCTGGTATTTACCTGAAGCCTGGCAACTGAGTCTGGGTTTCACCTGGCAACTGGTGATTGGAACACTGGTGGCCACGCTGGTATGTGCTGCAGGCCACCAGCCTGAATACATGCCCGAGAAGAAGGCGGAAGCAAAATGAATGGAATAACACGTTTAACCGGGACGATGGCTAACCTTAAGGCCGGCAGTTAACTATGCACATGACAAATAAACAGTCAGCAACATTGCTTGAACAACTGAACAGAATTATTTCTGAGGGCCGTAACCCTCACACGATGGATATTGATGTGCTGCCGACCATCGAGATTCTGGAAAAAATCAATCAGGAAGATGCCGGGGTGGCCGATGCTGTACGTAAAACTATCCCTCACATCGCCAAAGCCGTGGACGCCATAGTGCCAAGCTTACAGGCTGGCGGCAGACTGATTTACATGGGCGCCGGAACCAGCGGCCGTCTGGGTATTCTGGATGCAGTAGAATGCCGGCCCACCTTCAGCGTACCGGAATCCATGGTCATCGGAATCATCGCCGGCGGCGATCAGGCCATTAAGAACGCCGTGGAAGGCGCCGAAGACGACACCGTTATGGGTGTGGAAGATTTAAAAGCCATTAACTTTTGTGCCAATGACGTACTGGTTGGTTTATCGGCCAGCGGCCGCACGCCTTACGTGATTGAAGCAATGAAGTATGCAAACTCGCTCAACGCTGCCACCATTTCTGTTACCTGTAACCCGGAGTCACCCATGATGCATGTAGCCGCCATTGGCATTTGTGCCGTGGTAGGTGCTGAGTGCATTACCGGCTCAACCCGCATGAAATCAGGCACGGCACAAAAGCTTATTCTTAATATGCTCAGTACGGCCAGCATGATCCGGTTAGGTAAGACCTACGAAAACCTGATGGTAGACGTAAACGCCACCAACCAGAAGTTAAAAGCCCGCGCCACGCGCATTGTTATGCAGGCTACCGACTGTAGCGAAGAACAAGCCGATACAGCATTACAGGCCGCCAATAACCGAGCAAAACTGGCTATTCTGATGATCCTCACGGGCCAGAGCGCCACCGAAGCAGAAGCACAACTGGCCGACAACGGTGGCTTTTTACGCCGTGCCGTGCAATCTCACTCCTAGTCATGACGCGATTTCTGGCCATTATTCTGCTGTTGCTGATCTCGGCAACAACACAAAGTGCAACATTACAGGTTGGCGCTAAGCAGCCAGAGCGTTACTTACCGCTGCTGGCAGGCAAAAAGGTAGGACTGGTAGTTAACCAGACCAGCCGGGTAGAACAAACCCATCTGGTGGATTTCTTGGTGAGCCGCAATGTGGCAGTGCAGGCGGTATTCGCGCCCGAACATGGTTTTCGAGGCAAATTAGGCGCTGGCGAGAAAGTCACCGATGGCATAGATCCGAAAACGGGCC
>DDJQ01000076.1:28725-32891 GCA_002339125.1 Alteromonadaceae bacterium UBA2620
CGCATAGATCCGAAAACGGGCCTGCCGATCCGTTCGCTGTATGGTAAATATAAAAAGCCAGACCAGGCAATGCTCAACGACATCGACCTGCTGGTGTTTGATATTCAGGATGTCGGCGCGCGCTTTTACACCTACATCAGTACCCTGCACTATGTTCTTGAAGCTGCAGCCGAACAAGGCATTGAGGTTATTGTGCTGGACCGCCCCAATCCCAACGGGCGCTATGTAGACGGGCCCCTGCGCGAAGCCGAATTTACCTCCTTTGTCAGCCTGGATCCGCTGCCGCTGCTACATGGGCTGACTGTGGGCGAGCTGGCAACAATGATAAAAGGCGAAGCCTGGATAAATCAGGCAGAAGAGCTGAGCCTCACGGTTATCCCGGTTGCCGGGTATAGCAAAACGGTTGACTATGAATTACCGGTAGCCCCCAGCCCGAATTTGCCCAACAGCACGGCCATCCGCCTCTATCCGTCGCTTTGCTTATTCGAAGCCACCGTTGTTAGCGTTGGCAGAGGCACCGCCTGGCCGTTTCAGGTTATTGGTCATAACGAAGTAACTCTTGGCGACTTTACTTTTACTCCGCAATCCATGCCGGAAAGTGCGCCGAACCCGAAGCTTAAAGGCGAATTATTATTTGGCCGTGATTTACGCGACAGCGTCATTGAGGGCTTTAACATTGAATTGCTTTACGCGGTGTATCAGCAGTTTGAGGAACGTGAGCAGACCTTCATCGACCGTCCTGACTTTTTCGACCTGTTAAGTGGTACAGACAAGCTGCGCAAACAGCTGAGCGAAGGGCTCGACCCTACCGCCATTCGTGCAACCTGGCAACCAGGATTGAATGCCTTTAAAGCGCAGCGCCAGCCGTACTTACTTTACCCGCAATAATTAGCCGGGCGTCAGCTACCCTGAGTCCCCGAACCACCACGTCGGAACTGGGAAACAATCTCGTTGGTTTTCTCCAGCAATTTGCGGCCAGGCCGTGATGCCTGGGTCAGTGCAATAAACAGCATGTCGATAATCAGTTCCTGAGCGGTTCTGGCCAAGATTGAGGACAGCCGTGCCGACGCTTCCTCGGCCACTGAGTAAAGCTGCACATCAGCCGGCTCAGATACCGGCGTAGTGCCATATTTGGTAATGGAGATGACCTTAGCGTGATTGTCCTTAGCCTGATTGACCACATTTACAATCTCCCGGGTAGCGCCGGATTCAGAAATCGCCACCACCACATCACTTTCGTTAAACGTAGCAGCCAGCGCTAATTGAACGTGTCCGTCGGCTTCGGCAATTGCCATCATGCCCAGCTTTTGCAATTTGAATGAAAAGTCTTTGCTCACCAGCGCTGAGCCGCCTACCCCGCAAATCAGAATGCGTTTGGCGTTTTTAATGATCTCTACCGCCTTTTCAAACTCAACCAGTTCGTTGAGGTTACGGGTTTCATTAAGCACACTAATCTTACTGCTTAGCAGCTTGTCAGCCATTTGCTCAAAACCGTCATTGAGGGTGATTTTGCCATGCAACTGGGTGTTGGGGGTTTCCCGGTTAAGCGCATCAATCACTGCCAGTTTAAACGCCGGGTACCCCTTGTAACCCAGCTTTTGCGCGAACTTCACCACACTGGACTGACTCACGCCCACCACATTGGCCAGTTCCTGAGAAGACAGGTCCCGCACCGCGTTGGGTGAATCCAGCGTAAAGGTCGCCAATTTTGATTCACTGCTCGACAATGAATGCTTTATTGCTTTGATTTTAACAAAAGCTGACATGCGCGTGTTCCCGGTTGTCGGCGTCGGTTACTAAGCAAAGAAACCAACAACAAAAATAACGAAAGAATTTTTTATTCAAATATAAACCAGTTGATAAGAATATCAAAATCTCTTTAAATAGAGTTTTCGGCGCGCTACGCGTTTAACTGTTTGTAAGGTTACCGTAATTTATGAAAGCTGCCCATCCCCACGCGCCTGCACAGGCTATTGCCAGCCTCTGGGATTCTCATCATTTTAGCGCACTGGATAAATCTCACCTGCGCCACGCGGATATTCAACCGGTGATCGATGAGATTGCGGACTATCCGTCGATCACCCGGGAGACTATTGGCTACAGCTGCACCGGCAAATCCATTGAGCGATTAAGTATGGGTAGTGGGCCGTTAATTATCCTGGCCTGGACCCAAATGCACGGCGACGAGCCGACGGCTACCGCTGCGGTGCTCGACTGGTTGAAACTGCTACATCTAAATTCCACCAGCAACTCACTGGCATTGGGCTCTGACTGGACGTCGCTGGTCACTCTGCACATTATCCCGATGCTGAATCCGGATGGCGCAGAGCGTGATACGCGGGTCAATGAGCAAGGCATAGACATCAATCGTGATGCCAAACAGCTGCAAACGCCGGAAGGCAGACTATTGTGGCAACAGGTACAAACGCTTAAACCGGATGTGGCCTTTAACCTGCACGACCAGAACCCTTACTATTCGGCGGGCCCGACGGCTTACCCGGCAACCATTGCTTTTCTTGCGCCGGCTTTTCATCCGGACAAACATGTTGATGCTCCGCGTCTGCGGGCTAAACAACTGATTGCCTGTATGGCAGATACCCTCAGCCACTGGCTTCCCTGCCATATTGGTCGCTATGACGATACCTATTCGCTGCGCTCATTTGGTGACAACATCGCCGGTACCGGGGCCAGCACGATTCTGATTGAATCCGGAGCACACCCTAACGATCCCCATCGTCAGGTGGCCAGAAAGATGAATGTCATTGGCTTGCACAGTGCGTTGGAGGCTTTATTAGGTAATTTGTATCAGCAAAAATCGCTGGCCGACTATTACCGTATTCCCGATAATGTTGAAGATGGCCTGGTCGATATTAAATTTTCCCGTGTTGCGCAGCGCTGCGCCGGCCATGATTACGTGGCGGATATCAGTGTGAATAGAGATAAGCAGGGCCGCGCTACCGTAAAACATATCGGCGACCTGTCGGGTCAGGCTGGTTTTACCAATATCAGCGCCTACCAGACCACCATACTGCCGGTAAAAGCCTATCAACTCGACGGTCCTATGGTGCTAACAGAGACTGATTACCTGGCGCTGCTTAAACAGGGCTTCAGTGTTTTTACCGGTGATAGTTCGCTGCTTGATAATCTCAGTGGCTTGCCGGTGTTATGCTTGCCTGAACCGCCCGCCTATTCCTCCTTATATCCCGGTGCAGACGCTTTCTGGATAATGCAGGATAGCGAGGGCAAACAACGGGCTGTGTTAAACGGCAAAATGATTAATCTCTAAAAAGTCTGCCGTGTCAGCTCGGCAACCAGCGCCTGATTAAAGCGCTGCATAAACGCCTTATCTACCCGGTTGCGGCTAAATAGAAAGTGCACCCGGGTTTCATGTATCACCTGTTTGGACACCTTGAAGTCGTCAATACCCAGCTGCTGTGCAGCAGCTTCAAGTACTTTCTGATCGCCAACCACCGCATCCACGCGCCCCATTTTCAACAGCTGCATGCGCCGCATCGTCCCTTCCGCGTGGATCAGGTAGCGATCGTGAGCATCGAGCGCCTTACGCTGGAAGTCTTCGCCAAACCAGCCACTTTTATTGACTGCGACCAGATAATTTTGTTGCAGCAAAGAGCTGACATTGACGTCACTGAAATAGGGATTACGGGAAAACCTGAAGCCAAATACGATGGTTTCCTTACGATAGGGCATTGAGTAGAAGTTATGGGCTTCGCGGGCCTTCGTATAGGCAGCGCCAAGGATCACGTCAACTTCGCCCTGTTTAAGCTCCAGCGCCAGACGCTTTTCCGGTAGCCGCTGCGCATTCAGCTCATAGCCGAGCCGCTTCAGCGTGCGGCGCAGTAAACGTAAATCTTCGCCATCGGGCTCGCCCTGTTGATTGATATACAAGTAAGGCTTCCAGTCAACCGTAACGGCCAGATCGAAAGGCTCTTCACTGCGGGCCATAAAGCCCACCGCATACAGACAAACCGCCAATATAAAGATTAACAAGTCGCGCAACGTCTTTCCCTGTGTTTGCGTTAACGGTGTAATACCAATCCACATAGAAGTTTGCCCACTCAGCAAGACTGTCAGGCTTTCTGGCTAGGCTTGGTTGCACAGGTTTGGTGGTTCCAAATCAAGCAAGCGTAACAACGCCAGAAAGCCTG
>DDJQ01000049.1:0-3845 GCA_002339125.1 Alteromonadaceae bacterium UBA2620
CTGGCTGGGCTATCCCCGCCGCTACCGATATTGCTTTTGCCCTGGGGGTAATGGCGTTGCTGGGTAAACGAGTGCCTGCCAGCCTCAAGGTATTTCTGGTTACCCTTGCGATCATTGATGATATTGGCGCTATCGTGATTATTGCATTGTTTTATACCGAGAACATCACCGAAGTGGCTTTGATGATTGCCGCGGTGTGTTTCCTGGTGTTATGGATCATGAACAAACGCAATGTGGTGGACTTACCCGGTTATATTATCGTTGGGGTAGTGCTGTGGGTGGCGCTGTTGAAATCCGGTGTGCATGCCACGCTGGCAGGTGTGTTACTGGCCGCCTTTATACCCATGCGGGAAAAACGTAACCCGGATAATTCGCCGGTGGTGCGCCTGGAACACGAGCTTAATTCCGCGGTGAGCTTTGCCATTATCCCCATTTTCGCCTTTGCAAACGCGGGGATTAACTTCGGTAATATTTCACCCGAAGGCATTTTTCACCCGGTAACCTGGGGAATATTCTTAGGTCTGGTGGTAGGTAAGCAAGTGGGCGTGTTTGCCTTTTGCTGGCTGATTGTCAAACTCGGGTTGGCGTCTTTGCCGTCTGATTTAAACTTTAAACATATCTATGGTTGCTCACTGCTGTGCGGCGTTGGCTTTACCATGAGTTTGTTTATTGGCGGGCTGGCATTCCAGGAAACCGGTATCAATCAGATCTTTGATGAACGGGTGGGCATTCTTGCTGGCTCGGCAGTCTCTGCCATGCTGGGCTTTACGGTGCTTTACTTTGTGGGCAAACCGGTGCATCTCACCGAAGAGGAATTACCCACGGTAGAGCAAAGCCCGGATCAGGCTAAATAACTATTCCGTGCCGACTTAAAAGTACTGCTGAACGTACTGGTAAACATAATCTCTTAAACATTTTGCCCGTTGACTCAGCAGTTTGCCGCCCGGCCAGAGCAAATAGATATCCCTGACCTCCCCGCCCCACTCCGGTAGTACTCTTATGAGTTCACCGCCAGCCAGTTCATGTTTCACTTCAGTGAGCGGCGCCAGGGCTATGCCCTGGGCATCGCGAACGAAATACTTCACCATTAATGGATCGTTTACCTGCGCCCGACATCGAGGATAAAGGGTAAATGTCTGGCCGTTCGTTTCGTTATGCAGTTGCCATTTAGGGCGCATGCTCAGACCAATTAACTCATGCTCCGATAACTCAGCGGGAGTATCCGGCATGCCGTAACGGGCAATATAGTCTTCGCTGGCAACCAGCACGTTTTCAATCTGACTCAGACGACGCTGATATAAAGATGAATCATCCTGTCTGCCGATGCGGATGGCCAGGTCCGCCTGGGTTTCTATCATATCCATGGGATGATTGCTTAAGTGCAGTTCCAGTTCGATTTTAGGGAACTCCCGGGTAAAGGCAGTCCACATCGGCCCTAATATGCCATGGGAAATATTCACCGGCGCAAGCACCTTTAATTTTCCTTCCAGCTTTTGTGATTCATCACTGAACTGCTGCCGGGCCGCCTCAAAACGCTCAACCAACTCCGCGTAAGCATCAAAATAAGCTTCTCCGTCCTGGGTCAGCACGCACTTTCTCGCAGACCGGTGAAGTAGCTTTACGCCCAGGGCATGCTCAAGTTTTTGTAGTCTGCGTGTTACCGTAGCCGCAGGTAACCCGGCATGGCGTGCAGCACTGGCCAGATTGCCGTGCTTTACCACCTGAACAAACAGAGCGATATCGTCTAGAGATGATTTCATTTATGTAATTTAAGATTAATAAATTAAGCATTTATACCATAATTGTAACGCATTACACTTTTAAGGTAGTTAATTTGTTTGTCCCCTATTAACAGGAATTCTCATATTATGATCCATCCTCGCTTTGCACCTATCCTGTTTGCCCTGTTTATGGCGTTCTTTATGTCGGGGATCATGTCGCTGGTGGTTACTACCATCAATATTGGCCTGGTCGATGACTTATTGTTGCGCTGGCTTGTTTCATGGCCAATGACCTTTGCCATCGCCTTCCCTACCATCATGGTTGTCGCGCCTATGGTCAAACGCATTGTAGGCCGTTTAATTATGCAGGAACTACCCGCGGAAGAATAAAACCTTTGACCTTAATAAAGAACATCGCCTTACGTGATGTTTTTTTGTGCCCAAAAAAAAGCCTCCGGATGGAGGCTTTTTGGTCACTGGCGGGCGTTTACAGACCGTTCAGGAACGCATCAAATTTGCTCTGATAGGTTTCTTTCAGGCGCAGGCACTGATTAGACTCATCCATCATTATATCGTAGCTACGTGCCATCCCTTCGTGCTGGTCTTTGATTGGACCATAGAATTCAATGGCCAGCGCCAGGTTATCAGCATCACAGGTAGTCGCTATAAACTCAGGCATGCGTGATACATGATAATCAGGCATTTTTTCTACCACGGCATCGGCATTTTTGGTTAACCAGGCATAATAAGGCGTTTGATCATCCAGATTACGTGTCACGCTAGCCAGCATTAAAATCGTATTAGCCGGCGTTACATTGTCGGTCAGTGCCAGATCGAGCAGCTTGTCGATCATTGCCGGATCTTCATAACCCATCGAATAAAGCAGCGTGTTTTTCACGTTTGGTAACTTGCTGTCGGCAAATACTTTCATAATGCGATCAAACCAGGCAGGGTCGGCATCCGGCCCCATGGTTGTTACGTTCAGAGCAGTCCTGGCTATACCGTTTGGCATACTGCCGGTATCGGCCAGGTACTGCTCAGCCAGCGCTTTGCTTTTCTTAACCAGCTCTTCGTTATCGCTGTGGCGGCCCAGCAGGCTATACAACTGGGTACGCAGTCTGATAACACTTTCATCATCATCATCCGACTGAGTCAGCGTGAGCTTTTCCAGCAGCGGCATGTATTTTTCGTTGAGCAGTTCGGCAAATTGCGCTTCGTTGTCGTCATTGACCAGATACAAAAAGCCAGCCAACGTGCCCACTGATGCACGAATAACCACCGGATCTTCATCCGCGGCCATAGCATTCAGTACTTTCATCACGCTGTCGATACCTGCTTCACCACCGTTTAACAATGCCTGCATGTTATACAGCACATTTTTCTTTTCACGGTTGTTCAGTACATCCAAATCCGCCAGCAGGTTGTCCATCTGCGCAGCCGGAATATTCCAGCGGAAATAGCCAGTAGCATTATCGTTAGGGAAAACCCACTCCGCTTCAGCCAGCTGTGGTAAACGGGTAGACTGCTTATCGACAAAAACAATCTCACGGTGGATCTTGCCGTCTTTTTTGTAACTGATGTTCAGCGGTACGGCCCAGGTTTGCTCTTTCACGTCGGCACCAGCCAGGTGGAAACGTTTTTGTGCAATAGTGCCATCGCTGTCGATGTCCAGCAGCGGGTAGCCCGGCTGTTCAAGGTAGGCTTTCATCATTTTGCTCAGGTTGAAGTCTGACACTTCATCCAACGCTGCCCATAAATCATCGGCCTGTGTATTGCCCCAGGCATGCTTTTTCATGTACGCCTGAACGCCTTGCTGGAAGTTTTCCGTACCAATCAGTGACTCAATCATTTGCAGGATCGATTCACCTTTAGAGTAGTTAAGGCCCAGACCGTCCATGACATCAGGCTGGCTGCGAACAATCTTCTTAACCGGCTTAACGGTTGGGCTGGCATCGGCACCAAACGCGCCTTCCTGAATGATGCGATCCTTAAAGTTCAACTCCGGATAAAGTTCCATCATCACATAACTGGCCATCCACGAGGCAAAAGCTTCGTTCAGCCATAAGTCATCCCACCAGGCCATAGTGACCAGATTGCCGTACCATTGGTGAGCAAGTTCGTGAG
>DDJQ01000049.1:4144-16510 GCA_002339125.1 Alteromonadaceae bacterium UBA2620
CCATTGGTGAGCAAGTTCGTGAGCGACCACATTTAACGGTGCAGAACGCTCAGCCAGACCCGGCTCGTCTTCGAGCAATAAAAGGCTGTCGCGATAAGTGATCAGACCGGCATTTTCCATGGCGCCGTGGGTAAAGTTAGGTACCGCCACAAAATCCAGCTTTCGGTACGGGTAATCAATCCCGAAGAAGTTCTCCAGTGATTCGAGAATTTCTGGTGTGTGCTTAACAATAAATTTGGTTTTATCGGCGTAACCTTTAGGCACATACAGCTTGCCAGGCACTGACAGGCCTTCCATTTCAACACTGTCGAACGGGCCTACCGTATAAGCAATCAGATAGGTTGGCATAGGCTTGGTTTTCATAAAGGTAACGGTTTGCATACCGTCTTCTACCGTGCGTTTTTCCACCGGTGTATTTGACGCCACAACCTGTTTTTCAGGAGTGGTAATGGTCATTTGGTAAGGAATTTTAAATGCCGGCTCATCAAAGCTCGGGAATGCCTTACGGGCATGCATGTCTTCAAACTGCGTGAAGATGTAGTTACGGCCTTCGAAGCTCGACAGGTACATACCGTCTGAAGAGGTATTTACCTTGCCTTCAAAACTAATGGCCAGCTCATAAGTACCTACCGGCACGGTAGCAGAGCTGTGGCCCCAGTTGATGTTGTAATCGCCTTCGGTAATACGGAGCGGATAAATACGGTTGCCCTGACGAAGTTCGGCGTTAGTAACCTGAATATCCATTTGATAAAAGCCGACTTTGGTTACCGGCTCAGTAATATTAAGCTCGATAACGGTTTCCCCGGAATAGCCAGGCTGGTCGGGGTCGATATTCAGATGAATTTGTTGAAAAGTTGGCTTAACGGCGCCAGGTAGCCGATAGTCCACATCTTCCGCCGAGGCAACATTTGCCACCAGCATGAACATGCAGGAGACCCAGGATAAGAGTCTTTTCATGAACGAGTCCTCACTGTCGTTTGGGATTGGAATTTTTTATTATTTAGAGCTGAAATAACCGGGAAATAGTAACATTTATTGTTACTAAGATTTAGTCGATAAAGTGTAACCAACTGTTGTTCACTGTAAACTGAACCTTATAACTGGTTAGTTCACCGTTTTGCTGAATATTTAACCACCCCGCCTGCACTCCCGAGCGCAACTACGTTGAAGCAACTTTGGCGGAATTGTGATGGTCTATCAATGCTTCCAGAGTCCACTCTCAGCAATGCCTGTACAGCTGTTACAAGTTTCTTAGCGCCACGATCATTAACAAAGCATTATCCATCTAAAATAAAATTTTATTACTCTCTATGAGCCACAACTTGCACTAGAAACGTTAAAAGTTTGTAAATTTATCTGTAGCAACGGAGATCATGATGAAGTACAGAGGGCTCGCAATCATTGCTTGTACCGCACTGCTAACCGCGTGTATGGACGATGACGACAAAACAGAAGAAACACCACCTCCCCCACCCACTTTCAGCGCCAGCACTACCATTGAAATTGACTTAACCGGTAAACAACAGGGTCCCGGCTAACATGTCTGCGCAAATGGCTTCAGCCACCGTTGAGCTTGACGAAACGCTTGGCTTAATGCGTGCATCGGTAGACGTGAGTAATGTGGAAGGTGTGCAGGCTGCAGGCGGCCATTATGTAAATGTGCACACGCCAGCGTACCCTAACGGCGAGCTGCGTGGTCAGATTCAGTAATCTCACCTGCCAGCAACCATAACTTCGAAGGGGCGCTACAAGCGCCCCTTTTTTATAAACGCTTTATTGGGCTTTTACCCAATCAAGCACACCGGCAAACCAGTCCACCTGATGGCGCATGCCAAAACCATGTCCCCCCTCTTCCAGCAATAACATGCGCACCGCCACTTTTTGCTCCCGCAAGGCTGCGTAATACTCAAGAGCATTATCAACCACCACCACACTGTCGTCGTTAGCATGAACGATGTAAGCCGGCGGTGTTTGCTCAGTAACCTGTAATTCATTGGAATAAGCGGTTACCAGTGCAGCGTCAGGCTGTTCACCCAACAGCAGATTACGTGAGCCCTCATGGGTGATATTTGCCTGCATACTGATCACCGGATAGATCAGGATTTGGAAAGCGGGTCTGAGCACTTCAGGGTCATAACTTTCGATCACCGGCTGCGCAAAATGCGTCGCGCCTGTTGCTGCCAGATGTCCGCCAGCAGAAAAGCCCATCACGCCAAACTGACTCTGGTTAAGCTGCCACTGCTCCCCGCCTTGTTGAAGCCGGTAAAAGGCCTGTTGCAAATCCTGTAGTGGCCCTTGATGGGGGACTTCCATGTTGGCAGGATTGGGCATTCGATACCATAAAACCGCCGCCGCAACACCGTTTGCAGCAAACCGCTCAGCCACTTCCTGGCCTTCCTTAATGGAAGACACGCCAAAATAGCCGCCGCCCGGACAGATAATAACCGTTTTATCAACTGACTTATTTTCAGGAAGGTAAAGAGTAAGTGAAGGCTTACTTATTGCGGTGATAAAACGGTCATTAAAGCGCTCATCAAAAAGCTTCCCCTCATTGCTGGTGTCAATCGCACCGGGTATGCCTTGCGGATAGAGTTCAAGGTCGAGTTTGCGAATGGCTGATTGCGCAGAAAAACTCACTACCAGCAACAAGCTGGTTACCAGTGTAGATAGTTTCACGGTTTATTCCTCTGTTATTTTGTATGACAAATTAACATAAAACAAACAATAAAACAGTGCCGGCGGCCGGGTGTAGTAGGAAATTGCGCGAGGCAGCTGAGGCCTCGCGCTTGCGGTAGCAGAGGTTAGTTTACAAAGCCTTCGTTGGCTTTAATGGTGAGCGGATGATAGCCCGGCTTAGCTTCGGCAAAAGCTTTCTGCGCAAAAGCTTTACCCTGCGGGGTTTTTGACAATTCACGGTACAAGGGTTTAACCAGTTTGTTGCGACCGATAGAGACCAGATAGTCATAGAGTCTGTCATAGGCCGGCTGGTATTCATTATGCACGGCAATCATCAGCCAGCTGTGAGCTATCTCGTTATTGCTGCTGGCTGTCAGGCCAAAAGCATCATCCAGTTCTGCGAGTTGCTCATCAGACAATTCTTCAGGCATGTTATTTAAGAAGTACAGCCACTGGTGAACGGTCCACTTCGCAGTATCAATACTGGTGGCCGATTTTTCGCCCGACAACCAGTCCTGACGTGCCTGATCGACAATCGAGAAAGCATCTGAGGTTGGCATTGGCGCATCGGCCGGAATGCCTGGCTTGAAGATCCACTGATCAATACGCTCGCTGTCGAGTTTATCCGGGTACTCAGCTAACAGTGTATCGTTGAGATAAACGATAAACTCATCGGTAGTGATGCTCTTAAAGGCAAAGTGCTTAAAGTAATTCAACAGGAACTGATCGAAGTTTTCACGCCCGACCTTTTGTTCCAGCTCACGTAAAAACAGTGCACCTTTTTCATAGGGAATATCTGAGAACACGTCGTCCGGATTACGGCCGCGTAAATCAATCGCCAGGACCTGATCATTCGCTGGCAACGCAGCGATATCTTCCTGCAAATCCTGATAGCCCAACACAGCTTCCATGCGGTACCGGTCGTGGCCATAGATCATTTCCATAATGCGGTAGGTCAGATAGGTGGTGAACCCCTCGTTCAGCCAAAGGTCGCGCCAGGTTGCATTGGTGACAGTGTTCCCTGACCAGCTGTGAGCCAGTTCGTGGGCAATCAGTGATACCAGACTTTTATCACCGGCAATCACGGTTGGCGTGATAAACGACAGACGAGGATTTTCCATCCCGCCAAAAGGAAATGAGGGCGGCAGGATCAGCAGATCGTAGCGGTCCCAGCCATAAGGACCATAGATCTCTTCGGTGGCTTCCAGCATACTTTCGGTATCGGCAAACTCTTCTGCCGCGGCGTCCAGTAATGCCGGTTCGGCGTAAACCCCGGTACGCTCACCCATAGGTTTAAACTGCAAATCACCAATGGCCAGCGCAATCAGATAAGACGGTACCGGCTGCGGCATGGTGAAATCGTACTCGCCATCACGCTCGGTGTCGGGATCATTCGCCGCACTCATTACGGCCAGTAGCGTATCGGGCGTATGAATGGTGGCATTGTAAGTCACCCTTACCTGTGGCGAGTCCTGTAACGGAATAAAACTACGGGCATGAACCGCCTGGGCCTGGGTAAACAAAAACGGGTGCTGTTTGCCTGCCGTCTGTGACGGCGTAAGCCACTGTACCCCGGAGGCCTGTGGCGAGGTAGCGTATTCGATAGTTACCTTATTGCCCTGCTCCGGCAGGTCAATTTCCAGCGCCGCGCCCAATTCCGGATCGGCAGGTTGTAACTGGTAATCCAGCGTTTCCCCGTTGACGGTCACGCTCTGAATGGTAAGGTCACGGGTATCCACAACCAGCGTATCTGCCTGGGCAGTCTGCTTCTCATAAGTCAGCGTGGCACTGCCACTTAATACACTGGCAGCAAAGTCAGCCGTCAGCTCCAAATCCAGGTGAGTCACAGTAACTTCCCCAGGATTAGAAAAGGAATGATAATCCACCCCAGCTTTAATACCACTGTTTTCAGCAGCGGTCGCTTCGGCCGGAGGTAGTGCGCTATTTGTTTCAGGTGCCGGCGAACAAGCGGTGAATAAAGGAATGGTGGTGAGTAACCATGCGAGATTCTTCATTGTCGTCCTGTTGTTATTATGATGATTTGAGTCGGCGTCATAGTAGCGAAATCATAGCCAGCTTGCACCTGCAAACTGACCAATCACAGGCGCCAGCGCCGAATCTCATTCCAGGCGCTGGCTTAATGTAATCTGTTAAAGTCTGAACTGACCCACCAGCTTTTCCAGCCGGTCGGTTTTATCATTAAGAATTTTACAGCCATGCTTATTATCGGCCGAGGCCTGAGCCAGTTGGCCGGTATGCTCATTCACTTCGTTCACCCGCACGCTGATATCGGCCGACACTTCACTTTGTTCGTGGGCGGCAGCGGCAATTTCTGCATTCATCTGATTAATCGTCTGGGTAGCGGTAATTATCGCCAGCAGCGCTTCACGGGTAGCTTTTACCTTTTGCTGAGTCTCCTGACTCTTATCCAGGCTGCTTTGCATGGTTTCCAGCGCCGATTGTGAACCGCTCTGGAGCCGCTGGATCATATCCTGAATTTGCTCGGTACTATCCTGAGTCTTGCTGGCCAGGCTACGCACTTCATCAGCAACTACTGCAAATCCGCGCCCCTGCTCACCGGCACGAGCAGCCTCGATGGCGGCGTTAAGGGCCAGCAGATTAGTTTGCGCCGCAATGTTTTCAATCACATGCAGTAAATTAACAATACCATCTACATCGCCCCCCACGCGCTGAACCACATTGCTGGCACGGCTGATCTCCTCGGCCAGTTGATTCATACTGCTAACGGTTTCATCCACGGTTCTATCGGCCAGCTCACTTTGCTGTTCAGCCTGCTGCGCAGCCTCTGCCGCAGCAGAGGCATGCTGGGTCACATTTTGCGATGAATGAGAAAGTTCGGTAACGGCCGTGGCAATCTGATCAGTATTACTTTGCTGATCGTCGGCAATAACGTTGAGGTCTGAGGCGCGCCCGTCGAGATGAATGGTTTCCTGTTCGATGTCTTTGGTCACGTCCCTTATCATGCTCATCATCTGATGCAAATTCGCCAGCAGTTGATTGACATTGTCAGCCAGCGTGCCTATTTCAAACTGATCATCGACCACCACCTTACGGGTAAGGTCGCCGTTACCCTCGGCCAGCTTTTTAATTGATGAGTTCACTTCACCCAAAGGCCGGATAATACTGCGACGAACCAGTAACCCGATCACAAAGGATACCGCACCAAGTACAACACAACTCACTATTAACAGAGTTACCAGATGATTCCGACTGCTGTATACTGCTTCTTCAATGACAGCCAGCTCTCGCTCGACCTCATCAATATAAAAACCGGTGCCAATCATTAATTGCCAGTCAGGAAAGTATGCTGAATAGGATAACTTGGGATGGGGGTCACGCTCACCAGGTTTAGGGAAGTGATAAGTGACATAATGATCTCCCTGAGCCAGGCCGTTCTTTTTGCCTGCAGCCACCAGCTCGCGTACGACGTATACGCCGTTGCTGTCCTGCAAATCCCAGAAGCTATCGCCAATCCGATCCGGACTCTGACCATTTAATACCCGTATTCCCTCATCGGTGTAGCCAAATATATAGCCGGATTCACCATATTTAAACTGCCTCAACAGTACCGCAGCATCCTCTACATTACCCCCTTTCTCATATATTGGCTGCACCAGGCTCACTGCCATTTCGAGCAGGGCTTTTACTTCTTTCTCGCGATCGTTAATCATGACTTCGCGACTGCTAGTCAGTCGGTCCTGCGCTTGCTGATTTACCTGAAACACCGAAAAGAAGGTCATCACACCTCCCAGGATTAGCACAGGCAGAATGGAAATGAGCAACAACTTTTGCTTAATTGACAGGTTCACTGGACGACTCCAAACACATAATATTTATCGCATATTCTCAACTAAAGTATGAGCTACCCGTGCTCAATGGCAATTATATTCATAATTCAAAGTAACTATAGTGTAAATATTATGATGCTGAAGCGTTACAGGAAGACAAGAGACAGGGGTTTACAATGAAATCGCGGAAGCTCAGGTTTCCGATTGGTCAAAGAAATAAGGCATTACTATCTGCGTAATGCCTTAACATTAAATAAAAGATTAAAACTAAATGCGTTAGTGGCTGGTCATGCCGCTATAACGCAGTTTGGGGATCACTAATTCAGGAGCCACTGGCGCAGGAAAATCAGCACTGGAGTCGAGGATCAGTGAACTGCCATCACCGAACTCATACTGAGTTAAATTCTTAGATAGAGACTTACAACTTTTACAGGTTCTGAAGCAGTGAAGCCAAAGATGCCCTTTTTCTACCATCAGGGCCTGTTCGGCCTTCGAAGGTAACTTCGATTTTATTGCATACACTGTCATAGTTAACTCCGTCGCTATGTCTTTCGCAATACGGCAACCGAAAGAATAAATGTAGGGTATGAGGTTAAAAATAAAACAAGCCAGCTTCCAGGAGCCGGCAAAGCACAACGACTTGTTTTATCTAAACTAAAGTATAGCAGGCCAAGATAATTAAAATTTGATCCACATCTATTTTTTTGGTCCTTAGGTGTAAGACCGAGAAAAGCTTAAGATTATTCTTCGTTACTGGTGGGAGGCCGGGCTGCAGAACCAGCCAGAATGCCGCCGTCTATGGTCAGTTCAGTGCCAGTGACGTAGTTTGACTCATCGCTGGCAAGATAAAGCGCGGCGAACGCGACATCCTGTGGCGTTCCCATATGTTGCAAAGGAATGTCTGCGGCGATAGCGGCAATGGCTTGTTGCCGTGCTTCGCCGTCACCGAGCATAGCTTCCCAGATAGGCGTTAGGATTGCCCCGGGATGAATGGAATTACATCGAATAGGGTAGCCTTTTTCAGCGCAGTAAAGCGCGACTGATTTGGTATGATTTCGCACTGCTGCTTTACTCGAAGCGTAAGCCGCTGCCGCCGGGATCCCCACCATACCGGAACGGGATGATATATTAACGATACTGGCTGCCGGGCTGTGCTTCATTAAGCCTATGGCGTATTTGCAGCCCAGCGCAACGCCATCCAGATTTACGCGATGCACGGCATGCCAGCTATCCAGATTAAAATGCTCCGGGTCAAAAGGGCCGGGATGGCTCATAAAGCCGGTAATTCCCGCATTATTCACCAGAATATCGAGTCGGCCGAAATCATCGCGTACATGGTCGGAAATCGCCGACCATGCTGATTCTAAGCCCACATCCAGGGACAAAAAATGCGCTGAGTCACCAATATCACTGGCAACCTGCTGGCCGGCTTTAACTGCCCACCACCTGAACTTCACGAGCGCGGCGAGCTAGCACTGGAATAAGAAATGATATTCAGGGTGGAAAACAACCGTTTACTTGCCTAAACGTATAACCAGGAATTGCTTATAAATATCGGTAACGTCAAGCGAACAAAGCACTATTAACATTCAATAATCCTCAGACGGGCAAAGGGCTGCCCGATTCACTCGGTCTCCACAGTAAGATATTGCGCCAGTACGGCATTCAGTTGCCCAACGTCCACTGGCTTCGACAAATAACCATCGAAGCCCTCTTCATGGTAAAGCTCCACATCAGCAGCCATGGCATTGGCGGTTACCGCAACCACCGGCAAATCAGGGTGATTTTGCTTAATTTTTTTGCAAGCCTCCACGCCATCCATCACCGGCATCTGGATATCCATTAATACCAAATCCGGGCATTTTTTATTTACAAACTCAACGGCTTCCTGGCCGTTTTCGGCAAAAAACAGGGTGGCTCTGGTGTCTGCCAGCATGGCTTCCATCACAGCGCGATTAATGTCATTATCTTCGGCCACCAGGATCATTGCGTGGCTTAAATCGAGTTCTTTGTGATCATTATCAGGCGCAGCGTCAAGCACGTCTCCTGCAGCCTTAACTACTGGTAAGGTAACAATAAACCTCGACCCTTCCCCCGGGGTACTGACCACCCTGATCTTGCCGTGCATTAAGTGCACCAGTGACTGGGTGATGGCCATTCCCAGCCCCGTGCCGCCGTATTTACGAGTGGTTGAAGAATCAGCTTGTTCAAAGCGATCAAAAAGCCGGGCAAGGGCGTCTTTGCTCATGCCCTGACCGGTATCGGTAATACTGAAAAGTAACTCATCACTGGCAGTGTTGCGGGCCGAGATAGTTACTTTTCCCTGCTCGGTGAATTTTATGGCGTTTGTGCCAATGTTCAGCAGCACCTGCCGTATTCGCACCGCATCACCAATCCACACATCATGATTTGCCTGATTCTCAAAGATCAACGCTACCGGCTTATTACCTGCTAACATCGACATATCCGATTGCAGTCCATCAAGCATGGTCGACAGACTAAAACGATGCGGGTCGATACTTATCTTACCCGCTTCAATTTTAGAGAAGTCGAGGATATCGTTAATGATCCGGCTCAGATTGCGAGTGGAGTAAATAGCCTTGTCCAGCAAACCATGGTGTTGCTGACCCGCATCGGAGCGACGGATCAGTTGCAGGGCTCCGTAAATACCGTTTAACGGCGTGCGGATTTCATGACTCATATTGGCCAGGAAGCTCGACTTGGCCTCATTGGCCTGCTCAGCCTGAAGCCTCGCCTCTTTTAATTCCTGCTCGCGTTTTAACTGCGGCGTCAGATCGTACGCTATTCCCAGGAAACCAAAAATTTTGCCGTCTTCATCGAACAAACTGGTAGCACTGAGTCGCACCGGCACCCTGGAGCCATCTTTGCGCACATAGGTCCAGTTGTTAATGTCTGTGTTGCCGTCTATCACTTTTGCCACGAACACATCGAAGCCAGGTTCAATCGGCCGGCCGAGTTCTTCAGAGAGCTCTGCGGCCCGGGCTTCCATCTCTTCATATAAGTGAAAAACAGCCGGAGTCTGCTTACCAACCATTTCCTCGGTGCGATAGCCAATCAATTTTTCAGCTGCCGGGTTAAACGCTGTTATCAGGCCCTCATTGTCGGTAGCAATCAGCGCATAACCGGCGCTTTCCAGGATCCGCCGCTGCAAGATATTCGCCTGGACTATCTCATAGGTACGGGCGGCCACTTCGCGTTCCAACTTTTCGTTGTTTAACTCCAAGGCCCGCTGGTTAGCCTCGGCCAGCTCTCGCTCGTAACGTTTTGCATCAGCGCGGCGGCTTAACACAATGTGAAGACTAAAAATCACCAGTGCCAGACTGGTTGCTATAGCGAGCGTATTATTGAACGCCTGTTGCCTGGAGGGTAAACGCAAACCATCAATAAAGGCCTGGTTTGGAGTTAGCGATAAACGCCAGTCACGGCCGAACAGTTGTAAGGTTTGCTGAATTTTCAGAGCGTCAAGACTGCCATCCTGATGACGTCCGAAGAACGTCAGGGCATCGCCTGCAGAGATATCATCGATGCTAAGCATCACGTCATCACGTAAACCACTTACCGAGGATAACACTTCATCAATCAGCAGCGGTGCGTAGCTCCAGCCCACCAACGCTTCCATCCGCGCATCATCCCCCTCAGGCACGTTGAGAGTACTGTACACTGGCTGCATAATTAAGAAGCCCTGCAAGCGCTTTTTATCTGCCTGCACCAGGGTGATGGGCGCCGTTAACTGAGTAGAATTGGATTTTGCGGCTTTCTCCGCAGAGCGCCGACGCATGGTTTCAGAGCCAATATCCAGCCCGATAGCCTGCAGGTTTGCATGCTCAGGCATTATGTATTGGATGATAAAATAACTGTTGGAATGAGGCGTTAACGTGCGTAGTTCAAATTGCTTATCCGGTCTGTCCAGCCTGGCCCTGGCCATGAATTCGGCAAAATCTGTTACCTCGATCCTGCGGATAAAGCCAAAGCCCCGGGCGCCCGGGTATTGCTGGCTGTAATTCTGGCTTTTGGCATAGGTTTGCACGTAATAGTAATGCAGGTTATCTAAACCCACTGCCACAATCGATGCTTTTAAGCTTGACAACCCGTACGCATAAAGTGATACCCGATCATTTACCGCTTCGCTAATTTGCGCCAGGCGCCGTTCCAGGGCATCGGTGATCAGTTGGCCTCGCTGCGCTTCGTAACTTTTACCCACTTCGGTGGCATAGAGGTAGCCGATGACTAAGACTATCAGTGGTAACCACACAGACTTGCTGATACTGCTCTGGATGGATGCACGCCTTAAGTCTTTCACCGACATCGATTTATACTCAACAAAATTCAATACTCAGGATGCACCAGTATACAAAACCGGATCTGAAAATATGCACCGTTCCTCCTATTAATTATATAAGCGATCCGAATCCATGCATAAAAAAAAGCACGACCCAATGGATCATGCTTTTATGGTGCTGAATATGACCACAGCCAGGCTGTGGTATCTGTTAGAAAATATTCAGTTTGATACTGCGAGTGCCCTGTTCAGCAACTTCCTCACCTTGTGGGCCCATATTATGCGCGGCATGAAACTTGGTACCGATGGCATTAATCCGGTGCAGGAAACTAAATTCACCGTTGTAGGTTAACCCCTTTTAAAATGATTTTTTCGCCATTCAGATACATGCCTTCATGAGGGCGCAATTCAAACGTCCTGAAACCGAAGGTTTTATTCAGAGTATGCAGGGTGTCAGTACCAGCTTTCAGGGTAAAACGAACCTGATAAAGATTGGGATATTCAGCAGACCATAACTCTGGATTAGCAATGGCTGTGCTCACCACGGCCTTGCTCTCTTGCAATAGTGCACTAAATGGTTTGCCTACTGGCTTACCATCCATGTCCAGAATCTGTGCTTCGACGCCGGTTTCTGCACCGATCAGACCTTCAAAATACACCTCAGCGTCGAACTGGCCGCTGGCTTTGGCATCCAGGCTTACCCAGTCAATATGTGATGCAGGCAGTGCCTGCAGGAAGACCTGTCGGAAAATACCACCAAACACCCAGTAATCAGCCTGACGCTCCGCAGCTTCGATGCTCTTATCAGCCGAAATCTTATCCACTACCACTTTAATCTGGTTGGATTCGCCAAAGTTAAGGTAAGGCGTGATGTCGTAACTAAACCGATAAAATCCGCCCCGGTGAGTAAGCCCCACCTGCTGATCGTTAACGAACACCGTGGTATCGGTCATTACGCCATCGAACACCACTTTAACGGTGCGGTTCTGCCAGCTCGCCGGCACATCAAAATCTCGACGATAGGTGCCCTGCTCATCATGTTTTTCACGAATATGGCCGTAGTCGTAACCACCAAACCCTTCGAGCTCCCAGTTAGACGGCACAGCGATTTTACTCCACTCGCCACAGTTGCGTCCTTTGTCACAGTAGAAATCCCACTCTACTGCATCATCGCTGCCAGTACCGCTGAGCATCATGGTTTTGGTTGCTGCGGTGTCAGATGCTAACTCTGACTGACTGGAACAGGCGCCCATAATAAGCGCCAGCGCGCCGACCATACCGGCCCGCCAAAGGCTGGTCCTGACCGGTGTCCGTGCTGATAACCTTTTTACCAGTCGGCGCAAAAAGGGTATTCAGGCCGCTAAAATAGCCATTTATCACCCTGTTATTCCTCCACGAGTTTGAAAATTTTTCGATAACACCAATTGCCACCGGTAGTATCGACTACTGCTTTGCCGATATATTGATACAATATTACTTATTAATGTAGCAAATTTGTTAATGAGCTTGTAAATAGTTTTTATACCCTATGCCTGTCAGCGCTAATACCAGCATAGCGCTAATCGGGTAGCCGGAGGTATC
>DDJQ01000145.1:0-23057 GCA_002339125.1 Alteromonadaceae bacterium UBA2620
AGTTAATCCGAACATAGCCAAAAAAATCTATCATTAAGAAAGGATATTCGTTAGGCCATTTATCATGAGTGAAATACTTTCGTCAGTTGATCAGCGAACTAAGCTGGTAGGTGAAAACCGCCTCGAGTTATTGTTGTTCAGGTTAGGAACCCGTCATACCTACGCTATCAACGTGTTTAAGGTTAAGGAAGTCATCACGGTGCCGAAGATGAATATGATGCCCGGAACCCATGGTAATCTGCGGGGTGTAACGATTTACCGCGGGCTGACAATCCCCGTGATTGACTTACGGCAGGCCATTAGAATGCGCCCGGTGAGCACCGAGAATGGCAATACCGACCGTAATGTTATTATTACCGAATATAACCGTTCTGTGCAGGGGTTTATGATTGGTGATGTGGTCAGTATTGTTAATACATCCTGGGAGGATATTCAGCCTCCGCCTAAATCCATCGGTAAGACAAACTTTCTTACCGCCATCACTCAGATTGATATTCAGGGTAAACGAGAGTTAGTCGAGATTATCGATGTGGAAAAAGTGCTGGCCGAAATCATTGAATATGATGTCTCAATCTCCGAAGAAATCCTTGATCATGAGGTTGTCGATCACCTGAAAGGACGAAAAGTGCTCATCGTCGATGATTCATCAACAGCCCGCAAACAAATTCGCGATACCCTTGAACAACTCGGATTGCACATTCTTGAATGTCACAATGGAGCTGAAGCTCTCATGTTGCTGAAGGAGTGGGCGGATTTAGGCAAAACCGTGACCGATGAAATTTTGATGATGTTTACCGATGCCGAGATGCCCGAAATGGACGGCTATCGGTTAACTGCGGAAGTCCGAGCCGATCCGCGCATGGCAGACTTATTTATTGCACTGAATACTTCGCTCAGCGGTAGCTTTAATCAGGCCATGGTTGAAAAAGTAGGTTGTAACCGTTTTATCTCTAAATTTCAGCCAGATATGCTGGTAGACGTGGTTCAGCAGCGCATGCGGGAGTTGCTGTAAACGCTTAGCCGGTGCATGGGCATCCGGTACGGATATCGGTATACTCTGGATTAGATAAAATTAACCTGTTGTTTTAACATCTTATCTGTTTTTCATGCGGATGTAAGATAGCAGCGATACACTGCGATATATTAAGATTACAAAAAGGAACCTATCGTGCGACAGAAATTGCTTGTGGCAGTGGCCGCAACGTTTGCGTTGTCGGCTTGTGTGAATACTACCGATACCGCTAATACCCAGAAACAACTCCCTTCAACGCCTAAAAATATTATTATGATCGTTTCAGACGGCATGGGGCCAGCCTATACCACGGCTTATCGTAATTTCCGTGACAACCCCGACACGCCAGAGGTGGAAGGTGTTGTGCTGGACGATATTTTTGTGGGTAATGCCAGTACGTATCCTGATCAGGTTTCTGGTTTTGTCACCGATTCGGCCGCCTCAGCAACAGCGCTGGCTTCTGGTGTGAAAAGTTATAACGGTGCCATCGGCGTTGATAAAAATAAAAAGCCGGTGACGTCTATTCTGCAACGGGCTAAACAGCTGGGGATGCGCACCGGTGTTGCCGTAACATCACAAATTGTTCACGCCACGCCAGCGTCATATGTTGCGCACAATGAAAGCCGCCAGAACTATAATGAACTGGCCGACAGTTTTTTTGACGATCGCATCAATGGTGAATTTGTAGCCGATGTGATGCTTGGCGGCGGTACAAAATACTTTGAGCGCCAAGACCGTAATGTTACCGGCGAATTTATCGACGCTGGCTATGCCTATGTTGATACTTACAACAAACTTGCCACGCTACCTGCCGGCGAAAATGTGCTAGGACTCTTTGCCGAAGTAGGCCTGCCCTGGGCACTCGATGACCTGCGTAAAAATCGTCTGGCTTATCTCACTGAGCATGCGATCAAGCACTTAGAGAACGATAAGGGCTTCTTTCTGCTGGTGGAAGCCAGTCAGGTAGACTGGGCTGGTCACTCTAATGATATTGCCGCAGCAATGGCTGAAATGCATGATCTGAACCTTGCTCTGGAGTATCTGGTCAGCTATGTAGAAGAACATCCGGATACGCTGGTGGTCCTCACTGCCGATCACAGTACAGGCGGATTGACTATTGGTGCGCGCGGCGAATATCGCTGGGCACCTGAATGGCTGCAAAACCTAAAACAATCGCCGGAGACCATCGCTCAGAATATCGTCGAGATGGACTCGCCAGTAGCGTATGTTAGCGATGCACTGGGCTTTGAGCTAAACGACAAAGAAAAACAGCAAGTAGTAGAACTGGCAAAACAGGGCGACCTTAAAGCGCGCTTTGCTGGTATTAAGGCTTTGCTCGATATCCGGTCAAATACAGGCTGGACCACCACCGGTCATACCGGGGTAGATGTAGAAGTATTTGCATTCGGGGCCGGTAGCAATCAGTTTTACGGACAGTACGACAATACCGATATCGCCAAAAAGCTGTTTGGTTTATTGCCTGCACAACAAAAGGCCGAACAGGTGAAAGCGAAGAGCAAAGCACAGTCTGAAAAGAGCCAGTGTGACTTCGAAACCGACTGGCGGTGTGAGTAAAGGTAGTACGCCAGTTTGAATTTTGAACTGGCTCTGTTAAATATCGCGCATCAATGCGAAATGAATAACATATTTAGAGAAAATTAATGGAAGATATTATTTTTGGAGTAAGTATCTCCATTATTTCTTTATACACTTGCATTGTTGTCGCAAATCGCGCTGCTCGCATACCCTATTTTTCTTTTTTGGATGAAAGAAGAAATCGTGCAGGGAGTATTGATGGACTTCGAGGGTATTTAGCATTATTGGTTTTTTTCCATCATTTCGTTGTTACGTATTATTGGAAAAGCCTGCAGGTTTGGGAGCGCCCGCCGGAAGACCTTTACCAAAATTTCGGTAAAGTTGGTGTGGCAATCTTTTTTATGATAACAGGTTTTCTTTTCTTCACGAAAATCAATAATTCTAGAGGCAGTTTAAATTGGCTGGCTTTATATTCGTCTCGTTTTTTTAGGATTGTGCCACTTTATTTAGCTGCCTTTTTTATTGTGTTGATTTTTGTTTTTGAGGCGACAGGTTACGAGCTCCACACTAGTATTGGCCAACTTTTTAAAGATTTGACGAAATGGGGATTGTTTATTGGTGGATTTATTAATGATTTTGGTGATACAAAACGCATCATAGCTGGAGTGGACTGGACGCTCAAGTATGAATGGCTTTTTTATTTGTTATTGCCAATTATTGCTCTAACAGTGCGATATACCGGAAATGTTGGGTTGGTAGTTCTAGCTCTGCTTGCACTGGCGGGTTACCTGAACCCAGTAACAATTCCATACTTTACGTCTAAATACCTTATTCTGTTTGCGGCGGGCGGCACAATTTCCATTTTAATCCGTCAAATACCCCAAACCAACAATCGAGAAAGGCTCTCTTCAGTAACTTTACTAATTTTAATTGTTGCTGCTTTAATCTACCCGAACACATTTGATCTTGTGCACACTGTGATTATGTCTGTATTGTTTTATTCAGTCGCTAGAGGCAACAGTCTATTTGGGATGTTGACTTCCAGAGCTTCAATTTTGCTTGGGGAGATTAGCTATAGTATCTACCTCCTTCATGGAGTTGTACTGTATGTCTTATTCACGAAGACAACTGTGGTAGATGTTAGCCGGTTTTCTTTATCAGAGTTTTTTTACTTTATGCCTTTAGTGTCAGTGCTTGTCGTGATTATATCGATGGTAACGTATCTGACAATTGAAAAACCTTGTATGGAGTTTGGCAAAGACTATTTTGCGGCTTTGAGTAAAAGAGGGGCGGACAAAAAAGGGTCTAATAGTTATGGTAAATAAACAATGTTACTACCTACACCCGTAGAAATGTTTACTCTACTTTATACTTCTAGAGATACCCTACTGATTCAAAAACAGTTCGATATCCTCACCGGTAATTTTGCCAATCTGGCTGAACAAATACCACAATGCAGCAATCAGCAACACCATAGAGGGGATAACGATGACCGGGTAGCTCAATGCAGTCATCCGCCCCAGCTCTTCAGTGTAGGCGGTGGTTCCTGGTTCACTAACCAGAATAACTTTGGCGAGAATGTAGTTTAGGGCAGAGGATAAGAAAAACGAGCTGGCGACAATATAAGAACAGTGTTTTATTTTTTGCTTAAATAACGTTTGTTTGTTCTGAGCGTCCAGCACTTCGTTAAGTTTGGGCCAGTTAATGATTTGGTCGTTCAGGATCAGCATTTTCACTAACGGTTTTTTGGTGGCCTGGGTCACCAGCACTGCAATTCCTATTAATGCCGGGATAGTGGCTTCTTTAATCGCAATATATTCAGCCGGCAATTTAAGCAGGCTAATGCCACCGGTCAGTAGGACACTCACTATCCCCAGAATTGAAAAGCCATTCACTTTACCGCTTTGTTTTAAGTCCCACAGGCCATAAGCCAGTGGAAAGGCTAACGCGGCAACAATGCTCCAGGCCGGTCCAAGATACTCGTCGGCACTGGCATAGCTCATTAGCACAACCGGAATAATAATATTAAATGCCAGATTAGGCAGAAAGCCCTGGTTTTGTGGCTTTGCGGTAGATTGAGTTGTATCTGACATAGAAAAACTTCTTTGCTGTATAAAAATTAGGTCGTCAAATCGGCATTATGCTGACTTCGCCCACAGGTGAGCGCTAAGTAACCCCATAAGGAAACCGAACAGGTGATATTCAAACGATACGAAGCGCTGTAACGGCAACACGCCAAATATCATACCGCCATATAGCACGGCTATCACTACTGAAATAATCAATAAATGTAACTTTTTGCTATAAAAGCCGCCGAGGATGAGAAACCCAAGGTAACCATAAACAATACCGCTGGCGCCAATGTGCATGGCGTTGCGGCCCAGTAGCCATACGCAAAGCCCTGCGCCGAGCCAGATTAATAGAGTGGATTTGATAAAGGTAAATTTACCCCATTGCATGCTGAGCCACATAAACAGTAACAATGGCAAAAAGTTACTGGCAAAATGTGTGAGGTTGGCGTGTAGCCAGGGGGCCAGAAAAACTCCCGGCAGATTAGCCGGCTCGCGCGGGCGGATGCCGAATTGATTTAACCAGTTAGACAGCAATAAATTAATAAACTCGGTGCCGAGTAAGCCGAGCGCCAATACGCCTAAAATTCTGAGTTGCTGGGATAAGGTAAACTGTCTCATAAAATAATGTGCGGCAAATAGCGCGATAAGTCCTGGGTAATCAGTGAACGGTCTTCCCGAATGGAAATGCCAGCCGGCAAATCGTCTACCAGCCAACTGCCAATCAATACGTATTGATCGCCGTAGCGGGGCAGGGGATGGTACTGTTGCAGAATAAACCCTTCTTCACCGTATGGCCCATCCGATAGGGTGGTTGGTGAATCGTCGTCGTTAAGCAGCGAGATATTGGCCCCTTCACGGGAAAATAACGGTTTTTTAATCCACTTGCCGCCGGTGGCCCGATGCTTATCCTGCTCAAAAAATGCCGGTAACAGGTTAGGGTGATTGGGAAACTCCTGCCACAGCAGCGGCAGCAGCGCCTTATTGGATAACACCGACTTCCACGGCGGTTCAAGCCAGCCTACATCAGCTGCTTCCAGGGCATCGCCAAACTCTTCCCGGAGTATAAACTCCCAGGGGTACAGTTTGAAACAATGGGTAATAGCGTTGTCGTCCAAATCGGTAAAGTAGCCCGTGTCGCTAAGGCCTATGTCTTCAACAAACAAAAACGGTGCGTCTATGCCCGCTGCACTGGCACAATCCTGCAGGTATTGCACGGTGCCGCGATCCTCTACCGAATCTTCACAGCAACTAAAGTGAATGCGCTGATAATTATATTGCTGTCTTAATTGCTCAAACCGGTAAACGAGCTTTTCCTGCAAGGAGTTAAACTGGTCGGCGTGGCGGGAAATCTGACCGGCATCCACCAGGTTCTCCAGCCATAGCCATTGCCAGAAGCCGGTTTCGTACAGGGAAGTGGGGGTATCGGCATTGTTTTCTAACAGCTTGGCGGGAGATTTACCGTCGTAAACCAGATCCAGTCGCGAATAAAGAGAAGGTTGCTTTTCACGCCAGCTTGAGGCGATAAGATCCCAGTGCGGTTGGGGGATCTGGCACTGGGTGAGTAATGCCTCAGAATTAACCACCTTATCCACCACGTGCAAACACATCTGGTGTAATTCGGCACTGGGATCTTCAATGTCCTGCTCGATTTGACGCAGGCTAAACTGATAGTAAGCACTTTCATCCCAGTAGGGTTCGCCGTACATGGTGTGAAAATGAAAACCATATTCAGCCGCTAACTGTTGCCAGTTGTGACGCGGCTGACTGGCCATTCTGAACATGCTAGCCGCCCCAGCCCTTAGACTTACTACCTGAGCTGCCCCAGCTCGATTTCGCCCGCACGCTGCTACCGAATCCACCGCGTTTAATGGTGCGATTTACGGTTGGTTTTTTCTCAAATACCGATGACGGGGCATTATAAGAGCGTCTTCTGATGTCACCGTCAAACACATAGCCGTTTGAAGTGACCCAGCGGGAGCGGAACGGTGAATAAGGCGAGAAGGAGGTATACAAGGGTTGCGAATAGTATGGTCGCGGCTGTAGCAGCTGACTTACCATATAACCGGCCATAAAGGGCATAAAAAAGCTGCCTGATGATGTTTGTACATACTGACAGCGGTCATTACCAAATTCGTATTCACAATCATTTTGCGTATCGAATTTAGGTGCGGTGCGATTATGCTCCTCAAGCGCAGACTCGTATGCCGCCAGGCACTGGCCGGTCGCTTCCGGGTTATCCTGCTGGCAATCTTCCGGCGATACGTAAATGTTTGACTGTTCGCGGCTGCCGCCACAGGCGGTCAGCATAATTCCGGCTACACCCACAGCCAGCGGTTTCAATGCAAAAGCTTTGCGTAACTGATGCAGATGGATACTTTTAGAACGTTTTTGTGAATGGCTCATCGCAAAACTCCTAATAAGTCATGCAAGCGGCATTCAGAATACCCACGGCAATCGACATGGCAGCAAGCATAACACCGGCAGAAACTTCATTGTTATTTATGCGCTCGGCAATTTTCGGCATAAAACTAAACCGCAACAGGGCAAAGGCCAGGCTCTGGGCGATTACCGCGACAATGCCCCACAGGGTAAAATCAATCAGCCCCAGAGAGTTTGACGCGGCGCTTGCCAGAGCCAGACTGAAGCCAACCATGGCGCCACCAAAACCAATTGCCGCGGCTACGTTCTTTTCCTGTTTAACCAGTTTCCATTCGTCGTGCGGCGTAACCATGGCGTACACGACCTTAAAAATGAACAGGTAAATAATAGAGATCGCAAAATACAGGGCGAAGTTTAAAAGTCCGGCCATCGACTGAGTGATAATTTCCATGCGTTTTCCTTATTGTTAGCCGTTAATGCGAATATCTGAGGGTTGAATGTCAAAACCGGTACTGATCACCAGACAGCGATCGGCATTTGCGCCGACAATTTTCTCTTCGCCGGCAACCAGCAAAGACTCGGTTCGGTCGTTATCAATTTCGCGCTCGTAAAGCATCATAAACTGGTCGGTTTCACTCACATCGCCGTCTTCTTCCCAGGTTTTTTCGGTAACGGCAACCGGTGGTGATTCTTCACCCACAGCATCCCAAACACGTGAAAAACTATGGCCTTCCAGTTCATAGGTTGGGCGGGAAATCTCGTTGTTCAGACATTGTTGCCATTGCGCCTGGTTGCCGATAGTGGTGGTGGAGTAGAAATACCAGAGCTTTACATCGGTAATGTGATTTTCACTCATACCACCGTCAAGCACTACCTGCAGGAAGGCATCGTCGTCGGTGTAAAAGCGTAACAGGGTGCCGCCGCTGTCCAGCTCTGCCTGGCCAACTGCCTGAATAAGATGCTTGCTGGCCGCGCCTTCAATACACAATTGTGGCGTGAGTAATTTGAGCTTAAGCGCATCCAGTTCAAAAGAGCCGCCTAAGTACAGACCCATCACCTCCGGTGCGGCAGGCTTTTTGGGCGCATCTGATTTAAACCATTTTTTAAACATATCACTGCTCCGTGAGCGCATTCCAGTTAATATCGGTAATGCGGGCTTTGGCGATATAATAAAGTTTATCCTGCGGTGAAATAACCGTATTAAGTGCAGGGTTGAGCGTAATGGATTGGCCACGTTCAGCGCCAGCACAGCCTATTAACGTGGCATCATACTGACGTTTAAACGCCATAAATAAGGTTTGGTAGCTCACCGGCTCAACCGAGTGGGGGATAGTCAGAGAAAATTGCGCCTGTCCATCGTCATCCACGCTCAACAAATCGTGGTGCAGCGCACTGGAGCCAGGGTCGAAAGCGGCTTTGGCGAGCATTTCAACGGCAACGCTGGGTGTGCATTCTACTTGTGGACAGTGCATCTGCAGCAGCTTTACCAGGCTTTCATCATTAAAGTAAGCAACCTGATGGGCCGACGGATTCTTTTGTGCACAATAGAGCGCGGTGGTCATGGTTAAATCGTCTTCGGGATTATCAATAAGAATGGTCGAGGCCGCGCTGATACAGGCTTTGTCCATGTCTTCATCTTTATTAAACGATTCAACCCGAACGAATTCTATTTTATCGGGCATGGGATGGGTTATGTCGGCTCTCACACAAAGCACGATGTCGGGCTTTTCAGTCAGGGACTGACGTTCCTGCAGAAGTAGCTTGAGCAGTAATAACGTGCGTTGCTCATTCCAGCCAATGACCAGAATATGATTGCTTACATCGAGACTGGATAACCCCATAATACCTTTTCTCCATTGATTTCCCACAAATGCGGCGACCCGACCCACAATCATCGCAAAGATACTTAACCCAAGCGGAATGACATACAAGGCCACAATAAGCTTGCCAGCCGGGGTTTGCGGCGACAAATCACCGTAGCCAACGGTTGAGCCGGTCACTGCCAGCCAGTAGATGAAATCAACACTTTCGGTCAGTGCCTGTTCGTCGAATGCATAAAGTAACAACCAGGACGACAATGCATAAAACAACGTCGCCAGAACGATGGTATACCATCGTGATTCGGCAAAATAGTTAAGCATTACGCGTCGGATTTTTATCCACATATTAGCGCCACTGACGATCCCTGTTGTTGAGTTACCTGCCATCTTCGCAAAAAAATAGCGGTTAGTCCAAGTACCTGCCATAACGCAAGCCAGAGACTTAACCGCTTGATTTTATTTACTTGCCTAAAATGCGTGCCAGCTCATCGTCGGCCGAGCTCTGGCCGCCTTTGATGCCCGCTGCTGCCAGGCGCTTCTCTAAATCGTCAGACGACTCAGATGAAGCCAGTTCTTCCGCTGCTTCCAGCTCAGCAGTGCGCATTTTCTGCTTTTCCTGAATCCGCGACAGTGACTCAGTCGCCGTCTTCATTTTGCTGTTTGCGCCCATATGACGGGAAGAAACCGCAACCTGAGCCTTTTGCACGCTTTCAGTCGCTTTTACCATGTCCACCTGTTGTTCCAGGCGACGCAGGTTGGCTTTAGCCTGCTGAATATTTTTAGCTAACTGCTTCTCTGACGCATTAAACTGGTCGAGGTATTGCTGTTCCTGGTCGCGTTCAGCTTTCAGTTCGCTAACCTTTTGTGCGCAATCAAGCGCCAGTTCACGGTCGGTGTCGATAGCTTTACGGGCATGGGCTTCATACTCCGCAATCGACTGGTTAAATCCATCAACTTTTTGCTGTGACAATTTGCACTTAGCCAGAATCTGGGTGCGGGCATGATCAGATTTGCGCAACTCTTCTTTTGCTTCCCGAATTTCCTGTTCAAGAATTCTGATTGCCTGACTATCTACCACTGACTGGGCCGCTTCGTTGGCTCCACCTTTCACTGCTGTGATCAGTTTTTTCCAAACAGACATAAATTTCTCCTTAAATTACTTCAAATGTGACTCATAAGCGTCAAGGAAAGCTGCCACGTTCTGGAATAACGTAGTCACTTCAATTTGAATACTCTCTGCTTTTGACTGCGCGCTCAGCGCACCGAATGCCGTGTAGTATTCCTCTCCATTAACGTTGGATATGGCCACCGTTGTGAGTGGGAAAAGCATGTGAGTTGACAGAATATCGTGGTCCAGAGCGGCTTTATCGGCAACCTGCGAAGCGTTAAACAGTAAACTCTCAACTATGATTTGCTCACCGCTGATTGCCAGCCAGGCATCCAGCCCGTCCTGATTTGCAATCAGTAAACACTCTTTCTCGCGGGTGACGACCAGGTCATCCATGTCTTTAAACAGGGCCTCAAGTTGTTCAAGATCCCATTCCATACTATATCTCCTTACCGAATCAGCTAAATGCCGTTAACTCTAGTCAGATTTACTACACTGTTGCAACGACTTTACGTTAATTAGTGCAACAAAGTGTGACTAAACCGATAGTCTGTGTTGTTCTCATTGCCCGTTCCGACTGATTTTTTTGAGCATATCTGCCGGAACGAGGAAAAGTGTAGACAATTAAGGTAGCAATAGTCAATAATAATTATGTCTATATGTGTAAAAAAGTGTGTCAATGTAAATTATAATTCACAAAAGGGGTTGCTTTGAAAGGTCAGAATCAATGGCGGATGGTGGTACAGCGGATTATTCGTTCGGAAATGTCGCTGCGCGGTGTGAAATATCAGGGATTGAGTGACAAACTGGCAGAAATAGGGGTCTCGCAAACTGCCGATAATTTGCGCAATAAAGTGAATAAAGGCATTTTAGGTGCCGATTTGCTGTTACAGATTCTTTTTGTCCTCAAATCACGGCCGTTATCGGCAGAGATGATGGCCGAGGTAATGGCTGCCGGAGACAGCGATTAAATTGCTACAAGGCAGAAGATACGTGGATTGCGTGGTACATAAACAAAACCCAGCCAAAATGACTGGGTCGAATAAGGAAGATGGGAGAACATCATCGCTTTGGTTAAATAATAGTCTTATTCCAAAATAATAAAAGAAAAACTGTGTATCATACGGCATTCATTGGTATGGATATAAATACCTAAAGTTGGTGAGATACTTGCGGGGTAAATTCAGGGAAATTGTAAGTAAATGAATTGCAAGAGAACTGAGGCTTTACAGTTGCTCAATAGAATGTCGCCAGGCCTGAAACTGCCACCCGCTAAATGAGCTTTTAAATACCGCTGTAAAGCGTGAAATTGTGCCGATGACACGGCCTTTTTTCGACGAAATGTGTTAAACTCCCGCCAATTTTTGACAGAAACCCTTTTGACTCGAAGGAAAGCCCGTTAGGGCGGTTATTCTCCTCGACTTAAAAGCAATTTGATACGACATTTGAGCTGCATGAAATTATCAGATTTTAGTTTTACACTGCCCGAGCACCTGATTGCTAAACATCCTACCGCCGAACGCACTGCCAGCCGTTTGTTACATCTTGATGGTAAAACGGGCACGGTCGAGCATAAACAGTTCCGCGATATGCTTGATTTGGTGGAGCCGGGCGATCTGCTGGTATTTAATAATACCCGGGTCATACCTGCTCGACTGCTGGGGCAGAAGGCCTCTGGCGGTAAAGTGGAAGTGCTGGTTGAGCGCATTGTGGACGAGCATAAAGCGCTGGCCCATGTGCGCGCCAGCAAAGCACCGAAGCCCGGCACTAAATTACTCCTGGAAGGGGCGGTTGAAGTGACCGTAACAGGCAGGCAGGACGCGTTGTTTGAGCTGTCTTTTGACGGCGAGAGTACGGTGCTTGAGCAGCTCGACGCCCACGGCCATATGCCATTACCACCGTATATAGACAGAGCCGATGAAGACAGCGACAAAGAACGTTATCAAACGGTTTATAATCAGGCCCCCGGCGCCGTAGCAGCACCTACGGCAGGATTGCATTTTGACGAGACCATTTTAGCCGCGCTGGCAGAAAAGCAGGTTAATCTGGCTTACGTTACTTTACACGTAGGTGCTGGTACTTTTCAGCCAGTGCGGGTCGACAATGTGCTTGAACACAAGATGCACAGCGAATATGCCATTGTGCCGCAAACTGTGGTGGATGCAGTACGAGCCACCAAAACCGCTGGCAAGCGTGTGATTGCGGTAGGAACCACTTCAGTGCGTTCACTGGAGTCTGCAGCGCTGCATGCCGATAAAGCCGAAGTGATTGAGCCGTTCCAGGCCGACACGGATATCTTTATTTATCCCGGTTTCGAATTTAAGGTAGTGGACGCCATGTTCACCAACTTTCACCTGCCTGAATCCACGCTGATTATGCTGATCAGTGCTTTTGCCGGGCGCGACAATGTGCTTAAGGCTTACGCCGAAGCCATTGAACAGGAATACCGCTTTTATAGCTACGGCGACAGCATGTTTATTGAAAAAAGCATTAACACATGATCTCTGTTGTATTGCTGGTATAATCCGCCCTCAATTGAGTATCGACGAAGGGGGTGCGTAAATAGCCCTCTTGATCAGACAGGATATAATTTCTCATGCAATTTGAACTGCTCCATACCGACGGACGCGCCAGACGAGGAAAGCTGGTGTTTGAACGTGGCGAAGTGGAAACGCCGGCGTTTATGCCGGTAGGTACTTACGGTACCGTAAAAGGAATGACCCCCGAAGAACTGGCCGACAGTGGTGCCCATATTTGTCTGGGAAACACCTTCCACCTGATGTTGCGCCCGGGTACCGGGATCATAAAAGAACACGGTGATCTGCACGATTTCATGCACTGGCAAAAGCCAATTCTCACTGATTCCGGTGGCTTTCAGGTATTTAGCCTGGGTGATTTACGCAAAATCACCGAGGAAGGGGTGACCTTCCGCTCGCCAATCAATGGCGAAAAGATTTTGCTGACGCCGGAAAAATCCATGGAAGTGCAGCGTGATTTGGGCTCGGATATCGTGATGATTTTCGATGAGTGTACGCCGTACCCGGCTTCGCAGCAGGAGGCCCGTATTTCTATGGAACTGTCGCTGCGCTGGGCGCGGCGCAGTAAAGATGCCCATGGTGATAATCCATCAGCCCTGTTCGGTATTATTCAGGGCGGCATGTACGAAGATCTGCGCGATATTTCTCTGGCTGGTCTTGAGGATATTGGCTTTGATGGTTACGCCATTGGCGGATTGTCGGTGGGCGAGCCCAAAGAAGACATGATCCGCATCATCGAGCACACAGCGCCGAAAATTCCTGAGCATAAGCCCCGCTATCTGATGGGCGTTGGGAAACCAGAGGATATCGTTGAGGCGGTTCGCCGTGGCATTGACATGTTTGATTGCGTGATGCCAACCCGAAACGCTCGTAACGGTCATTTGTTTGTCACCGAAGGTGTGATAAAAATCCGCAACGCCAAACATAAGCATGATACGGGTCCGCTCGACGAAAATTGTGATTGCTACACTTGCAAAAACTATTCTCGGTCATACTTACATCATCTTGACAAGTGCAATGAGATACTTGGCGCCAGACTCAATACCATCCATAACCTGCGTTACTATCAACGGGTTATGCAGGGATTGCGGGACGCGATTGCGAGTAATACTCTGGACGAATTTGTCAGCGAATTTTACGCACAGAAAAACATGCCGGTACCGGCTTTATAACAATTTATAACGGGGAACATTATGAGTTTATTTATTTCCGAAGCACACGCACAAACAGCTGGTGGCGGTGGCCAGAGCGGCGGTTTAGAAATGCTGATCATGCTGGGCGTGTTTGGCCTGATTTTCTATTTCCTGCTGTATCGCCCACAGGCAAAACGCGTTAAAGAACATAAAGCGCTGGTTTCATCACTGGCCAAAGGTGATGAGATCCTGACCCAGGGCGGCATGGTCGGTAAAGTAACCAAAGTGTCTGACGAAAAGGATTTTATTGAAGTTGCGCTGAACGATCAGACCAACATCGTGGTACAAAAATCTGCCGTGAGTGCCGTGCTGCCAAAAGGCACAATGAAGTCTATCTAAGTAACCAGCTAAAACGGGCTCGGTAATCTCCGCAGCCCGTCGTAGGGAATTTTTGTGTTAAACCAAAACTCATTTTTTAAGGTGCTGGTCGTACTGTTTATGGTACTGATGTGCGGCCTGTATGCGTTGCCAAATTTGTACGGTGAAGATAATGCTGTGCAAATCTCCGGTTCGCGCAACGCCACCGTCACCGCAGCACTCGAATCTCGAATCACCTCCGCACTTGCTGAACAAAACATACCGATTAAATCGGTAGAGTTTGAAAACGAGCAGTTGCTGATCCGTCTGCCGGATTCCGACAGCCAGTTAAAAGCGCGTGATTTTCTTGATCGTGAACTTGGCACTGACTATGTAGTCGCCATGAACCTCGCGCCTGATACGCCGGAATGGCTGGAAGGCCTGGGTGGCACGCCCATGAAACTGGGCCTGGATTTACGGGGCGGTGTACACTTCCTGATGGAAGTTGATATGAACGAAGCCATTGGTAAATCACTGGAAGATGCCGAAAGCGATTTTCGTACCGCATTGCGTGAAGAAAAACTGCGTTATCGCTCAGTGAACGTGCGCGATGGATACATCGACATTCAGTTCCGCGATGAAGAAACCCTCGATAAGGCGGAGTTTTTTCTCGAAAACCGTAATCGTGACCTGACTTATCAGGAAATGGATGATTTAGTCCTGCGGGCCCGCTTCTCTGAGCAGAAGCTTGCCGAGATCAGAGACTATGCGGTTAAGCAGAATATCACCATCATCCGTAACCGTGTGAATCAACTGGGTGTTGCCGAACCTGTGGTGCAAAAACAAGGCGCAGAGCGCATTGTAGTGCAACTGCCTGGTATCCAGGATACTGCTCAGGCAAAAGAAATTCTGAACGCAACGGCCACGCTGGAATTCAGAATGGTCGATCAGGATAACGACGTTCGTGACGCCATAGCAGGTCGCGTGCCGCCGGGTTCACAACTGTTGTATGAAGGTGAACGTCCGGTGCTGCTGGACAAGCGTGTGGTAGTAACCGGTAACCACATCATTGACGCCAACAGTGGCGTTGATGAATACGGTTTACCGCAGGTCAGTATATCGCTTGACAGTGAAGGCGGTAATAAAATGTCGCGCAATACCCGTGAAAATGTGGGTAAACCGATGGCCACTGTGTTCATTGAATATAAGGCTACCGGCGAACGTGACGCTAACGATAAGCTGATTTTTGAACGTCACGAAGAAGTTATCAACGTAGCGACTATCCGTGGTCAGTTTGCCAGTAACTTCCAGATCACCGGTCTTGATTCGCCCAAAGAAGCCCGCGATTTAAGCCTGTTGCTTCGTGCTGGTGCCTTGATTGCGCCCATTCAGATTGTTGAGGAACGTACCGTAGGCCCAAGCCTGGGTCAGGAAAATATCGACTTAGGGATGCAGGCGATTATCTGGGGTCTGGCGCTGGTAATGGTGTTTATGCTGGTGTACTACAAAGCCTTTGGTATTGTGGCCGACATCGCGCTGGGCCTGAACCTGGTTATGATTGTGGGCATTATGTCGATGATCCCGGGAGCAACGCTGACTCTGCCAGGTATGGCGGGTATTGTTCTTACAGTGGGTATGGCGGTTGATGCCAACGTGCTGATCTTTGAGCGTATTCGCGAAGAGATTCGTGACGGGCGTAGTCCGCAACAGGCAATTCATCAGGGCTATGACAGTGCTTTCTCTACCATTCTTGATGCTAATATTACTACCTTTATCGCTGGTTTGATTCTTTTTGCCGTGGGTACAGGTCCGATAAAAGGCTTCTCGATCACGCTGATGATTGGTATCGCCACTTCTATGTTTACCGCGATTCTGGTTACCCGGGTGATTGTAAATGCCATTTGGGGTGGTCGCCGTGTTAGCAAACTGGCGATATAGGAGCGTCTGACATGCAATTATTAAAATTATCCGAAACCGTTAACTTTATGAAATTGCGGGTACCCGCAATGATATTGTCAACGGTGCTAATCCTCGCTTCGATATTCTCGCTGGCAACTAACAGCCTGAACTGGGGGCTGGATTTTACCGGCGGTACCCTGATTGAAGTCGGTTATGAGCAAGCCGCAGATCTGGGCGAGATTCGTTCGTCTCTGGCGGCTAACGACTTCCCCGATGCCGTAGTGCAGAATTTTGGTAGTAGTACTGATGTGCTTATCCGAATTGCGCCGCGTGAAGGTGTAAAAGCCGTTACCATTGGTGACCAGGTGATTGATATCCTGCAACAGGCTGATAGCAGTGTGGAAAAACGCCGTATCGAGTTTGTTGGGCCAAACGTGGGTGAGGAGCTTACAGAGCAGGGCGGTCTGGCGATGCTGGTAGCGCTTATCTGTATCCTGATTTACGTAGCTGCACGATTTGAATGGCGTTTTGCGCTGGGCTCAGTATCGGCACTGATACACGATGTGCTGCTGACTCTCGGTCTGTTCTCGTTTTTGCAACTGGAATTCGACCTGACGGTACTGGCTGCGGTTCTGGCAGTTATTGGTTACTCGCTTAACGATACCATCGTGGTATCAGACCGGATCCGTGAAAACTTTCGCAAGATCCGCAAGGGGGAGCCAGTGGAAATTATCAATATTTCACTGACCCAAACGCTTAACCGAACCATCATTACTTCATTAACCACTGTGCTGGTATTGCTGGCGCTGTTCTTTAAGGGCGGTGCACTTATCCATGGCTTTGCCACGGCGCTGTTATTTGGTGTGGTAGTAGGTACTTATTCTTCCATCTATATTGCCAGTTCTGTGGCAATGGCACTGGGGATCAGTAAAGAAGATCTTATGCCGCCGCAAGTTGAAAAAGAAGGCGAAGATTTGGACGCAATGCCATAATTTGTTCACAGGCAATTTATGCTTGAGTGAAAGCCGCGGAGAATAACCGCGGCTTTTTTATAGCGAGTTTGCCATTCCTGATACAGCTAGTTCTTTTCAACGTTAGCGAACTTCAATACTGCCGGTAAGTTTTGCCAGCATCTTAACTCCGATACCTTTTACCCGGGTCAGCTCATCCACCGAGCTGAATGGGCCCTGGGATTCCCGGTAACTAATAATGGCCGCCGCTTTGCTTTTACCAATTCCCGGTAACGTCATCAGTTGCTCCAGTGAGGCCGTATTCAGGTTTAGCAAAGCTTCAGTGGTTGCCACCTGGCTAACTTCGTCGGTCATTTTTAGTGATTCAGCAGTGGCGCTATTAAAGCCAGCGAACAACGCTAGTACGATCATACAGATACGAACAGTAGATAATTTCATGTGTAGCTCCTAAAGGTTGTTAATGATGATAATCATCCCCTTTACTCTACTCATCTCTCTTGAAGAGCGGCAGTACTGAAAATGGCCAGTTTTAGCTCGTCTAAGGCGAGTTTTTCGAAGGTCAGCGGGTAAGAATGTTGTGCAGATAAGAGCAAATTAAAAAATTATACTAAAGGTGTATCTTTACCTCCCTGCGGTTATATTAAATTTATTATTATCAAACTTAATATTGATACTGGGCCCTTAAACGTTCATTTCATTCATTTAAAGTGTATAAAAATCAATGCTGTAGTTGTTTTCTCCGGAAGTTAGCTAGCTTTAAATGAACCAGCCCATAGCCCGAGGACTTCTGATTGCAGGCCGAAACAGTTCCGCATGGCCCTGTCCGGGAGCTTTCTTCACCCGCTCAAATTACCTCTCTTTACATTCCTAAACTATAGTTATTAAAAATCCAGGAAATCATCAATGCCCAGTCAGCTCACCACGTTTTTGCTGGGGGAATTTTCGTAGTAGTGATTACCATAATAGGTACCTTAGTTAGCCAAACGTTATTGAAACAGGATCAGGTAGTCAGCTTCGAGGCCCCAATGCAGGAATTTATCGATACATTAAGCAGGGAGCTTGATTACAACGCTTATGCGCTGCGCTCGCTGGCCCAGCTGTTTTGCTCGCCTCAAACAGTAGAAGCCCACGAGTTTGCCAGTTATACCATATATGGGCCCACTCCGATTTCAAGACATCGTGTTGACTAATTAACGTGATTCATTGCTGCCATATATTCGGCTTTTTAGTGAAGTCATGTGGCTTCTAGCCTTGATGGTTGTTCGCATCTTGTTGTCTCATCAATCCGGCGGCCTCGAAGGCCCTTGGTATAATCTGATTTGAACAAGATGGTTATGAACAGTTAATCATCAGTACGTTGTCTTTTGCAATGCGTTGACAGGCTTCCTGTTTTCGTTTTCGTTTACGTGCTTACTACTGGTTTGGTTTTACCGGCTATACCGCAGCTTTATTTATCTGCCCTGGCAGATAATCCTGTTGATGGTGCAGCATGGCCCAGGCCATTCTCGCCATCTTATTGGCCAGCGCGACGCAAGCTTTGTTAAAGCTCATTCGCGCTAAGCAAGCCCGACACCACTGGCTCACTTTATCGGTTTTATCACCGATATGGCGCAAGGCGGCTCTGGCACCGTTAATCATCTGGGTGCGTAAATACGTATTCCCGCGTTTGCTGATACCCAGCAATCTCGGGTTATCTCCCGTTGTATGTTGTTTGGGGACGATACCCAACCAAGCGGCTAAATGTCGACCACTATTAAAAGCCTGTCCTTGTCCAATACCTGCATATAAAGCAGTAGCAATCAGTGGCCCAATACCGGTCATGCTCATTAAGCGCTCGCATACAGGGTGGTTTTGTGCAAATGCTTTCAATTCCTTATCCATTTCCTTAATGCGCTCCCGTAACACCAACAAATCGTTGAATAAACCTTGAAACAGTTGGCGAGCTAGCATACTCAATCCATTGTCAGCCTCTTCCAAGGTGAAAGGTAATTCTTTCACCACGGTCGCTACGCCCCGTGCATACACAATATCGTATTCAGCCAACGAGCCTCTTATCTGATTACTCAACGCTGTTTGCTGCGCTATCATACGCTCTCGAATACGATGCATGAGCTGAATATCTTGTTGTTCCTGAGACTTAAACGGCACAAATCGCATCCCTTCACGCTGTGAGGCCTCGGCTATCGCCTCTGCATCATTGTAATCGTGTTTATTGCTTTTTCGGTATGCCACAACATATTGCGGCGCGATGGCTTTGACTTCATGCCCCGCTTTTGTCAGCTCACGACACCAATAATGGCAACTGCCACAGGCTTCCATCACCACGATACTTGGCTCCAGTTGGCTAAAATAGGACAGCACCTGATAACGCTTTAACTTCTTCTTTTTGAGTACTCTGCCGGACTGATTCATAACAACTAAATGAAAAACAGACTTGGCGATATCTAAACCTATTGTTACCTTATTTATGTGACCTTCTCCTTCTTGATAGTGATTCAACAACTCTATCTTGGCTCATTTGAAGCCTTTATGGGAGGAGAGGGTCCATACCATTAATCCGCATAGAAGTTTACCCTCTCAGCAAGACTGGCAGGTTTTGTGGCTAGGCTTGGTTGCACAGGTTTGGTGGTTCCAAATCAAGCAAGCGTAACAACGCCAGAAAGCCTGCCAGCTCGCCCTCAGGGATCACTCTGAGAGGGTAAACCTCTATGCCGATTGGTATTATCCAGTCAAAAAAAAGCAAGTCCGAAGACTTGCTTACTATTCAGTGCAAGCGAAATGCGGCTTACAAACGCTCCAGCATTGCCTGAGTGAATTCGGTAGTACCGTGCTGACCACCCAGATCGCGGGTAGTGCGATCGCCACTTTCAATCACATCTTTCAGGGCTGAACGGATGGCCTCGGCTTTGTCAGCCATGCCCAGGTACTCAAGCATTTGCACAGAAGCCAGAATCACGCTGGTAGGGTTAGCCAGGTTTTTGCCGGCGATGTCTGGTGCTGAACCATGTACGGCTTCAAAAATTGCACATTCACCACCGATGTTGGCGCCAGGCGCCATACCCAGGCCGCCAACCAAACCGGCACACAGGTCTGACAGAATGTCACCAAACAGGTTAGTGGTAACAATAACGTCAAACTGGTGAGGATTCATTACCAGTTGCATACAGGCGTTGTCTACGATCATCTCCGTAGACTCGATATCCGGGTATTTCTCACCAATTTCGCGAGCGACTTTCAGGAACAAACCTGAAGTCGACTTAAGGATATTCGCCTTGTGAACAGCGGTAACCTTTTTGCGGCCTTCGCGGCGGGCTAATTCGTAAGCGAAAGTCACGATTTTTTCGGCACCCTCACGGGTAATTTTACTGCGCGCTTCGGCTTCGGTACCGTCTTCAGAAACTACCTGTCCCAGACCAGAGTACATGCCCTGAGTGTTTTCGCGCACGGTAATAATGTCGATATCTTCGTAACGTGCCTTGGTGCCTTTAAAAGACAATACCGGACGCACGTTTGCATAGAGCTGGAACTGCTTACGCAGGCTTACATTGATTGAGGTAAAGCCTTCGCCAACCGGTGTAGTCAATGGGCCCTTCAGGGTCACCTTGTTTTTGGCGATCAGATCCAGCGTTTCCTGAGGTAATAGCTCGCCATGATTTTCCAGCGCCATCAGGCCGGCATCAGCGTAATCATAGGCAAAGTCACAGCCTACTTTATCTAAAATTTGCGTTGCTGCATCAATAATATCCGGGCCGATACCATCTCCGCGGATGACAGTAATGCGTTGTTGAGTCATCAGAGATCCTTAATAACTTTTACTGATTCGTTAGGTCGTTTGCTTTTTAATAAGTGTAGCGTAATTTTTGCGCAAGAGGGTTTTTCTCTGGCGTTTTTGTAATCAATTGTAGGGTGTCTTTACACTGGCATAAGTGTATATGATGCAAGACTAAATGAGTAGTTAAATAGGCCATAGTGCTTATAAACAGCGTTTATTAAGGCCCTGTGACTGCTGCTATGTTAACGGGCAATTGAGCAGGTGACTGACCTTGGGCTGCAGTTGCGATTGCAATGCAGTCAGATGAGGAAATGCCTGTTGGGTTTGTTGGATAAACTCAGTCGTTTGTGCACAGGGCTTATGCCCGAGCAGCCATTGCCGGGCCCAGATCAGGCTCAAACCACTGATACAATGGGGCAGGCGTAATAGCCCGGGAACTTCCTGTGGCAGCCGGCCACAACAGGCTATCAACCTTGACTGCCCTTTGTCCTGCTCCCAGGCGCTGGCAAGTGAAATAAGGCGTTGTCGGGTGGCACTATTACCTTGTTGCGCATTATTTTGCAGCAGTGTTGTGACATCAAATAGCCGTTGGTCGTTGTGGTTTACTGCAGTTTTGCCTTTTTCCTGTGCAGACGTAAACAACGGCGACAGGGCGACTGTCGTCACCAGACTGGCATACTGTGGTGTTATCCGGCCACTGCCACTAGCCAGTTCGCTGCTGAGCAAAATGGCTGTCTGAGCCAATCGTGAATACCAGTCGAGTAACGGAAACCAGTGCTGGGTTAAACGCTGAAAGAGGGCGTACTGCACAAGCATATGACCGACTCTTTCAAGGCCATAGGTGAGAATACTTTGCTTTACATTCTGCACCGGTAACTGCATGCGGTTGTCCTTTGATGCTGCATCGGTCAGAAAATGACTGAAAGCCGGCTCAACTTCTACCATCGCGACTATTTTGTCGACGGCGATGTCCGCATCGTTAAGCGCTTTTAACAGTGTTTGCAGGCTAAGCGGCGGGCGTGATGTCGGGTAACTAACAGGGAGTGCCCAGCCATGATCGCCCGGACGTATCACTTCACCTTCTTCCGGTTGTTCGTCCAGTTTGCTAAGCAGGCTGACCCAGTGTTCGACACTAAGCGATTGTTTGTGCATCAGGCGAACCTGCTTTTTGGCCAGCCAGCAAAAATGTTCTTCAGTGTTTGAATAAATAAGCACCTGATCTTTTAGCTGACTCATCACCGGCCCGATATGCTGCCCGGAGGCTATTATTAAGCCTTCGTGAAGTAGCCCGGGATAGTCTGTAAGGGCATGCAGAAGCTGCTGTCCGGTGACCGGGAGTGTCATCGCCAGTTTTGCCAGAATATCGTTAAAGTTGCTGACCGGAGCCCGCAACAGGTAGCGCTGCCATAACCAGGCAATATCGAAACAATCGCTGTAGAGGGGCGGTCGTTTGCGTGCCGGTAGGACATGTGCTGCCCAGTATTGCTGGCCACAACGGCTGAGTTGTTTAATTATACTGCTCAGTCGCTGTTTATTGAGTACTGACTGCTTTTTTAACTGATAATAAGACAACAGCGCCGCAACGCCTTGCTGCTGGGTGTGATGATTCACCCGATTGCGTAAGCAGAGCAATAAATACACTGAGATATGGCGTAACCATAAATGCTTTGTCGGCTCAATGGAGTTGTAAGGGCGGCAGGCAATTACCGTTAGCAGGGGAAGATGAGCTTGTGCAAAATCGAGCCAGCGAGCGCTGACATCAAGATATCGGGAAAGATGTGCTGCTTCCCGGGCTGGCAAAGGCGGCAGCGCCTCGCTGTCTCGCACCAGTTCTTGCAAGGCTGCCAGCATGGCCGTCAAATTAATTAACTACTCAGGTAGGTTTGATAAGCACCGTCACCCCAGGCAATCAGGGCTTCGTTTTCGAATAACAGCGGTGTGCATTCATCCTGGGTTGTCATACCGTCGGCACGAACGTGCTGGGTACGGTAAAACATGACCTGGATCTCACGGCTATCCTGCATTTTGGCTTCGGTAATATCCGGCGTGCCCAGTAAAGCCATTACTTCGGCGCGGGTAATACCCAGCTCCAGTTTGGAAATCTGCACTTTGTTATACTCTTCCCGGTCCTGCCAGTCCATATTCTCCGGCTTGTCCGGATAAAAGGCGATGAGTAAGAAAGCAAGGACCGCGTAAGAGGCTACGCCGATCAAAATAAGTCGGATTGCTTTACTGTTCATTTATCTTTGTCGTTTTACTGGTTAATTCATTCTGGCCCTGCCGGGCCTTAATCAACAGTAGTCTATCCAATTAAGGCCACACTGTCAGCCTTAACAATGTTACTGATTATGAATCACGGTTAATGCTATAACAGGGCCGGTATTCCGTGCCAGGTAATTTCATGCGTTGTTGAGCCACAAAGGATTTCAGCAAGGCGTCGATACGAGCCATTAAATCGGCT
>DDJQ01000145.1:23364-64473 GCA_002339125.1 Alteromonadaceae bacterium UBA2620
GAGCCATTAAATCGGCTTCACCAGACAGATTAAACGGGCCAAAATCGCGGATTTGACGAATGCCTTCGGCTTTTACGTTACCCGCCACAATCCCCGAAAATGCTTTGCGTAAGTTATTTGCTAAATCAGACAACGGTTGATCCCTGTGCAGATTTAGCGCTGCCATGGATTTATGGGTTGGGATAAAAGGTTGCTGGAAGTCATCTTCGATTTTCAGTGACCAGTTAAAACTGAATGCATCTCCCATGGCCAGTCTGAACTGCTCAATCTTTTTAACGCCCTGGCCAAGTACCCGGGCAACTTCCACCGGATCGTCCACTATAATCTGATAGCGATTTTGCGCTTTGGGCCCCAGAGTGGCGCCGACGAACTCGTGGATAGCCTCAAAATAAGACTCGCTGCCAGCCGGGCCGGTTAATATTACCGGGAAAGGCTGCTGGGCATTTCGCTCATGGATAAGAATACCAAGTAAATACAATAGTTCCTCAGCGGTGCCTACGCCGCCAGGGAAGATAATAATGCCGTGCGCTATGCGAACGAAGGCTTCCAGACGTTTTTCAATGTCAGGCATGATCACCAGCTCGTTAACAATGGCGTTGGGTGGCTCGGCGGCAATAATACTGGGCTCGGAGATGCCAATATAACGGCCGTCACGATAGCGTTGTTTCGCGTGGCCAATGGCGGCGCCTTTCATGGGGCCTTTCATGGCCCCTGGTCCACAGCCGGTGCAGATATTCATTTCGCGCAGACCCAACTGATAGCCTACTTCCTTGGTGTATTTATATTCCTTAAGACCAATGGAATGGCCACCCCAGCATACTATTGTGTTGAGTTCGTTGTTGCGTTCGATGACTTTGGCATGACGCAGCATATCGAACACCATATCGGTAATGCTGCCACTGTCCTGAGGAGCGTTCTCGTGTACAAAGGCGTATTTGTTGCCCATGTAAAGCATGTCGCGTAACACTGAGAACAGATGCTCGTGAACACCTTTTACTAATCGCTCGTCGACAAAGCCAACTTCCGGCGGGTTTATCAGTTCGAGTTTGACGCCCCGTTCCCGTTTAATCAGCCGAATGTCGAATGATTCGTACGGAGCAAATAACATTTCGTAGTTGTCTTCATCCACACCGCTGTTAAGTACTGCCAGGCAGCAGTTACGAAAGAGCTGATACAGATTACTGTTTGTGGTGTCTTCAAGCTTGCTGACTTCAAGTTGGGAGAGTTGGCTCATCCAACCTACAGGGTTTAGCTGAATTTTTTTCATTCGTTATCCTGAATGACCACCTGATTCCGACCATCGGATTTTGCTTTATATAGCCCTTTATCGGCCCGCTCGAAGGCGGCGTCGAGCTTTTCACCGGTACGGCACTGGGTACCGCCGATGGAGGCTGTGACTGTCAGGCGCTCTTGTTTAAATTTAAAGGGTAGCTTAGCCAGCCCCTCGCGCAACTCATTCAGGCGATTTAACAATTTGTCACTGGCATGATCGGGCAACAGTATTATAAATTCTTCACCGCCCCAACGTGCCATAAACTCGCTGCTGGTCAGGTTGGTTTTAAGGTGGCGGGCTATGGCCTGGAGTGTTTTATCACCGGCGGCGTGGCCGTACTTATCATTGATCCGTTTAAAGTGATCCACGTCGACCACCGCAATACTCAGTGGCCTGTTCTGCGCCTGGCAGCGATCCCACTCCTTTGAAGCCCGTTCATTGTAAGCCATGCGGTTAGGCACCCGGGTGAGCGGGTCGGTGTACATGTTTATACGTTGCTCAACCAGCTTTTTACGGTATGAGTTGGTTTGTTTTTGCAGCGACGAAAGCTGTTGTTGCATTGAAACCAGTAGTGACATCAGACCTTCCTGCTCCTGGCGCTCGGCTTCTTCACCAGCACTAAGTGAGTTAGCCATCTGACCCAGATAGTGTTGCGCCTGCTGCTTTAAGTCGTCGATATTGTTTTCGCCTTCCAGTGCGTCTTCCATGTCTTCCAGCACATTTCGCAATTCCTGATTGCGCGACTGGCGCGCCTCAAAGCTCTCGGCACTTTTTGAGATACTGGACTGCACATCACCGTTAATATTACCCAGCGCATTATTCAGTCGCTGAATAATTTTACCGGCCGTATTGGCCTCGGTGAGGGTTTCCTGAACCATTACCCGGATCAGGATCAGGCAGCTATTGAGTAACTCTTCTTCGGTAAGCCCCTGGCCAAGCCTTTCCTGCAGGGAAGCGAGGTAGTCATCCTCCGGGTTGACCCGGATATAGGTTTGTACCAGCTGACCGAGTTCATCGATGAGGTTTTGTTTAAGTTGTACCGTTCGATTATTGGGTTGGTTGTCAGGCGCCGACTCTTCAGCATTGCCCATGCCGGATTGATAGCATTTTAATACCTTTTGATAGAGCGGTAGCACGGCACTGATGCCGTTAATGGGCTTTTTCAAAGCGCTACTGGCTTTGGCTGCCTGGCTACGGGCCGCTGGCTCAGTCACCAGACGCTGAAATGCCTGGATATCTTCTTCCAGCTGGCGTATCCAGGCCTGGGTCAGGGTTTTTACTGAGTAGGGCTCCAGCATAATTAGCTGGCTGACTTTATTCATAGATAAGGTGGCCAGAGTGAAATCAATCTTGCCACTTAAATGACCGCGCAGGGACTGTAACTCTTTATCAATCTCTGCAGATAGCCCCTCATAGTAACTGGTGAGCCGGACTATAAATCCTGCGAGTTGCTCGCTGTGAGCACGCAGCGATTGGAGTTGTTTCGCTTCCATGTGTTATGCAAGCTCCTTATTAGCTAAAAAAGCCGCCGGCATGCTACTGCCGGGCCAACCGATTGTTCGATATATTGAAATCAAAATTCGCCCGTAGCGGGTTGATATCTAATCCGCCCCTGCGGGTGTAGCGCGCATAGACAGCTAGCTTGTGCGGCTTGCAACGATTCATTAAATCACAAAAAATTCGCTCGATACACTGCTCGTGAAACTCATTATGCCGGCGAAACGAGATGAGATAAGCCAGCAGTCCGGCGTGGTCTATAGCCGCGCCCTCGTAATGAATTTGCACACTGGCCCAGTCAGGCTGACTGGTGATCAGGCAATTAGACTTTAGCAAATGACTCACCAGGGTTTCAGAAACCTGTTGGTCGCCGGTTGTGAGCAGCTCCGGGCTCGGCTCGTAGGCATTGATTTCAATGTCCAGATCGTCAATCACGGTGCCGTCAAGTTCACCAAGCTGAAGGGCGCCAAACTGACCGGCGCTGAATAAATGCACCTCAACCGGCGCCTGGGCACAGGCCGATAAATCTTTGGTTAAGTGTCGGGCCACTTCATCTGCACTGCCAAATACCGACTGATTGAAGCTGTTCAGATAAAGTTTGAAAGACTTAGATTCGATAAGGTTTTGCGAATCAATGGGCACCCGGCATTGTAAAATGGCGACCTGCGGTTTGCCTTTCGGGTTAAGCCACGAAAGCTCATAACCGTTCCAGATATCTACACCACCGAACGGCAGGGGCTGTGCAACGCCAATTTGCTCACGGCTTAGTGTACGAGGCACGCCTTGCAGCAGCTCAGGCGTATACTGTTCAATGTAGTCAACCTTTTGACCCAGTGTCAGGTTGGCGGGAAGAGACGGTGACGAAGAGTGCTTTACTGTCATACTGTCCTGTAACTTATTTACCACTGATTAACCATGGCACGCGCATTCAATATGCCAAGCTGGTGTTTAAAGTGCCATAAATTCTTTACTATAGAGGTTTAGTATACCTGATATGGAATAGCAATGGAGAATATAGTTCAACAATCATTGCATAAGTTAATGCGCGATTTACAACAGGCGGCAGTGTCTCAGCCCGCGCTGATGACCACTGAGTTTGAAGCGGAATTAGCATCCCCCTGTTATGTTGAGAATGCCAGCCAGGGAGAGCCTTGCGCCTGGCAGCCCGTGCCGATGGAAGGTGAATATACCTTTGCTAACATCGAAAACGCCCTGCACATCACGCTCAACGAGCAGTTTTGTAAGTTCTTTACCACTTACTGGAGTTTTAATCTGCCGGTTAAGGCTGAACAGGGCAACTGCGAACTATTGCAGGTGTGCAGTGAAGAGGACTTTGAGCGGCTACAACAAAACCTTATAGGCCATCTGTTAATGAAGCAGCGACTAAAACAGCCGCCCACATTATTTTTTGGTTTAACCGATGAAGACGATTTTATTTTGTCTGTGGATAATGCCTCAGGCGAAGTGGTGCTGGAACAGGTAGGTAAATTACCCTCCCGATGCCTGGCACCTGATCTGGCGACCTTTCTTGATGGCCTGACGCCAGCCGCTTAACTGAGCTTTGCCAGCCGGCTCTCCATCACCGCGAGAGCCTGTTCTAACTGTTCAACCCGTTTTTCCAGCTCAGCGATGCGCTCCTTGTCGCCCGGTGTTTTCGGTTGTGCTTTGATCTGCACATTTTGTTGATTAAAAACCTTTATCGCCTCGATGGCATCCAGTACGCTTACCTTAAAAGGGGCTCTACCACGCAATAAGCCTACACCCGGCGTTAAGCCTTCGGCTGCCAGTGTATGGCAGATTTCGACCAAGGCTTTATGGTTTTCTTTAGAGGACATGAAATTACTCTTAACTAGTGACTGACTCGTCTGACTGGCTCGGCCTGTAACAGGTTAGTCAAAACAACGAAAATTTCGCTAATCATACCGATAGTTAGCACTGTCGCCAAGTGGTTATTTTTTAACTTCCTTAAAATTCAATAAGTTATAATTGGCCTCATTCTTGATTACTTGAAGTTCATTAGTGACTTATTATTTTTCAACAGGGAACCACTATGAAAAAATTAATGCTTTGTACTGCTCTGGTAGCACCAATGTTATTGTCTGGCTGTATTATCTCCGTGGGTGATGACGACAGAGAACACTATCAGGCCAGTTGGGAGCAGCGCGAGTATAACAACCGCAAACATATCAGCAATCTGGAAGTGAATGCGCACTTTGAAGACGTTACCCGCAAGATGGGTGTTGCCGACTTCAATGAAATGGTAGGCGAGGGCGATCATGTTTATCGGATCCTTTACTATCGCACGCAGCGTACCGAGGACGATGGCATCACCACTAAGGATGAGTGTACGCCACTGGTCTTTAAAGACAATCGCCTGATTGGTTGGGGTGAAGAAGCGGTTCGTAAAATTTAATCCGCCCACCGTCTACACTTACTGACAAGCCCGATAACCATCCCGTTTATCGGGCTTGTTGCTGTCTGGCCGGCCATCATTAATGATGGCGTGGTTGTGCTACCTGCCTGGTTACTGCTCCCAATCCTCATTGTTAAACTTGTCCAATTGTATAAATATTGTTAACAGTATATTTACATGGTGTTATTTTTTCAGCTAGAGTGGGGAACTGATGCACTTTTTGTGCGTCTATTACGTAACTCTTAAGACCAATCTTGTTGTTTTCAGTTTGCTGTTGTTCAGCGGCAGCGCTGAGCGGTTGAGTGAGAGGGCGGCCTGGGTCGCAATAACTGGCGTTTACGCATCACCACAACACGGGAGACAGGCTATGGTACAAGCGGAAATCCAACAAAACCTGGATAAAATCAGAGCAGCTTACTTATCAGCGGAAGATCTGAAAGTTGCTGCATCCATCATTTACAACGCCTACCACGACGATCCAATTTTTTTACAAATATTCCAGAGCGAAAAAGAAGGCTACGAATCGCGGTTACGTTCGGCTATACGCGAAGAACTCACTGCTTTCTGGGAAGCAGAGCAACCTATTATTGGCTTGTTTGATGAAGGCCGGTTATTGTCTGTTGCCTGTCTTACGGGGCCAGACAATGCGGCAGGGGCTGGTCGTTACTGGCACTGGCGGTTAAAGATGTTATTAACCACCGGTTATTACGGCACCCGGCAAATGCTGGAGAAAGAGGAAAAAATTCGCTCTGCTATGCCAGCGGAAAAGTATCACCTGCTGTCGTTCATTGCAGTACATCCGGACTATCAGTCACACGGTCTTGGTCATCTGCTAATGCGGGCTATCGACAGTGTCTTACTTGAGCATCGTGATTCAGAAGGGGTAGGCGTATTTGTAACAGTGCCTAAATATGAAACCTTCTTTTCCGACGGCTTTTACCAAAAGGTCGCGCAGGTGGAAATTGCTAAAAAAACCGGGCAGGTTATGTTCCGTCCAAGGCCATAATCGTTCGCTGATAATGCCGTGCAGGGCGAGCAATTCGCCCTGCTTTTAACGAGAAAATGCCTTGTCAGTCTTGCGGGCCGAATCCCGTCAGGTATAGTGCCTGTATAGTTAATCACACGCTGCAGATATGTCCGACTCTTTAGATTTCGATCCGGTACAAGCCATTCAGAATGAAGATGCCTGGGTTAGCGTCATCCAGAAAATGGATGAAGCCTATGCGGACCTGGTGCACTCGCAGGTTGAAGTCGAAGAAAAAAACGTTGAGCTGGAAGAGGCCAAAAGCTTTTCTGACAGTATTCAAAGTGCCATGAACGATGTGCTCGTCGTGTGTGATAACGACGGTATTATTGAAGGGGTTAACCGGGCTTTAACCGAGCTGGTGGGGGAGTCAGAATCTGCTCTGATTGGCCGTTCTATTTTAACCTTCATCGCCCCGGAGTTGCACGATAAGGTACGGGGTTTCTACGAACGTCTGCGAGCTCAGCCTGTGCGTGATTATGAGCTGGAATTACAGGGCAAGTCGGGCAATGTACCGTTATCGGTAAATTGCACGGCACGTTTAAATCATCGCGGTAAGTCTGTGGGTATGGTGCTGGTAGGACGGCCTCTTGGCGAGCTGCAGAGAGCCTATAAAGAGCTCAATATCGCCCATGCTGAATTACAGCTCGCCCAGCAACGGCTTATTCAGTCAGAAAAAATGGCTTCTCTGGGCCGTCTGGTAGCAGGGGTAGCCCACGAGCTGAACAATCCGATTAGCTTTGTGTATGGCAACATGCACGTGTTACGTCGCTACACCGACAAACTCAGTACTTATTTTGATGCGGTAGCCAATGGCGAAAGCCGCGACGCGCTGCGCGAGATGCGCGAAAACATGCGGCTGGAAAAAGCCATCAAGGATCTCAATTCGCTGGTGGATGGCACCATGGAAGGCGCAGATCGGGTAAAAGAAATCGTCAATGATTTACGTCAGTTCTCCTCTGCGCAAGTGTCGGAAAAGGCGTCTTTCGACCTCAGTCACGCGGTGCATACCGCTTTACACTGGATAATGAAAGAGAGTGATTACGCGGTAGAGGTAGAAGACAATATTCCAAGGCCACTGGAAGCTTATGGCCATGCCGGGCAGATCCATCAGGTCGTGGTTAACCTGATTGAAAATGCGGTAGATGCGATGGCTGCTTCCGAGACGCGCAGATTAACCATCAATGCCAGTGCAGATAAAGACGGCGTGTTACTTACCATAAGGGATACCGGATCGGGGATCAGCGCCGATGATGCGCCGCAAATCTTTGAGCCTTTCTATACAACTAAACCAGTTGGAATGGGAACAGGTTTAGGTTTATCAATTAGTTATGGTATCGTTTCGCAACATAATGGCGAATTATCCATCGACAACCATATCGACGGTGGTGCAATCGCCAGCCTGTTTTTACCTAACCGGGAGTCCGCTGATGCTTAATCTGTTATGGCTGCAATCCGGTGGTTGCGGCGGCTGTTCCATGTCGTTACTCAATGCCGAATCCCCCGATGTGCTAACCCTGTTCGAAAATGCCGGCATCAATCTGCTTTGGCATCCGTCATTAAGCGAAGCAACCGGTGATGAGTGTATTGCTATGCTTGAGGGGATCCTGGCCGGTGACATTACACTGGATATTCTTTGTATCGAAGGCTCTATGATGACCGGCCCCATGGGCACCGGTAAGTTTCACATAATGGGCGGTACCGGCAAGCCCATGATTGAGTGGGTAAAAGCACTGGCGGACATTGCCCGTTATACTGTTGCCGTTGGTAGCTGTGCGGCCTACGGCGGCATTACGGCAGCAGGCGCCAATGATACCGATGCCACCGGCCTGCAATTTGACGGCGAAATGGCGGGCGGTCTGTTGGGTAAGGATTTTACTTCGCAAAGTGGCGATCAGGTGGTTAATATCGCCGGTTGTCCGGTGCACCCTGACTGGGTTACCGAAACCCTGATGAGCATAGCGTTGGGTGAACACAATGATGAACAACTCGATAAGTTTGGTCGTCCGCGTATGTACGCGGACCATCTGGTGCATCACGGCTGTTCCCGGAACGAATTCTATGAGTATAAAGCCAGTGCCGTGGATATGGGCGATCGCGGTTGCATGATGGAAAATATGGGTTGTAAAGGCACCCAGGCGCATGCTGACTGTAACAGTCGGCCCTGGAATGGCCAGGGCTCCTGTACCAACGGTGGCTACCCGTGTATTAACTGTACCGCGCCTGAATTTGAAGAGCCGGGCCACAGTTTCTGCCAAACGCCGAAAATTGCCGGGATCCCGGTTGGCTTGCCAACCGATATGCCCAAAGCGTGGTTTGTAGCCCTGGCGCAATTGTCTAAAGCAGCCACGCCTGAACGATTAAAAAAGAATGCCATTGCCGAGCAGCTAATCTATCCGCCCACCATTCATAAACGCAAAGGCTGAACCATCAGTATGTACAGTCAGAGAGTAGCAGTATGAGCCGAATTGTCGCAGGCCCCTTTAATCGCGTGGAAGGGGACCTGGAAATCACCCTGGAAACCGGCGAGGATAAAGTGCAGCGAGCTGAAGTAAACTCGCCGCTGTATCGTGGCTTTGAACGAATTTTACTGGGCCACAAACCCATGGATGCGCTGGTTTATACGCCGCGGATCTGTGGTATTTGCTCGGTTACCCAGTCGGTGGCCAGTGCCCGGGCGTTAGCCGATGCTATGGGACTGAGTATGCCTAAAAACGGCGAGCTGTGTACCAACTTAGTGCTGGCAAGTGAAAACATTACCGATCTGATCACGCACTTTTATTTGTTTTTTATGCCCGACTTTGCGCGCGACACATACGCTGGCGCTAGCTGGTTTGGTGATATTCAGGGGCGGTTTAAAGCCACTGCAGGCTCTGCCGCAACGCAGATGTTGCCAGCTAGGGCCGATTTTCTGCACCTGATGGGGCTGATGGCCGGCAAGTGGCCACACACCCTGAGTTTACAGCCGGGTGGGGTAGCCAAAGCGATTGAGCCCAAAGAGCGCATGCGTTTACTGGCCATCGTTGCCGGGTTTAAGCGTTTCCTGGAAAGTACTTTATTTGGCGATAGCCTGACCACCATTAGTCAGCTTAAAAGCGAAGCCGAATTGTGGCAGTGGTATCAGCAAAAGCCCTGGCACAGCTCTGATTTCCGCCGTTTTTTGCATGTGGCTGAAGTACAGCAGTTACACCAGCTTGGCAGGGCAACGGATCATTTCCTCAGTTTTGGCGCTTATGGCGCTCTTGATGAACCGATGTGGGTTGCTGGCAGCTATAGAAATGGCCAGACAAGTCCGCTGGATATTTCCCGGATAGCTGAAGATCATTCCCATAGCTGGATGAGTGACAGCGACCATCCGCACCCACCGGCGCAGGGCATTACCCAACCAACGCTGGACAATGAGGCGGGATACAGTTGGTGTAAAGCGCCTCGCTTGGGTCAGGAAGTAGTGGAAGTCGGGCCATTGGCGCGACAGGTGGTTAACGGTCACCCGCTGATGCGTGACATGATCAGTCGCCATGGTGGCAATGTGTTAAGTCGGGTGGTGGCCAGACTCCTCGAAGTAGCCATTGTGGTAGGGCAAATGGAACAGTGGATAAAACAAATTGATCCCAGCGCGCCCTTTTGTCATCACGGTGAAATGCCTGCCGAAGCCTCCGGCGTTGGTTTGGTTGAAGCGGCGCGGGGCGCTTTAGGTCACTGGCTGGAAATTAAAAACGGCAAGATCAGTAACTATCAGATTATCGCCCCGACCAGCTGGAATTTCTCGCCCCGCGATCAACATGATCAGCCCGGTGCGCTGGAGCAGGCCGTAGTTGGCGCGCCGGTGATGAACGGTGAAAAAACACCGGTGTCGGTGCAACATATTGTCCGTTCTTTCGATCCCTGTATGGCCTGCACGGTGCATTAATGCCACACAGCAAGGGAATGCGTTTACGCGTTAACGGGATTGTTCAGGGCGTGGGCTTTCGCCCTTTCATCTGGCGTTTGGCAACAGATTTAAAGCTCACCGGTCGGGTCTATAACGACGCTGGTGGCGTTATCATTGAGCTTAACTGTAATGAAGCGCAGGCGGGTGAGTTTGCTGAGATGATGTCGCAGCAGTTACCGCCACTGGCCCGGATTGATGCAATGCATCATGAGCCGCTGGATTTACCGTTATTTTCATCCTTTGAAATCGATGTATCTCAGTCGGGGACTGTAACAACCGGCTGTGCTCCTGATGCCGCCACCTGTCCGGACTGCCTTACCGAGCTTTGGCAGCCCGGCGATCGCCGTTACCAGTACCCCTTTATCAATTGTACCAACTGCGGCCCGCGGCTGAGTATTATCCGGCAAATACCCTACGACCGTGCCTCCACCACCATGGCGGAATTTACCCTTTGTGCGGCTTGTCAGCAGGAATATGACAACCCGGCCGATCGCCGCTTTCATGCCCAGCCGAATGCTTGCCCGGACTGCGGCCCTTATTGCTGGCTGGAAACACCCGATGGGGAGTTAGTCGCTAGCGAGTCTCCTTTTCATACACTGGGGGAAGCTTTAAGGGATGGTTTAATCGTTGCAATAAAGGGGATTGGCGGCGTTCACTTAGCGTGTGACGCCACTAATGAACAGGCTGTGAAACGATTGCGCGAACGAAAGCAGCGTCCCCATAAAGCGCTGGCATTAATGGCTGCGAATATTGAGGCAATCAGACAGTTTGCCAGAGTTAACGAGCAGGACGAGGCGCTGTTAGCGCATCCCGCCGCGCCGGTTGTGCTGTTGTCTACGCAGGAAAAAACTGACCAACTCCGGGCAATTGCGCCATCGGTTGCACCTGACAATACTAAAATCGGCGTGATGTTACCTTATTCGCCGGTACATCATCTGCTCCTGGCAGAGGTAGACTTTCCACTGGTAATGACCAGTGGAAATCGTTCCGGTGAACCTCAGGCGATAACTAATGACGCGGCTCGCTCTCAGTTATATGGCATTGCCGATCTGTTGCTGTTGCAAAACCGGCCAATCCACAACCGCCTGGATGATTCGGTGGTGGTGGCGGGAAAACATGGTACACAGATCTTGCGCCGCGCGCGTGGCTATGCGCCGACCAGTCTACCATTACCGCCAGGCTTCCCTGCCGCGCCGGCGCTAATTGCGCTGGGCGGTCAGTTAAAAAATACCCTGTGTCTGGTTAAGGAGCGTCGGGCAGTGATTACCCAACATCTTGGCGATCTGCACGATGCCAGTACCTTTGATGAATACCTGCACACCCTGCAACTCTATCGCGAATTGTATGATAACCCTGCTGAACATTACGTGTGTGATATGCATCCGGAGTATCTTTCCACAAAGCATGGCGTGAGCCTGGAAGAGCAGGGCAATCACCTCACCCGGGTACAGCATCACCACACTCACATCGCCGCCTGTCTGGGCGACAATGACTATCCGCTGGCCGGCGAAGCGGTGCTCGGTATATGCCTGGATGGCACCGGTTTCGGCACTGATGAGACCCTGTGGGGTGGTGAGTTTTTATATGGCAGTTATGCCGAAATGCGGCGGGTTGCCTCGTTGTTGCCGGTATCATTGATTGGCGGCGCACAGGCCATTAAATCCCCCTGGCGTTCGCTTTATGCACAGCTCCGACAATGCTTCAGTGCCGGTCAACTGGCAGAAATGACCGATATCTGTCCACAGTTTGCCGACCCCATGTGCAACAGCTTCGAAAAGATGCTGACAATGCAGTTAAACTGCCCGCTGAGTAGCTCTGCTGGCAGGCTGTTTGATGCCGTTGCTGCAGCGCTTGGCTGCGCCCCGGTACAAATCACTTACGAAGGGCAGGCTGCAATCCGGCTGGAATCGCTGGCTCAGACCTGTCAGGAAGACGTTGAACCTTATCATCTCAACATCACTGATAATCATATAGTGCCCCAGGCGATGTGGCAGCAGATTATAACGGACTTACGCCAGGGACGGAGCAAAGCTGCTATGGCATTGGCTTTCCATAAAGGGCTGGTGATTGCGCTTAGTGAGATGACGTTAAAGTTAAAAGCGGCCTACGACTTTACTACCGTAGTGTTATCCGGTGGTGTGATGCAGAATCTGCTGCTTGGTGAGGCGCTGCAGGATACCTTGCAGGCCAGCGGCTTGAGTGTCCTCACGCATCAGCAACTGCCCGCGAACGACGGCGGGATTGCCTTTGGTCAGGCCCTGGTTGCTCTGGCAAAAAATCAATAAAATCAGATTTATCCGGCATAGTTTTCGCTCTGCCTTGCGTCTATTCATTGCTGTCTGGAAACACCGTTAACACAGTGTAAACAGACTTTCCGCTTTCCCTGCCTAGTGGTAAGTAGACTTCAGGTAACTCTCTTGCGATTTATTCTAACTTAATGAAAATAAATGATTTTTGTAGTTGGTCTGTTGTTTGCATTCTGCCTTGTGCGTACTAACAAAACACCACGCTGTGTCATTAGAAAAATAATAGCTGAACGCAACTTACATCAGAACAAAAACCAAGACCATTGGCCGTGCAAATTTGAGGTAAGTGTAACTTCAGCGGTATCACTGCCGGAGGACCGAATGTCCCAATTAGAGACCTTTTACGAAGTCATGCGGCGACAGGGGATTACCCGTCGCAGTTTCCTGAAGTACTGTAGCCTGACGGCTGCTGCATTAGGCCTGGGCCCTGCGTTTGCACCGCGTATTGCCAATGCCATGGAAACCAAGGAACGTACCCCTGTGCTGTGGCTGCACGGACTGGAATGTACCTGTTGTTCTGAATCCTTTATTCGCTCTGCGCACCCTTTGGTGAAAGACGTTGTACTGTCGATGATCTCACTGGATTACGACGATACGCTAATGGCGTCAGCAGGCCATCAGGCCGAAGCGATTCTTGAAGAGACTATGCAGAAGTATAAGGGTAAGTACATCCTTGCCGTAGAAGGTAATCCGCCGCTCAATGAAGACGGCATGTTCTGTATTGTTGGCGGTAAGCCATTCCTTGACCAGCTTAAGCACGCTGCTAAAGACGCGGCGGCCATTATTGCCTGGGGCTCATGTGCCTCATGGGGCTGCGTTCAGGCCGCTCGTCCAAACCCCACTCAGGCGGTTCCTATTCATAAAGTGATTAAAGATAAACCCATCATTAAAGTACCGGGTTGTCCGCCTATTGCAGAGGTAATGACCGGCGTAATCACCTATATGCTGACTTTCGGTAAGGTACCTGAGCTTGACCGTCAGGGTCGTCCGAAGATGTTCTACAGCCAGCGAATCCACGATAAATGTTACCGCCGTCCGCACTTTGATGCCGGCCAGTTTGTTGAACAGTGGGATGACGAGGGCGCACGTAAAGGCTACTGCCTGTACAAAGTAGGGTGCAAAGGGCCAACCACTTATAACGCCTGTTCGACCGTTCGCTGGAACGAAGGCACGTCCTTCCCAATCCAGGCAGGCCACGGTTGTATTGGCTGTTCAGAAGATGGGTTCTGGGACAAGGGTTCCTTCTATGACCGTCTGACTGACATTAACCAGTTCGGTATCGAATCGAACGCTGATGAAGTAGGCACTGCCGTTGCTGGCGGTGTAGGTGCAGCGATTGCTGCCCATGCTGCCGTTAGTGCGGTTAAACGCGCGCAGCATAAGGGAGAACAAGAATAATGAACACGCCGTTAAATTCTAAATTACTCGACAGCTCAGGCCGCCGTATTGTGGTGGATCCGGTGACCCGTATTGAAGGGCACATGCGCTGCGAAGTGAACGTTGACGATAATAATATTATCCGCAATGCGGTATCTACCGGTACCATGTGGCGCGGGCTGGAAGTGATTTTAAAAGGCCGTGATCCGCGTGATGCCTGGGCATTTGTTGAACGTATTTGTGGGGTATGTACCGGTTGCCACGCACTCACCAGTGTTCGCGCCGTAGAAGATGCGCTGGGCATCGACATTCCGTTAAATGCGCACCTTATTCGTCACCTGATGGATAAGACCCTGAATATCCACGATCACGTGGTGCACTTTTATCATCTGCATGCGCTGGACTGGGTGAACCCGGTTAATGCGCTGAAAGCCGATCCGAAAGCTACCTCTGCCCTACAGCAGAAAATATCGTCGTCACATCCGTTATCCAGTCCGGGTTATTTCCGTGACGTACAAACGCGTATAAAGAAATTTATCGAAAGCGGTCAGTTAGGGTTATTTGCCAATGGCTACTGGAGCAACCCGGCTTATAAACTGCCGCCTGAAGCAGATTTGATGGCGGTGGCGCACTACCTTGAAGCGCTGGATATGCAAAAAGAGATCGTTAAGATCCACACTATTTTCGGCGGTAAGAACCCACACCCTAACTTTATGGTTGGCGGTGTGCCATGTGCGATTAACCTCGACGGTACAGGCTCATCCGGCGCGCCAGTCAATATGACCAGCCTTAACTTTGTGCTGGAGCGTATTCGCGAAGCCGAAGCCTTCATTAAAAACGTTTATATTCCGGACGTGATTGCTATTGCAACGCTTTATAAAAACTGGCTGTACGGCGGCGGCCTGGCCGCTTCTAACGTGCTGAGTTATGGTACGCACACAGTGGTACCGGGCGATAAATCCACCGACCTCATTCCGGCTGGCGCGATTATCAATGGCAACTGGGATGAGATACACCCGGTGGATGTGCGTAATCCGGATGAAATTCAGGAGTTCGTGGATCACAGCTGGTATCAGTATGCTAACGGCGCTAAAGGCCTGCACCCCTGGGACGGTGAAACAGAAGCGAAATTTGAACTGGGGCCAAACTTTAAAGGCACCAAAACAAATATTAAAGAGCTTGATGAAAGCGCTAAGTACAGCTGGATTAAATCACCGCGCTGGAAAGGTCATGCCATGGAAGTGGGCCCGCTGTCTCGCTACATCGTGGCTTATGCTTCTGGCAAAGAGTACGTTCAGGAACAAGTTGACCGCTCACTGTCGGCGTTTAACCAGGCCACTGGTATGGACCTCGGTTTAAAACAGTTCCTGCCTTCAACGCTGGGCCGAACCCTGGCGCGAGCACTGGATTCTGAGCTGTGTGTCGACTCTATGCTGGATGACTGGCATCAGTTGGTCAATAACATTAAAAACGGTGATACCTCTACCGCCAATGTGGAAAAATGGGATCCAAAAACCTGGCCGAAAGAAGCCAAGGGTGTGGGCACCAACGAGGCGCCGCGCGGTGCACTGGGTCACTGGATTAAGATTAAAGACGGTAAAATTGAAAACTACCAGGCAGTGGTACCCACCACCTGGAATGGTTCTCCACGTGATTCAGAAGGCAATATCGGTGCGTTTGAAGCGTCATTGCTTAATACGCCCATGGAGCGCCCTGATGAGCCGGTTGAAATCCTGCGAACTTTACACAGCTTTGACCCGTGTCTGGCCTGTTCCACACACGTAATGAGTGAAGACGGTCAGGAACTGACTAAAGTGAAAATTCGTTAAGAGAGCACTCTGTTGCTCTCTCTGGAGACTCAATTATGTCTACGTCAGTGAAAAGCAAAGCTGTTGAGAGAAGTCAGCTTACGGATAACCATCACAGTGGTGATGAGAAGGTTATCACCCGCCGTCAAACCGCGGTGTATGTTTACGAAGCGCCAGTGCGCTTGTGGCACTGGATAACCGTGTTTTCCATCATCACCCTGTGCGTTACGGGGTATTTTATCGGTCAGCCTTTACCCACTTTACCGGGAGAAGCCAGCGATAATTTCCTGATGGGTTACATTCGATTTGCCCACTTTGCCGCGGCTTACGTGGTAACCGTGGGCTTTATCGGCCGGTTGTACTGGGCGCTGGTAGGGAACCATCATTCCCGTGAACTGTTCTTCCCCAAGTTTTTTGTGAAAGCCTGGTGGAAAGAGGTATGGCACGAGGTACGCTGGTACCTGTTTATGGAAAAGACGCCCAAGAAGTACATCGGTCACAACCCGCTGGCACAACTGGGCATGTTCTTTTTCTTCATCCTCGGCATGATCTTTATGATCTTCACAGGCTTTGCGCTTTACAGTGAAGGTGCCGGGCAGGGAAGCTGGCAGGATACGTTGTTTGGCTGGGTGATCCCGCTGTTTGGCCAGAGTCAGGATGTGCATACCTGGCATCGCCTGGGCATGTGGTATCTGATCACTTTTATTATGATCCATGTCTATGTGGCAATTCGTGAAGACATCATGTCACGTCAAAGTCTGATCTCCACCATGATCAGCGGCTGGCGGATGTTTAAGGACGATAAGCCGGATTAAGGCTCCTCAGAGGGATGCAGGCAATTGTTGACCCCGTCTGCGTCCCTTTTTCTTTAACCCATTTTAATGACTATTCTGAGCAACCGGATGACAGCCTTCAACCTCAATGTTCGCAGCCATTGTCTGAGTAGCCGCAAGCCTGAACATCCCGGTATATTTCTTGAGCGTTGTTATCTTAAACCGCTGAATATCAGCCAGTCTGAGCTGGCGCGACTGTTAGGCATATCCCGCCGACGTGTACACGAAATTATCAAAGGCCAACGTGCGATCTCTGCCGATACCGCTATCAGACTGGCCCGACACTTTCAGACAACACCGATGTTTTGGTTGGAAAAACAACAGCTTTGGGAGCTGTACGATGCCAGCCGCCGATTCGTTAAAGAGGGTGGTTAGTAACTTTCCAATTGCTGGATAGTATTGTTATATCTATTTCCTTTTTTTTAGTATGGTTACTTGTAACGCCCCCCGTGACACCCCGCCATACGGCGCTTCCTGATTTTTTACTAAGTTGGCATGCAACTTGATGTATGTAAATAAAATGTAATTAGCGCAAGCGTCAGAGAGTCTGAGTTTTACTACCGTGCAAAATCTAATGAATGAAAAGCAAATACTTATTTTAGGCATTGGCAATGTGTTATGGGCCGATGAAGGGTTTGGTGTTCGCTGTGTTGAGGCGCTTAACCAGGATTATGATTTTGGCGACAACGTAAAAATCATGGATGGCGGTACCCAGGGCATTTATCTGGTACAGCATGTTCAGGAAGCCGATGTGCTTGTGGTGTTCGACGCTATTGATTACGGCCTGGCACCAGGCACCTTAAAAACCATCTATAACGACGAAGTGCCTAAATTTATGGGCGCTAAACAGATGAGTCTGCATCAGACCGGTTTTCAGGAAGTGTTAGCCATGGCCGAGTTTACCGGTCATTACCCGGCGGATTTGTTGCTGGTGGGGTGTCAGCCGGTTGAGCTGGAAGATTTTGGCGGTAGTTTGCGCGAGGAAGTAAAGGCACAGGTGCAACCCGCTATCGACATTGCGCTGGCCTACCTGACGCAGTTTGGTATTTGTGCGCAACGAAGCGCAGGGACGGCACAGGCGCTGGCGCCGGGTCAGTTAAACCTGAGCGACTATGAGCAGGGCCGCCCGGATGAGCAGGCAGCGTGCCGTACCGGTGATAGCCGTGTAATAGGCGGAGCTGTAGGGGAAAGTACCAAGTAATGTGTATTGGCGTGCCGTTTCAGGTTATTCACACCGACAGCCACAAGGCTTACTGTCAGCGCGGCGCAGAGCAGCGCTGGATTGATATCTCGCTGGTGGGCGATGTAGTGGCTGGTGACTGGTTGTTAGTCTTTTTAGACGCTGCCCGGGAAGTGCTCACTGAAGCGCGGGCACAACAGGTGGAAGAGGCCGTCAGCGCTATAGAACGGGTGATGTCCGGGCACAGTGTCGATCTCGACGATTGCTTCAAAGATCTGGTAGACCGGGAGCCTGAGCTACCTGACCACTTAAAACCGCTTTTAAAATAAATAAGATAAGAGAACACTATGAACTCACCGCTGATCAATCGTCTTATCGACGAATTAGGCTATCCCTTACTCGACGACGATAACTTTGAAGGTTTCATTGAGCAGACACCAATTAGTGTGCTGTTTTTAACCGAAGATCCTAAACGCTTTCCGGAAAGCCTGGATGTAGCTGTGATCCTGCCAGAGCTGATCAAGCAATTTCCTCAGCTTACCCCAGCGGTGGTATCTGAAGATATTCAAACCGCCTGTCGCGGCCGTTATAACTTTATGGCGTGGCCGGCACTGGTGTTTCTTAAGCATGGCCAGTATCTCGACGCGATTACCAAAGTGCAAAACTGGGATGACTACGTACACGAGATCCATCGAATCCTGACGCTGGAGCCCCGCCCGGATCCGGGTATTGGTATTCCGGTAGTGTTTAATCCGGTGAGTAAACGTTGCGGACAATAGGGGAACAACATGCGTGATAACAGTATAAACATCGTCAATGTCCCAATCGGGCCGGGCAGCCAGTCCGAAGGCGACATGGTGCTTGATTACATGAAGATGCCATCGGAAATGAACACCTATGATATGCCATCGTTTCCGCAAGAAAGTGAGCTGGAACGTTGCCCACAGGCCATGAGTATCCTCGCCGATATCCAGCTTATGCTTGGCCAGATCAACGAAAACGGTCAGAGCAGCATTATGACGCTTACCGAGTTACCCCAGGCAGATTTAAACCTGCTTAATCAAATCCTCGGTGAAGGCGAGGTGAGCGTTGTGATCGATGGCGATAAGCCGGTCAGAATTCAGGAAACGGTCATGGCCGGTATCTGGCGTTTACGTACCTTTGACGAGCAGAGTAACGTGACAGCAGAAGCTATTGAGGTGGCAGAGATCCCCGAATGTGTGAAAGACCAGGCATTTGCCACTAAGGTGGATTTACCTTCCAGAATCGCCAGGCTGCCTGAAGGGCTGTTGAATGCGCCTTCGGTACTGGTAGAAATTGCTGATACCTCTGCAGACTACCAGCGCGACCCGGGGATGGCCTCGCATGTGATAAACCTGTCCTTGCTACCTTTTTCGCCTGAAGATCACTACAGCCTGACCGAAACCACCGGTACCGGCAGTGTCACCATTTTGTCCCGGGGATACGGCAACTGCCGTATCACGTCGACTCAGGTAGATGGCCTGTGGCGGGTACAGTATTACAACAGTACCGACCAACTTATCCTGGACACCCTGGAAATTGTGGCAATTCCTGCCGTGGCTTGCGCAGCCCCCGAGGATCTGGCCGATTCAGCGGTACGTTTGTCTGAAATCCGCGATGCGTTGGTATAGGAAGGCAGAATGAGTTTTCAGGGTTTTGAAGGCAGTTATTTAGGCGATGCCAGCCGCATTGATAAGCAGGCCAGACTTGAATGCAAAATATGCTGGTATGTATACGATCCGGGCGAAGGTGATGAGGTCTGGCAAATTCCACCAGGCACGGCGTTCGTCGACCTACCCGACCACTGGCGGTGTCCGGAATGTGATGGTGACCGCGATCAGTTTATGGTGATAGAGGACTAACAGTGTCAAACGGTACAGCAGTTGTCGCTTTCTATGAATCGGTGGCCCGCAAAATGGCAGGCCTGCCGGTGTACAATAATAAGCTCGCAGTGGATGCGACCGATTTTTTGTCATGGGAAGACAATTGGCTGGGCATCATCGTTACGCCCTGGTGTATGAATATTGTGTTGCTCCCGGGCGAGGCGTCTCATCATAACGCTAAGCAAGTTGGCGCTAAATTTCGTCAGAAATTGCCCTCCGGCCAGTATGATTTTATTCGTGCTTATGCCCGGGAATGTGGCGATTTCGCCACCTGCTCGGTGTTTTCACCGATGTTTGAGTTTTCCTCACAGAGCATAGCGATGGAAACCGCGCAGGAAGTGCTGGCAGCGTTGTTTGATACAGAAAACATTGCGGCTTCAGAACGACATCAAAGCTATACGGTTCATAGCGAAATGCGTCAGGCTGCTGAGCTTGATGCAAAAGACTGTGATGCAGAGAGTGAACAGCAACTGGCCGATGATGCGCCACAGGTGAGTCGCCGGGCATTCTTAACCGGCAACTTCGCCCGGCAAGAGGACAGCAGACCATGAATATTGCTGCAGAACTGGCTGGCGGAAGTAAAGCGCATAACGCAGGGTCTAATCCGCTTACCGGCGGCATACAAGTAACCGTTTGTTATAACCGTGACCATATCAAAGCCGTTGATATCAACAATACCCGCCCGTTTGCCGTTACCCGCCTGTTCAGCGAAAAACCGGTTGATCGGGTACTGTCGACGATGCCATCGCTCTTTTATATTTGCGGGATAGGGCAGTTAATCGCCGCGCTCAGAGCCGTAGAGAGCGCCACTGGCATCACTGAAACGTCGGTCATAAAGCAAGCCCGGGATACACTATTATTTGCCGAGTCGTTAAGAGAGCAGGTGTTTAGCTGGGTGACCAGCTGGGCACCACAGCATAAATCCAGAATGCGTCATGTGGTGGACTGGTTCAATCAGTGTCGTAAGCAACTTGACTGGTGTTTAACCCTGGCTTCGGCAACATCCGGTGAGGCGGATTGTCAGCCTGCGCTAGAGCAATTGGCCCGGCAACTGGAAGAGGTTATTAAGCCATTATTACCGGCCAACCAGGCCGGATCCTCGTTAGCAACGATGGGATTATCAACCCAGGTATGTCAGTTGTTGAAAGCCTGCGGTGAATACCCGTTAGGACTGGCCGCAAAAACGTTAAACTTAACTGAGTCGCAACAGCTGATGGCAGTGTTGACATCATTAAAGGCTGCGGAAGCGGAACAGTTTTGTCATCAGCCAACCGTTAGTGGGGCACCGGCCGAAACCGGCTGTTGGGCTCGACAAAATATTGAAGCCAGAGGATTTTTAATTGAAAGTCGCCTGCGCTCGCTTTACCGTGAAATAACCACAGCGCCAATGAGGCTCAGATCAATAATCGGCCAGCATCAGTTTAGTCGGGCTGAGGGAACAGGCGTGCGGGGCTGCTCTGTAGTCGAAACGGCCAGAGGTTCTCTGTTACATAAAGTTGAACTGGATAACCGTAATCACGTGGCTAAATACCAGATTATTGCCCCCACTGAGTGGAATTTTCATCCCCAGGGCAGTCTCAAAACCATGCTGGAAGGGCTATATTTACCCTGGGATCAGGTAACCCCGGTGGTGGAAACCCTGATAAAACTTCTCGACCCTTGTGTGTCGTGGCGGTTGGAGTTAATTCATGCATGAGATGTCTATTGCAGAAGGGATCCTGCAGGTATTAGAAGAACAGGCCGTGAGCCAGTCGTTTGAAAAAGTCAAAGCGGTGTGGGTCGAAATTGGCCCGCTCGCCACCATCGAAGCCGACGCACTGACGTTTTGTTTCGATGCCGTTATAAGAGGAAGTCTGGCCGAAGGCGCCAGCCTGCACATTATAAAAATGCCGGGAAAAGCCTTCTGTTTGCAGTGTCTGGATACCGTCCCGGTCACGCAACGCTATGACAGTTGCCCTGTTTGTGGCAGTTATCACTTACAGATAACGCAGGGTGAAGAAATGAGAATGAAAGAACTAGAGGTGGCATAAACATGTGTACGGTTTGCGGTTGTTCAGAAGGTGAAGTTAAAATAGAAGGGCATGAGGGACACGCCCACGGGCATAGCCATGATCACACTCATATTCATGGGCATAGTCATGATCATTCACATGCCCACGGGCATCATCATCACGACCATCACCATCATGATGGACATAGTCACCACCATTCACACGCACACAGTCATGAAGACCAGCATGATCACGGCGGTATTGAAAGTGATGGCGATAATATTCACTTTGGCAAAGGCCCGGCTCATGCCCATGTGGCAGGTCTCAGTCAAAGCCGAATGGTGCAAATTGAGCAGGATATTCTGGGTAAAAATAACCAGTATGCCGCGCAAAACCGGGTGCGTTTCGAACAGCAGTCGTTGTTTGTGCTCAATCTGGTTTCAAGCCCGGGATCTGGCAAAACCACCTTATTGACGGAAACCATTAATCACATTAAAGACCGCTACTGTGTAGGCGTGATAGAAGGCGATCAGCAAACGGCCAACGACGCTGACCGCATCCGCGAAACCGGCGTTCAGGCTATTCAGATCAATACCGGTAAAGGGTGTCACCTCGATGCGCACATGGTGGGTCATGCCATGGAGAACTTCTCCGGGATGACCGGCGGCGTGCTGTTCATCGAGAATGTCGGTAACCTGGTGTGCCCGGCCTCTTTTGATCTGGGCGAAGCAGCAAAAGTGTCAATTCTTTCGGTCACCGAAGGCGAAGATAAACCGCTGAAGTACCCGGATATGTTTCATGCTTCAGAACTGATGATCCTGAATAAAACCGACTTACTGCCGTATCTGGATTTTGATGTCGAGAAATGCATTGAGTACGCTAAACGGGTCAATCCGGAAATCCGTATTATTCAGCTGTCAGCCAAAAGTGGCGAGGGCATGCAGGAGTGGCTGGATTGGATCAACACCAAACGGGCAGCCATCATTGAGTCTCGTATTCATCTTTTACAACAGCAGGTAGAGCAGTTTAAGGCAATCTTATAATGACCACATCTCAACGTCCTATTGTGTTATGCGTTGATGATGAAGTCCGTTCGCTTGAAACCCTTGAGCGAACTCTGGATGAAGAGTTTGACGTATTAACTGCCAATAGCGCCGACCTGGCGCTGGAAATACTGGAAAGCCATGACGTGCAGGTGATCCTGTGCGATCAACGCATGCCGGATCGTACCGGTGTAGAGCTCCTAACCGAAGTACGGGATCGCTGGCCTCAGGTTGCCCGGCTTATTTTATCTGGCTATACCGACTCAGAAGACATTATCAAAGGCCTTAACGAAGCGGGTATTTTGCAGTACATCACCAAACCCTGGCACCCGGAAAGTCTGCTAATGATTATCCGCAGTGCATGCCGGATGTGTGCTCTACAAAGTGAGAATGCGCTGCTGAATATGGAGATGCGTCTTACTGAAGAGCAGGCCGAGCAGCAGGTTAATGAGAAAAAAGCCCATCTGCGCAATAGCTTTCAGCTTGAAGAGATCAAACGCCATGCGCAAAGCCCGCTGAATAAAGTCTGTGATCAGGTTAGCAAAATTGCGCCTTATGATGTCTCGGTGCTTATCACTGGCCCATCTGGTGCGGGTAAGGAACTCTTTGCCCGGGCGCTGCATTACAACAGCTTGCGTTCAGACCGACCGTTTGTGGTTGAAAACTGCGGTGCCATGCCCGATGAACTGCTGGCATCTGAATTGTTTGGCCATAAAAAAGGTTCGTTTACCGGCGCGATTACCGACCATGTAGGCCTGTTTGAACAGGCTGATGGCGGCACTATTTTTCTGGATGAGATTGGTGAGATAAGCCCGGCATTTCAGGTTAAATTGCTGCGGGTTCTGCAAGAGCGTGAAATTCGCCGCCTCGGCGAGCAACAGCGCCGTAAGGTCAATGTGCGGGTAGTGGCTTCAACCAACCGAGACCTCGAAGAAGAAGTGCGCGCCGGCCGGTTCCGGCAAGATCTTTATTTTCGTTTAGCCGAAGTCACCCTGGAGCTGCCGGCATTGTCTAGCCGTACGATAGATATTCCGGTGCTGGCGAACAGCTTTCTACAAACCGCCATGCATCAGTTCGATAAGCCGGTAAAAGGTTTTAGTGAAGAAGCCATCGCCTGTATGAAACGGTACAGCTGGCCGGGTAACGTGCGTGAACTACAAAATGAGGTACGCCGCATGCTGGTAATGTGTGAAGGCGAATGGCTAACCGCAGACCTGCTCAATTCAAGGGTCTTAAGAGCGGCACCAGGCGGTGAGGATGAAGACATTGATGTGTTTGCTGGCCTTGAGGGCACGCTCAAAGAAAAGGTCGAACTGCTGGAAAAACGCATTCTGCGCGAAACACTGATCCGCCATCGCTGGAATAAAAGCAGTGCGTCGCTGGAACTGGGTTTATCGCGGGTAGGATTGCGCTCCAAGCTGGAACGTTACGAGCTTGAGAAATCCGGCGACTCAGAAACCAGTAAACAGCATTAAGGGGAATATCAGTATGTGTTTAGGGATTCCCGGCCAGATTGTCGCTATCAGCGATGAGGCCATGCAAACCGGTATTGTTCAGGTTTCCGGTGTTAAGCGCGAAGCCAATTTAAGTTGTGTGGTGCCAGTTGATGGTAACCTGCAATCTTTAGTAGGTAGCTGGGCGCTGGTGCACGTAGGCTTTGCCATGAGTATTATCGATGAGGAAGAAGCCCGGCGAACACTGGAGATTCTGGCTGAGATTGGTGAGTTACAGGAAGAGCTCGACGCCATGCAACAGGGTGCACAGGGATAACCGTGATGAGCGAGCCTACTGATAACCAGTCTGTTCTGTCGGCGCTCTATCCGTTTGCCAGCAGTGAAGCAAAGGAAAAGAACGCCAATGCACAGGGGCTGGATGACGCCCTGCTGAAATCCATTGGCGCCAAAGCCCGTGACAGCCTGTCGGTAAAAGAACAATTTTTTGCCCGGCAAAGTGATGCTTTGCTGAATGCGGCCAAAATTATTGCCAGTACTTATGCTAAACGGGGCCGATTGCTCACCGCCGGAAATGGCGGTTCATCCTGCGATGCAGCGCATCTGGCGGTGGAATTCATGCATCCGGTGACTACCGGTCGCAGAGCACTGCCCGCCATCAACTTATCGCAGGATACCGCGATGATCACGGCGGTCAGCAATGATGTGGGCGTAGAGCATGTATTGACCCGCCAATTATCCGCGCTGGCTAATCCGGGCGACACCCTGGTGGTATTTTCAACCAGTGGTAATTCGGCCAATCTGATTGAAGCCTGCAAAAAAGCTCGTGTCATGGGTATAAAAGTCATTGCATTCACGGGCCGTACCGGCGGAGAGATGGTGTCTGGACATCACTGCGATGTTGCGCTCAAAGTGCCCAGCGACAGTATTCACCGTATTCAGGAATGCCACCTGGCCTGCTATCACATTTTATGGGATCTGGTGCACAGTCTGCTAGCTGACAGCCCCGTCGGGTTGTCTCAGGAGAAGAAATAATGAAGTTTGTTGATGAGTTTCGCGATCCCCAAATGGCCCGGCGAGTGCTTGAGCGCATCCATGCCGTGGTAGAGGAAATCCCCACGACCGCCCAACGCCCGTTACAAATAATGGAAGTTTGCGGAGGCCATACGCACTCAATCTTTCGCTACGGACTGGAAGAGTTATTACCCGATAAGATTGAAATGGTGCACGGTCCAGGCTGCCCGGTTTGTGTATTGCCGATGGGAAGAGTAGACGATTGCGTTGCCATTGCTGAACAGCCTGATGTGATATTTACGACCTTTGGTGATGCCATGCGTGTGCCAGGCTCGAAGAAAAGCCTGCAGCAGGCCAATTCTGATGGCTGTGATGTACGTATGGTTTATTCCCCTATGGATGCACTGGATATTGCCCGAAAAAATCCGCATAAAAACGTGGTGTTTTTCGGACTGGGTTTTGAAACCACCATGCCGAGTACGGCGTTAACGCTACTACAGGCAGATAGAGAAGGCATTACGAACTTCTCGCTGTTCTGCAACCACATCACCATCATTCCTACCATCAAGGCGATTCTGGACTCTCCGGATATGGTTATAGATGGCTTTTTAGGGCCCGGTCATGTATCGATGGTAATTGGTAAAGCGCCTTATGAATTTATTGCCAGTCATTATAAACGCCCGCTGGTGATAGCCGGTTTTGAGCCGTTGGATATTCTGCAGTCCATGCTGATGGTGGTAGAGCAAATCCGTGATGGTAAGGCGCTGGTGGAAAATCAGTACAAACGAATTGTGCCAGAGCAGGGTAACAATAACGCCCTGAAAGCTGTTGGTGATGTGTTTGAGCTTCGCGAATTTTTTGAGTGGCGGGGCCTGGGCTCTATTGACCATTCCGGCGTGCGTATTCGTGAAAAATACGCCCGATTTGATGCTGAACGCTTATTTGCCGTAGAGCCTGCCCATGTGGCCGACCCTAAAGCCTGCCAGTGTGGCGAAGTGCTTAAGGGCGTGCTCAAACCCTGGGAGTGCAAATTGTTTGGCGAGCAGTGCAACCCTGAAACGCCCATCGGCGCGTTAATGGTATCGACCGAGGGCGCCTGTTCAGCCTACTACAGCTACGGCAAAATCGACGTAAAACAAGCCGTTTAACTAACCGAGTAAGCAGTATGAATAAACCTAAACGGACCCTGCGGGCCAAAACCATCACCATGGCTCATGGCGCAGGCGGCAAAGCTATGCGCGATCTGATTGAAGATGTTTTTGTGGGGACCTTCGCTAATCCCGACCTGGAGCAACTGGAAGATCAGGCTCGTTTTGAACTGGCTGAACTAATGCAAAGTGGCGCACAACTGGCGTTTACCACCGATTCCTACGTGGTCGACCCAGTAGAATTTCCAGGCGGCGACATTGGCTCGCTGGCGGTAAATGGTACGGTAAATGATATTGCTGTGTCTGGCGCGATCCCAAAGTATTTGTCCTGCGGTATGATTTTAGAAGAAGGGCTCGATGTTGAGCTACTGCGACGCGTGGTTGCCTCAATGAAAGCGGCCGCTGATAAGGCCGGAGTGACTATCGTCACCGGCGACACCAAAGTGGTACCTAAAGGTAAAGGCGATAAAATTTTTATCAATACCAGTGGCATTGGGGTGATCCCTGAAGGAGTTGATATTTCAGCGTCTAACTGCCGGGTAGGCGACAAAATTATTGTAAATGGCCTGATAGGCGATCATGGTGCAGCAATACTTAATGCCCGCGGTGATCTGGCGCTTGATGTGACGCTGGAAACCGACTGCCAGGCGTTAAATGAATTAGTCCAAACTATGTTGAAAGTGTGTCCGGACGTTCACGCCATTCGTGATGCCTCCCGGGGCGGTGTCGCCACGGTTTTATGTGAATTCGCTGAGTCATCCGCCGTCAGTATTCGTTTGCAGGAAGAACAGATCCCGGTAAGAGATACCGTGCGCGGTGTCTGCGAGATCCTGGGGCTCGATGCACTGTACTTTGCTAATGAAGGTAAACTTGTTGCTGCGGTTCCAGCCGATAAAGCTGAGGCGGTGCTAGAGGCGATGCGCAATCATCCGGCCGGGAAAGATTCAGCCATTATTGGTGAAGTCATTGAGTCGAACTATAACCGGGTGCTGGTGAAAACTCACTTTGGCGGAGAGCGCATCCTGGATATGCTGGTGGGCGAGCAATTGCCACGGATTTGCTAGCGCTGACATAATTTTTTGTTAGCTGTGTGTTTGTTCGTAGCTCTCCAACAATTTATAAGCAACGGACTGTTGTTCCAAACTTAAAATGGTTGTTTCTGATACAGAGCGCACCAGCCGGTACTCTTGTTCTTTTTTGATGATTCCCCGATTGGCGATCTTAAGAAAGTCTCTGAATGCCTTATTATGCATCGTGGTGAGAGAAGGTAGGCCGCTCTCCTTCATTTTAAGATTCAACTTGTTCTGTTGATCCTGGCGCATTAAAGCAGACAGTTCTAATGCGTCGTTAGCTGCCAGCCTTACAGAAGATAAAGATCCTTTTAATAGGTTCTGTTTAGCAAAAATATCCATGGCTGATGGTTGTCCCTTTTCAAAAACAAGGGCTGTAAACTCAGCGAGAATTTCTTTTTCTGTTTTCATATCAGTACCGAAAGACGGTTTGAAAAGGCTCATAGAAAAAGGCTGACTCACTCATCCCTGAACGCCTTACATATTAATTAATCATAATAGCTTACAGCAATAATCCGGGAAGGTGCTATTGGGATAATGAATGTTGTGCTGACTTTTAGTGTGTTAGCGCTGCATCAAATGAAGCCATCGGTTTTAATAACGCAAAAAAGGAGCCGACCCTAAGATCGGCTCCTGCCCATGGTATTCAATAATTGGTGTGGGTCACCTAAATTGAAAACAACGATACTCCCATCATTGCAATTACCAGCCCAATGACTCTGTTTGCAGAAGGGATGCTGCGCGAGACCAGTTTCGACACAGCAAAGCCCGCCGCTACCAGTGTGGCGCTGGTAACGAGGAAACCTGAAGCAAACAGATAAGGGACGGAGCCGGCGGTCTCGAGACCATGAGCAAAACCGTGAAACATTGCAAAACAGGCAGCCAGGCTAACCGCCAGGCCCTGAGTTACATTTTTACGTTTAGCAATAAGTAAGCCGGTGATTACAGATGTCAGTACGATGCCCGTTTCCATAAACGAAAAGCTGAAACCTGCTAAGCCTAATGAGAAACCACCAATCAATAATGCAAAAAATGCGGCAAGCATGGCTTTGTATTGTTTACCTGCAAAACCTGACGCCCAGTAGCCCATCGCTACCATGGCAATAAGGTGATCAACTCCCATCATAGGGTGTGACAAACCAGCCAAAAAGGCATTCTGAACCGTTTCGTGACCAGTATGTGCAAAGGCCGGTGCTGTGGTAGCAAGTGTGAGTAGAAGGCCGCTGGTTATTGTTTGTGTACGTGTCATGTTTTTACCTTACTGCGAAATCGAACAGTTATTAGTGTGTTGTTGCTGGTATAAATGGTTAACAACAACTTTATTGTAATGGCTACTGCTTTAGCATTTCTTTAATTAACAATATTTAGCAAAACGGGTGCCAAACTAAAATTTACCGATTAAATTATTTTAAGTCTATGAAATTTAGCTGTTTTGTTGTTTTTGTGCTGAACGGGTGAAAACAGGGTGACTGGTAACTTGCTTGCCAGTTAGCTGGTAATTGGCAACTTCCTGTGCGTAGCGTAAAGGGCTGTTATTACTTATTTATTACCAGTACAGCTCTCTAATGGACAAACTGCTTAATGGATAAAATGAATATCACCTAACTCTGTCTGAAGATAGCGCTTGAACTCCGCTGCTTTGCGAGCGGGAAAAACAAAACCCGGGGGATTTCCCGGTGATGTTGGATTATAGGGGAGGGAAAAATAGCAGTGCTCATTCGTGGTTTCTAATGCCACCCGTGTAACTTTGTGGGCCGGTATTGAAGTTGAGCCAAACTGAATTTGACCATTGTTAAACGTTACATACTTTACCGGGTCCTTTATCGTGCTGTCTGGCATGGATTTACACCACTTCACTATCCAAACCAGGTTAAAAACACCAAGCATCAGCAACAGATTTACTTCTTGTCTCACTATCCAGAGTATCAAGCCCGCACTGAGGGCGGCCAGGGCAGCGTGCATTAATGTTTTTTTGTTGATGGGAGTGGATGAAGTCATTAATAAAGTCCGTTTTCACAAATGCTTGTTGGTAATAGCTGCCTGTTCTGGCGCTAAGGCAACACCTGGATATACTTATACCGAAATGGAGACAAAATAGGCAATCTTTTATTTTCTCATTATAACGCTCTACAACTATTCCTCTGTGCACTCAGGTAATCGATGCCTGAAACTTAGCCAAAAGGATAAGACAATTCCCCTCTTCCTGTGTACGAAATATCTTACAAAGCTGTGAGATATTGTAGATCCTTGTCTGTGCTCAAAATGTCGCTTAATTTTTAACATTATGAAAAATATAAAATAAATTTGTTTTTGTCAGTCTTGACTGGCAACGTTGACGCAAAAAAATCCCAGAGTGGATTAGCGTTCCTCAGTCATAAGCGTACTATAAATGTGTCACAAGGAAACACGACGAGTCAGGAAGACACACGGATGAACTTGGGATTGCTTAGGATGAGTAAGACAGGGTAAGGAACTCTGTTTAAGGATAAAGGACCGGTCGGGAAGGCCGAAAAGGACAACTCCGGGATGGAGAATGCTGTAGCAGGATGTACAGCTTATTCAGGAATAATGGAAAGGGACCTGTTCAGGGAGAACAGCTCGCGCAGGATGATGTGAGAAAAGAAGGAAAGGGGCGTATACGGATTTTAATCGGGAAGATTTTAGTCGCAAGGGATCGCTGAGAAGGAAACTCAAAATTCAGAGAAAACGATGACTTCGGTCATCGTTTTTTTTATGCCTGCCGAAAAACGCCCTGTATTTATAACAGGCCGTCGTCTCTCATAAATTAGATAAAATCCTGTGTCTAACCCTGCCTGGTTATACTATCATCCCAGTTAAAACTAACCATATGAATCCTGACCATGGCAGATCGAGCAAAGACCGCTGAAGTGTATCGCTACCAGACCGTCAGTGCACAGCAACTGGAAGAAGAGAGTGCGCTGCCAACCGAGTGTGCCCTGGCTATCAGCTATAACGACATTAGTTATGCGGTGATGATGGTTAGCCCCGATGATGTGCAGGATTTTGTGGTTGGATTTAGCCTGACTCACGGCGTTATTGATTCGCCGGGCCAGTTTCGTAGCATCAGTGTGACCTTTGAAAGCGAGCAGGGGGTTGCTGATGTGCAGCTTAGTCCTCGTGCCCAGTGGCAACTGAAGTCTTATCAACGCCGCCTGGCTGGCAGTTCGGGCTGCGGTATCTGCGGTACAGATGCGCTGAAATCAGCGTTACCTGAACTTTTCATATTACCTGATGCGCCCTTGCCAAAAGTGTGTGCCTTCACCAACCTTCGTCATCGTATCCGTGAATATCAACAGGCTCTGCATTCAGGTGGCGCCCAGCATGCCGCATTTTTTGTGACTAACGAAGGTCGCATCACATTGTGCCGTGAAGATATTGGCCGCCACAACGCCATGGACAAACTGATAGGCGCGCTGGCTTTATCCGACACCCCTTTAACGAATGGGTTTATGGTGCTGACCAGTCGTTGCGGGCTGGAGTTGGTGCAAAAGGCTATTCGTGTTGGTCTGCCAACCCTGGTCACCTTATCTGCGCCTACCACTATGGCTGTGGAGTGGGCTAAACGGTATCAGCTTAACTTAATCCATTTACCCCACCACAGCGCCCCCAGGGTGTATCATAGCTCAGTAGCCGGTAATGCAGGCTAGTTGTGAGAAACCGGGATGCGGTTATCAGGCTGTGCTTTTATCAGTTTAATAGCAATGTATTTGGAAGTGGGCGTGAATGACTCATCGCCATAACTCTCCAGCGGTACCAGACCGTTGGCTTCCGGAAAATAAGCTGCGGCCTGCCCCTGAGGAATATCGTAAGCCACCAGGGTGAAACCTTCCACGCAACGTTCTCTGCCATCATGCCACAGGGAAACCATGTCGACCTTATCGCCTTCGCTAAAGCCCAGCCGGTTGATGTCCTCCGGATTAACGAACACCACATAGCGCTGGCCAAATACGCCCCGATAGCGGTCATCAAGGCCATAGACAGTGGTATTGTATTGATCGTGTGAGCGCAGAGTTTGCAAAATAAGATCCGGCGTTTCTCCGGCAGGTAATTGTGCAGTGAGTAACTGCCCGGGTAATGGATTGGCAGCAAACCCGGCTTTCTGGTCGGCCGTGCGCCACGTTCTCTCAGCCGCCGGGTTAGGTAAATGAAATCCGCCGGGTTGGGATAACTTCTCATTAAAGCCGGTAAAGCCGGGGATGGTATCGGCAATCAACTCGCGGATGCGGCTGTAATCGTTAATCAGCGCGTCCCAGTCTACCGGGTAATTGCCCAGCACAGCTTTAGCCATACCTGCCACAATCGCTGGCTCTGAACGTAACAGCGCTGAGCCCGGCGGCAGTTGCCCATAAGAAATATGTACCATCGAAAAGGTATCTTCTACCGTCACGCCCTGGGGCTGGCCGCCCTGAATGTCTGCTTCGGTGCGACCCAGACAGGGTAAAATCAGCGCAGATTTACCGGTAATTAAATGTGAGCGATTGAGTTTGGTGCTGACGTGTACCGTAAGGTCGCATTGCTTAAGCGCTGCATGCGTACGCGGTGTGTCCGGGGTAGCCTGAGCAAAGTTGCCGCCCATGCCAATAAAGACTTTAGCGCGCCCCTTTTCCATGGCCTGAATAGCCTGTACCACGTTATGGCCGGGCTCTCGGGGGACTGAAAATTTAAAGCGTTCCTCCAGGGCGTCGAGCAACCATTTCGGAGGCTTTTCATCAATACCCATTGTTCTGTCGCCCTGCACATTGCTGTGGCCTCGCACGGGCGATAATCCAGCCCCCGGCTTACCCACATTGCCGCGCAGCAGCTGGACGTTAATAATTTCCTGGATGATAGCAACCGAGTGCTTATGCTGAGTGATCCCCATGGCCCAGCACATAATCACCCGGTCAGCCCGGCAATACATACTTGCCGCCAGGTAAATATCGTCTTTGCTGAGCCCCGACTGTTCAACAATGTCTTGCCAGGAAGTGGCATCAACCAGCGCCAGATAATCATCAAGGCCGTTGGTATGGCGGGCAATAAAATCGTGATCAAATATCGCCGGACGGTTATTGGCCTGGGCTTCTCTTTCCCATTCCAACAGGCATTTGGCAATACCACGCATGACCGCCATATCGCCACCTAAGGCCGGGCGGAAATACGCTGTGTTAGTGGGAGCATCGCCATTGGTGAGCATTTCCAGCGGGTGTTGCGGATGCTGAAAACGTTCCAGACCGCGCTCTTTCAGCGGATTAAAGCAAACCACCTGAGCACCTCGCTCAACGGCCTCCCGTAACGGTTCAAGCATACGAGGGTGATTGGTGCCCGGGTTCTGGCCCAATACAAATATGGCATCGGCCTTGGCAAAGTCATCGAATACCACGGTGCCTTTGCCTACGCCCACCGACTGTTTCATGGCATGGCCACTGGCTTCGTGACACATATTGGAGCAGTCAGGAAAATTGTTGGTTCCAAATGCACGTACAAATAGCTGATACAGGTACGCTGCTTCGTTACTGGTACGCCCGGAGGTGTAAAATTCAGCCTGATCGGGACTAGCCAGCTGGTTGAGATGTTGCGCGATCAAAGCAAAGGCATCATCCCAGCTGATCTCTGTATATTTGTCCGTTGCCGGATCGTACTGCATGGGGTGGGATAACCGGCCCTGATCTTCCAGCCAGTAATCGCTGTGCTCTAAAAGTTTAGATACGGTATAACGCTCAAAAAATGCAGGCCCTACCTGACGACCTGAAGATTCCCAGTTAACCGCTTTAGCGCCGTTTTCGCAAAATTTAACCAGGCCATTTTCCGGTGATTCACCCCAGGCACAGCCCGGGCAATCAAAACCATGGTTCTGATTGGTTTTGAGCATAGCGCGCAGGTTTTTCAGCGGCTTTTCGCTGGCAATCCAGCTTTTGGTGACACTTTTTAATGCACCCCAGCCACCGGCAGGGGCGGTGTATTTCTGAACAGACTTATCAGCCATTTCACTTCCTGATCCTGCCTGGTTCCAGGCCCGGCAGTTTTATTGTGTTCTATAGGTCACAGTAAAGCAGAAGTTTACTAAGGTAAGCAAACACATATCCGTCAGTCCTGTATCTTTTTACGACCAGTGTCATGCCCTGCTGGACATTATACGGCGTTGTAGTGAGGCTTGAAATGGCTGAGATTTACCTTAACTCAACTTCATCCAGTGAATAATGATGTTATTAACACCAATGGCGTATTCAAGATGTAACTGGCCATTGTCTTCAAGATTCATTATCAGTGGCGAACGTACTTCACTTGGGATACTCGGATCGTTAGTTTGTTTAACGGTGAAATAATAGCCCTCATCGGCGTGGGAGATTGTGCCCGAATAGAAATACTGTGACATATTGCCCCACATGTCTGTAGCAACAAATTCCATTCGCCAGGTCACGCCGTTAGACGACTTAGCGCTAAAGGTGGCATTAGCTTCCACTGACATGGAAATATCGACGCCATTTTGCGTGTAGCCCACTAAATACCAGTCACCTTCGGGATAATACACCGTAGGCTGCACGGGGATGACGGGTTCTCGCCCGGTACCAGGGCCAGGTCCGTCGATTGGGTCGGGCGGAATATAAGGATTAGAATCCGGGGTATTGGGTAAAAATTTGGGCAATAAGATAAGCCCTATGCCAATGACAACCAGAATGATGGAAGGGTTACTGACATTAATCTTGATGCCAAAACCTTCCACATTGCTATTGCGGGAGCCGTCGCCCTGTTTACCGGAGATAAACAGGTAAAGCCCCACTAAAACCAGTGCTACACCTACTGCAATAATAAAAGTATCGAACGTATCCATCGTGTTCTGTCCCCAGTCCATCGGCAATATGCCAGATTGCGTGAGACAATGTATGTCTGCGTAGCAAAATATAGCTCATTGGTTAATAAATAACCATCCTGATGGCGCTAACTGAGTGACAGAAATTCAGTTCGATGAATACCTTGTTATATTGCCGGTGATTTGATGTGCATAGAACCTACTGCCTCTATAGCCTGTAATACCCGGGCTTGCTCGAAAATAGGAAAGGAAATAATCACCTCATCTACGCCGAATGCCGCTACAAACCGATTAAGCTGTTCCTCTGCTGCAGCCTTATCACCCACCAGAGCGTAGCGCAGCGTACTGTTAATGCCGCGGATTTCCATTTCGTTGAGCTCAAGGCGAATGTCTTCCGCAGGGGGGGGCATAGGCTTGTTGGCGTTCCGACGCAGGTTAGCAAACTGTTGCTGAACCGAGGTAAACAACTGTTTTGCATGGTCTTCGCTATCGCCGATGATCGCCATTACACCTGCCGATACATAAGGTTCGGCCAGTTGCGCAGAGGGTTTAAAATTTGCCCGGTAGATGCTGATGGCATCGCCGAGCATATCGGGCGCGAAGTGCGATGCAAAGGAAAACGGCAATCCCATGTGGGCTGCCAGTTGAGCTGAATATAAACTGGAACCGAGTAACCAAATTGGCACGTGAGTGCCGGCGCCGGGCACAGCAATGGGCTTTTGGCCGTCCTCGGGCGTGCCCAGCAGTCGCTGAAGCTCAGCGACATCCTCGGGATAGCGCTCGGCATCGCCCTGAATATCGCGGCGCAGCGCGCGGGCAGTAGCCATATCAGTGCCCGGCGCCCGGCCTAAACCTAAATCTACCCGGTTAGGATAAAGCTCGGCAAGGGTGCCAAATTGTTCGGCAATCACCAGTGGCGCATGATTGGGCAGCATGACGCCACCTGAACCAATACGAATACGGTTGGTGACTGCACCTACGCTTGATAACAGCACCGCTGTGGCGGCACTGGCAACCGCCCGCATGCCATGGTGTTCCGCCAGCCAGTAACGGGTAAACCCGGCCTGCTCAGCCGTTCGTGCGATGGCCTGACTGCGCAGCAGAGCGTCGCGTACGGAGCTGCCTTGGGCGACATGGGCGAGGTCGAGAATCGACAGGGGCAAGGGATTAGTCATGAAAATACCTGTTAGTTTGCATACCAAGTATTATTGGGATGATGTAGCGAATCAAAAGGGCGATTCGACTAGCTGCATAACATCGCGTTAATTTTCAACTGAAATTACTCGAATTGGCGTAGCAGTCATAAAGCGCAAGTTTCTGTAGGGTAAACAGCATTATCTCCATCACTAGCCAATGCAGGGAAAGCATCGACGATGTTGTTATAGGTTTGGCGAAACCTGAGTTTTAGCAACAGCATCTGGTTAAGGTGTGCCTGGGTGATGGTGGGCTGATAGCTCATTAGCTGTGAAACGATTTCATACGCATTTTGCTCATGCCCGCGAGTGGCGGCAAAGTAAAGCGCCTGATAGAGCGGATCGGGTGCATCATCGGGTTGATAATAGGGCACGTTTTGCTCTACCAGGAATGTCAGAGCTTCCAGATTCATCGCCTGAATCGCAGTAAAAAGCAAGCTGCGACCGTAGCGATCTAAGGTATGCAGATCAAATCCTGATTCATTTAATTTATGCAGGGTAGAGGCAGAAAGGCCCCGGGTAATACCGTCATCAAAAAACAGGTAGTTTAGTTCGTCTGGCATGAGGCCAAGACTAATCAGGGAGGGATATGTAGTAGGGAATTCCGCCAGCGCATTATGAGAGAAAAGTTGCAATATTTCAGGATCGGTGTTTAGGGTGGAGGCGGTAAGTGTGTAATTGCCGCTTCTCCATAATATATTGGCACGCAGGTATGCAGGAGTATTTTTATTCTCACTTTTTTTCTCTTCGTAATTATCGGCAGAACGTCTGCAACTGACTAATTCAGGAGCACGATTAAATAGCGTTTTATCGGTTTCCTCAGATTCACTTACGTCTATAAGTTCAGGTTTCCAATAACGTTTTACTTTGGCTCGATAGTCTTCACATTGTGCTTGTATTTTATTGGCTGTGGCATAGCCGTTATCGCTAACATAGGCCTGCTGCTGAGCTGATAACTCGTCCATCAATTGCGTTGTTTTTGCAGTTTTGGTTGGTGGAATTGTCTTTGGTATGGCGAACAGGTTGTAACCGAAGCGTTCCAGTATGGAAGAAACACCTTCAGGTTTAAAAAAATAGGACGAGCGCCCGGTGTTGTTAACAAAATAACCGTTTTCAAAAGGCGCAACCGTGGCCTGCTGCCCGAGTCCTATCAGATAATCAATAAAAGCCAACTGCCGAGTGACATCTTCAGACTTGCCTCCTGAACCCGTCATTCCCACCAATTGATGGAGTCGGTCCACGGCGAAATCCAGTGGACCACCGATAAAAGGATCAAATTGTAACGTAACACCTTGTTTCATGAGCCAGCGGGCCAGATCATTGCGGCCAACCCAGATGGCTGCATCCAGAATATTTAGCATCCCCAGAGCTTGCTCATCGCCCAGTGAGGCATTGATATCGTCCAGGGCTAACGCAAATTGCTTTATGGTGTCATCACCAATGGATTGGTTGAGTATTAGTGTTGCAACATCATCGGGGAGTAATGCATCAGGGAGTGTTCCTATCGGCACTTCGCCTGCACGCGCTTTTTTGAGCACCCAGCGCGTACGCGCGTCGCTCGCGAATGGGCTCCTGCTAATCCAACCTTTATTGTCTGACTTTATTTGCCCGCCGTAGATTTTGTTGGCCTGATTAATCGGGCTGAATTGTTTGCGATAAGTGTCCCGCCATCTAACGGCACTTAACCGGGAATCCATAAGTATAATAGCTAATGTAATATCGTCGGCGGAATAGCCTTTATCCAGGTAAGGGGTTAAGTCGGTTTGTTCGAAAAATTTACTTTTTGTGTGATTTAAGTCGTAGCGAAATTGCGCACATCGGTTGGTTGTGGGGATAAATGTTTCTTCAGGCGTATTATCAGCCTGAGTAGCGGGTAGCGCATTTTTCTTTGGCAATGAATTAATGGCAACCTGGTCGGAAGCATTTTCAGTAAGAATAGTAGTATTATCAACTGGTTCCACGGTGGCATAAAACCAAAGTCCACTGGCGACCAACGCTACCCCTATTACACCAACCATTCCTCGCACGGACAATCCTTATCACATGATTTTTTGTTCTTATTAATTTCAACACTACCATGATATTAAGGCGCAATTAAAGTGCCTGTTCCCGCTATCTGATGGCGTTACTGTTACGCGGTGGCCTTAACTTTTGCCCTGACAAGTGAATCAGATTAATTGAATCGCGAAGCAAAATCCCTTAAGTTGTAATGCTGCGCTAATTTTACCGCACTAACTGCCTCCGGCAGTTCTTAACATCAATCCTGATAGGTAAAATATGAAATATCCAAGCACCCTCCCCACAGCACATCAGCAGCTGTTATCTGACATTATTCGTATTTTTTCGGGCGATAAGCGCGTAAACGCTATTGGCGCGAGTGGTTCGTTCGCCAGCAATCAGATGGATCAATACAGTGATTTGGATCTGGTTATTGCCATTGAACCGGCGTTTATAGATGAAGTGATGGCTGAGCGGTTTAAACTGGTAAACGCTATACCGGGTTATATTGAAGGCTTTACCGGCGAGCATGTAGGGGAGCCGAGACTGATTATTGCTCTGTATGAGTTGCCTCAAAGTAACCCGTCGCTCGTGCACGTTGATTTTAAATTTGTGTCGCTAACGGATGCCGCACAGCGGGTCGACAATACTCAGGTTATCTGGGAGCGCTCCTCTTTGCTTTCCGATATTTACGCCAGCAGTGAGTATGGGTATCCGCAACCGGATTGTCAGTGGATAGAGGACCGCTTCTGGATTTGGGTGCACTACGGCGCAGGCAAAATTGCCCGTGGGGAATATTTCGAAGCACTGGAGTTTTTGTCTTTTTTACGTACTGTGGTGTTATCGCCGCTGGCATTACAACAGGCAGGGCTCACTCCATCTGGAGTACGTACCATCGAAAAGCGCCTGCCGGCATTTGCCGCTGAGCTCAAACAAACGGTTGCTACGGCTGAAAGAGATACCCTTATCCCGGCCTTCAAAGCCTGCATTGACCTGTATATCGGGTTACGTGAGAAAACAACCGCAAAAGTGAATAGCCGGGCTCAACAGCTGGCTATCAGCTATTTTAACGTTGAGCTTAAGGCCTGATTGACCACCAGGGAGGTGCTTACATCTCCCTGACGTTTCCGCTTTTCCATACGCATATTAATCATGTAGTACTATGTTGTTACCTGCCCGTGATGTAACTGTGTTTGTATAACAACCAGCATTCGTTAACTTATTATCGAGGTAACACTATGAGCAAGATTCTGATGATCACGGGTGATTTTGTCGAAGACTATGAAAACATGGTGCCGTTTCAAACCCTGCTGGCCTGTGGCCATCAGGTGGATGCGGTGTGTCCGGATAAATCGGCAGGGGATACCATTAAAACGGCAATCCACGATTTTGAGGGCGATCAGACCTACACCGAAAAGCCAGGCCATAATTTTACGCTAAACGCGACCTTTGCAGACGTTAAGGCCGAAGATTATGATGGGTTGTATATTCCCGGCGGCCGGGCGCCAGAATACCTGCGGTTGAATGCGGATGTCATGGCGTTGGTAACAGCGTTTTTTACTGCGGACAAACCGGTTAGCTCGATTTGTCATGGCCCGCAGTTACTGGCTGCGGCCGGTGTGCTGGAAGGCAAGCAAGTTTCTGCCTACCCGGCGTGCGAGCCGGAAATAAAACTGGCAGGGGCCACTTATGTTGCCTTGAATATGGATGAAGCCGTTACCGACGGTAAGTTGGTAACAGGCCCGGCCTGGCCGGCTCACCCGGCTCTGTTGAGTCAGTTTATGGCGTTGCTTTAAGTAAAATAGAGGGAGAAGTCTGTGTGCGGATTATTCATTAATGCCGAGCCATCTTTGTGGACAAGCACTACCCGTTCAATGCGAATAGACGGTGTAGTGACCTCCATCCGCATGGAGACTTTTTTCTGGAATGTGCTGCAGGAAATCGCCAGCCGGGACGAACTGAGCGTGAGCCAGTTGATTTCCAAACTGTATCTGGAGTCACTCGATGCCGACCATGACGTTGGCAACTTCACTTCGTTTTTGCGGGTTTGCTGCGGCCGTTATTTGTCTATGATTACTGACGGCTATCTGAAGCGGGATACGCTTGAGCCTCTCAGTGATATTGACGCAGACCGTGTGATCAGGCAGGAAGCCGATTCAATGGCGACACGACTTAACCAACTTCCTGAACAGCAATCACCCCGAACGGGCAATAAACATTAGCGGGCCGCTTTAGTGATATTGATCTGCGGCAGCCGGGGCTCGAACAACGATGATTTAACGATAGAGGTGTTGGTATCGGCACATTCGTGCAACGGAAACATAATGTCATCGAGTTCTGCGATATCCCGCAGGGCGAGGCGTGCGATTAAGCAGTCCTCACCGGTTACCCGATCGCAGGCCATAAACCGGGGCTCGTCGCTAATCAGTTTTTCCACTTTTCTTATTTGCCCCGACTTCGGCTTTATTCTTACCAGCGCCTGAATGCTGTAACCCAGCGCTCGCATATCCAGCCGCACGCCAAAACCATCGATAATGCTTTTATGTCGCAACGCTTTCATTCGCTCGCCAACGGCGGGCCCGGATAGGCCTACCGCTTTACCTATTTCTGCCAGACTTAATCGGGCATTGTTATCCAGCACAGTTAAAATGGCTTTATCGAGGTGGTCAATCTGTTTTGTCATAACTGATTTTCAAATTAAAGGTTATTCATCGAATTTACCTGTACATGAAAGGAAAAGGCAAGGATAGGGTTGTCAAATGGCAGTGAAAATAGAGTGTAGCCAGTGATATTCTATAAAACTATCAGCCCATTAATTTACCGCGTAAGGAACAGTTATGAACGTACAACGTATAGCCGCATTCAGCGATGGGAACAAAGGTGGCAACCCCGCCGGTGTGGTGTTACTTAAAGACCCATTGACAGAAAGTGAGATGCGCAGCATTGCAACAGAGGTGGGGTATTCAGAAACCGCCTTTGCTTATCCTCTTGCAGAGGATGAATCTGCCTGGCGGGTACGTTATTTTTCGCCTGAATCCGAGGTGCCATTTTGCGGCCATGCCACCATAGCGCTTGGCGCGGTGTTAGGTGAACATGCAGGAGTCGGCGAGTATAAACTCACAATTAACAGCGCTGAAATAGCCGTTAATACAGTACAAACCGAACAAGGCGTGGCGGCTACGCTAACGTCACCACCTACTCATAGTCGGCCGGTTACCAAAGATGAGCTTACTCAGGTGCTTAACCTTTTCGGCTTGTCTGAACAGGATCTCGACGCACGATTATCTCCGGCTTATATTCATGGTGGTTCAAACCACATTGTATTGCCGCTGCAAAGCAGGCAAACTCTGGCCAGCATGGCGTACTCTCTGACGGCGGGTAAAGCTGTTATGGAGGCGCTGGGGCTGGTAACCATTATGCTGGTGTATATTGAGAGTCCGCAGGTGTTTGTAGTCAGAAACGCTTTTGCCTCGGGTGGCGTTATCGAAGACCCGGCTACCGGCGCTGCAGCGGCTGCCTTTGCCGGTTATCTGCGGGATGCCAAATGGCCCCACAACGGTCAGTTTACTATCCGTCAGGGCGAAGATATGGGAGCACCTTCAGTGATCAGGGTTAGCCTGTCTGAGGAAAAAGGCAGCCCGGTATCTGTATCTGGAACGACCCGTAATATTTAACGGCTGGTAAAAAGGTAAATTAGCAGGATATAAAGCCGGATGACTTTTGAGCTTAAGCTGGCTCGGGGTTTTACGATCGCGTTAGTCAGGCTCTGGCTGCTAGCTAAGCCCGCTGGCGAAAGCGTGGTAGTATCTTTTTCAGTGTGGCATTCCTAAGAAACACATTCTTCTTT
>DDJQ01000141.1 GCA_002339125.1 Alteromonadaceae bacterium UBA2620
CCGCGGAGCGGTTTAGTCCTTTGGCTAATTACTGTCGGCCATAGTAAAACTCAAAGCGCATCGCCACCCCGTAAGAGGGTTTAAAGTCTTCTTTGCGAAGCCATAATACAAACGGCTCAAGTTCAAAATAAAGCCACGAGCGTAAGTAGTTAGTGCGCCAGCGGGCACTGGTATACACTTCATTGATGTGGTGATTGGGCTTGGTCAGGCCTTTGGTTACAACGGTATACAATATGGCACTTTCCTGGGTTAGTGGCCGCAGATATTGTACTTCGTGTCGCCAGAACCAGTCTTCAAAGCGGTCGCGGTAATAGTACCGGTTGTTAAAGCGCAGATACTTTTCATCGGCCAGCAGATAGGTAAAATCAAGCCCAAGTTCGGCGCCAAGTTGATCGCGAGTGTAGTAATACAACTCGGCGTCATAATCCATCTTCAGAACATCGGTAAAGTGGTAATCGCTTTCGTACTGACTTTTGGCAAACAGCTGGCCCCTTCTTCCGGCACCGATACGGTGAGAGATAGGTGAGTCCTGTTCCTCCTGATAGCGCAGCGACAGGGTGGTGGAATCGCGGTTTTCGTTAACCGCATCCCTTGCTGCCCGAATGGAATCCTGGCGATCATAGCTTTCATCATCAGACAGCATTAAGTCTACGCGGTCTTTTAAAGCCGGCAACTTTACTCTGACCCGGAAGCGAAAATCCTGCGCCGCCAGATCACGGGTACGGGGCTCCCAGCCAAACCGCACTCTGCCTTCAGCCCTGGCATTTTCATGCTCGTCACTGTCTGCCAACGCAAAAAACTCATCGAGACGTTGCGCGGTGTAATCCATTGACTCACTAAAATTACTGTGCCAGTTATCCAGCCAGCTTTCTGTAGCCGGCGGATTTTGCTGCGGCTTATCCCGTTCGACCGATGTGTCATCAGACTGACCGAGAGCCTGACTACTCACCCATAACCCAAGGAGCAGTAATCTGGCGAATTGCCTGTGTTTAAACAAGGTAGCCAGTTCCTTTTATTGTTAGCGTGTCTAATTCGGACATTGGTAGTTAAGCACCTGACTTCCATATAAATGCTTGTCACTGTTTAAGTTAGCTTGCGCGATAATGCCGGTGGCTGCAAATAAATTTTCGCAATTTGCTGGCACAGATCTGACCTGCGATTTTTTTGTCTGGCAGACTAATCAATACTGGCTTATCACAAATAGGTCGGTAGAATATCGCGATTAATCGATAAAAGTGCTGTTTGAATTGACAGTCGATGGCATACTGTAGTCATTGATGTAAGCAAGAGGTTTTTATGGGTAATATTGGTTGGGTACAACTACTCATCGTGCTGGTAATTGTTGTGCTGTTATTTGGTACCAAAAAATTAAAAGGCATTGGTTCGGATTTAGGCGGGGCCATTAAAGGGTTTAAGAAAGCCGTGTCAGAAGAAGACGCTGACTTTAAAGAGCCACAGTCAAAAGTGGAAGAAAAGCCAAAGGCTGGTAGCGAATCTGTAAAAACAGAAAGCGAAACTAAAGAAAAACACTAATGTTCGATATTGGGTTTTGGGAAATCCTGTTAATCGGTGTATTAGCGCTTGTCGTGCTGGGGCCTGAACGGCTACCCGGTGCTATGCGTTCTACCCTGAAAACGATTCGAAGCATTAGAAACGTGGCCAGTGGGTTCAAGGAAGAAGTCGAGCATCAACTGCGGGTTCACGAGTTGCATGAGAATTTAAAAAAAGCGGAACAACAAGGGCTCAAGGATTTGTCTCCGGAGTTGAAAAACAGCGTGGACGAACTCAAAGAAGCTGCCGAATCTGTTCAAAAACCGTATAAAAAGCCATAAATGTCTGAAGAAAATAGTCTTATATCGCATCTGATTGAGTTGCGCTCACGGTTGCTGCGCGCTGTCCTCAGCGTATTTCTGGTATTTGTCTGCCTGGCTTATTTTTCTAACGATCTTTATCAGTTGCTGGCTCAGCCGCTGTTACGGACGTTACCGGTTAATTCATCCATGATTGCCACGGATGTCGCTTCGCCTTTCTTCGCACCTTTCAAGTTAACCATGGTGCTGTCGTTTTTCATTGCTATCCCTTATGTGCTGTTTCAGGTGTGGGGTTTTGTTGCGCCGGGGTTGTATCGCAACGAGAAAAAGCTGGTAGCACCGCTGCTGTTTTCCAGTACCCTGCTGTTTTATGCCGGTATGGCGTTCGCCTATTACGTGGTATTTCCGGTGGTGTTTGCATTCTTTACCTCCGTGGCCCCGGAAGGCGTTACTGTTGCTACCGATATCAACAGTTATCTTAATTTTGTCTTAAAGCTATTTTTTGCATTTGGTGTGTCATTTGAGATCCCCATTGCCATAGTGCTGTTGTGCTGGACCGGCGTAACCGATGCCAACAGCCTGCGTCAGAAACGGCCTTACGTTATTGTCGGAGCATTTGTGATCGGTATGTTGCTGACACCGCCTGATATTATTTCCCAGTCGTTACTGGCTATCCCGATGTGGATATTGTTTGAGTGCGGTGTAGTTATCGGCGCATTGTATAGTCGCGATGACGAAGATGATGAGGAATAGTCCGCCGCGAAGGACTAAACTGTTTACAACATATGGCCTGAGACACTAAAACAAAACCAAACCAAGGGATGCCAGCCATGAAAAAACTGTCTGCTTTGATTTTACCTGCTTTGTTGTGGCTGGTGTCGGGAAATAGCTATGCCGACAACCTGCTTCAGGCCATTGCATCCTGTAAAGCCATCGACAATGACTCCCGGCGCCTGGCTTGTTTTGATACCATCCAATCCCCGGCCCTTGAGCGTTATACCCCATCTGAAAACAACCAGAGAAAGCCACAGAAACCAGCCTTCACGGGCACAGAAAAGGCACGTGAAAAGCAGGCTGCTAACATGTCTGAACAAGCTCAGGCCCGGCGCGATGAGCGCAAGCAGACTCAGCCGCGCAGTCAGGCACTAGCCGATTTCGGTTTACCACCAAAAACGGTAGATGAAGACATTGATGAAATCACCGCCATTATCTCACAACTCGGTGAGACTGCCCGTGGCAAACTGCTAATCACTCTGGATAACGGCTCTCAGTGGCAACAAAAAGATAGTCAGCCAATGCGGCTAACCACCGGTTTGGAAGTCACTATCGAACGCGGTTTTCTCGGCGCGTTCTTTTTAAGTCATGACGGCGTAAATCGCCGCATAAAAGTAAAGCGGATCCGATAACATGACCTGGTTTGATGCCGGGGTAAATATGTTCGATGCGCGTATGCCCGTCGAGCAAACCATAGAAAACGCACTAGCCGCCGGTGTCTCCAGACTTTGTCTTATCACCACGCATCCGAATGAATGGCAGCAGGCTGAAGATTACTATCAACAGTATCCTGAACAGCTCTGCTATACTCTCGGTGTTCACCCTCATAATGCTAAAGATGCCCGTCCTGAACACTGGCAGGAATTGCGGGAAAGAGCTAAACAGCCCGGCGTAGTGGCAGTGGGGGAGTGCGGTCTGGATTTTAACCGAGATTTCTCTCCCCGTGATGTGCAGCGCGCCGTGTTTGCTGAACAACTGGCGTTGGCGGTTGAGCTCAACAAGCCGGTATATCTGCATGAAAGGGACGCTTTTACCGAACAACTGGCTATTCTCGAACCGTTTAAAAGCAAGCTGGCAGGCGGGATTGCCCACTGTTTTACCGGTACTCCTGAAGAAATGCGAGCCTACCTGGCACTGGGACTGTACATAGGGATTACCGGTTGGGTGTGTGATGCTAAACGCGGAGAGTCACTACGAGAAGCGCTAAGCGAGCTGCCCCCGGAGCGGCTTATTCTGGAAACCGATGCGCCCTATCTGTATCCTAAGGATCGGAAGCCGAGACAGCGCAATAATGCGCCGGCCTGTTTGCCGCATATTGGCCAAACTGTCGCTCAGATCAAAACGCTGAGTGTTGAACAGGTACAAAATATCAGCTTTAACAACGCCAAACAGTTATTTGGCTAACAGAGCGAATAGTATGCAGCTTTTTGCGTCAACCAAACTGGTTACAGAAAAGTGGTTATTTATACTAACCAGCCTGTTGGTTGTGGCGGTGCTTATTGTAATCACCCGGTCTGCCCTTGATGATACCCAGCACAGTTTTTCGCCTGACTTGCGAGCTGCTGTCGCAGGCACGTCGCCAGGTACCTTAACCGAGCTAGAGGCACAGACTAATACCGACTGGCACCCGGTTACCAACCCAATCAGCTTTGGCTACAGCGATAAAGCCCATTGGGTAAGGTTTTCGTTAGCCTCTGCCAGTCTTGATAGTCAGCCGTCCTATATCGAAATTGATTACCCCCTGCTGGATAATATTGACCTGTGGGTGGTGCAGGGTGAAGCGCAGCACCATTTTTCGGCGGGTGATAACGAACCCTTTAATCAACGCGAGTTGCGTTACAACAGCTTTTTATTTGCCCTGCCGGAAAATGACCGGCCGGCAGAGGTGTTTGTGCGGGTGCAGTCATCCAGTGTGGTGAAATTACCGGTAAAGGTTTGGCAGCGCCAGGCATTCAGTGAATATACCGCCAATACCAACCTGATAATGGGCCTGTTCTTTGGCCTGTTACTGGCCATTGGGCTAAGTAATCTGTTTTTCTTTTTTACCACCCGTAATCTGACCTTTCTGTTTTATACCGGTTACGTACTGTGCTTTGGCCTCACGCTGGCGAGTCTGCATGGCTTTGGTTATAAGTACCTGTGGCCCAACCAGGTTTGGTTTCAAAGCCAGGCCGTCGGGTTTCTGGCCAGCGCCACGCTGTTCTTTGCGGTCATTTTTTCAGGTTCACTGCTGGAAGTCCGGCAACACAGCCCGTTCTTTACCAAATGCTTCAGAGCCCTGGCGCTATCATTTCTGGTATTAACAGTGAGCGCATTGCTGCTCGATTATGCCATCTCGATTAAAGTCTTTTTAATGCTGCTTACTATCACGGTTATTCTGATTATGGGGGTGGCCATCTGGTTTGCCGTGCGCCGCATCAATATTGCCGGATATTACGCGCTGGCGTGGAGTGCGCTGTTAATCAGTGCCTTGTCGGCCAGCCTGGATAATCTTGGTGTATTGAATATCAGCATTCCGTCACAGGTACTGCTGGTGTACGGTGCCACTATCGAAGCCCTGATGTTATCGTTTATCCTCGCCATGAGTTACAGTCGCCAGCGCGATCAGATGATGCAGGCAAAGGAGCAGGCGCTTGATCAGGAACGCGAGTCAGTGTCGGCAAAACAGGAGCTAATTGAGCTGCAACGGCGGACTCAGGATGAGTTGGAATACAAAGTGCAGGAGCGCACGCTGGAGCTTGAAATTGCGCTGCGTGAGTTGTCGGATGCTAACCGCGAATTGGAAAAACTCAATACCATCGACCCGCTCACCGGCATCCGCAATCGCAGGCACTTTGACAAGCGCTTACAAGCCGAAGGGCGACGCAGCCGGCGAGAGCAAACACCACTGGCACTGGCGATGATAGACATCGATCACTTTAAACAAATTAACGATCAATACGGTCACAGTGTTGGCGACACCTGTATTCGCCATGTTGCGCAAATGCTGCATAGCTTACTTAAGCGCCCGTCCGACGACGTGTGCCGCTACGGTGGCGAGGAGTTTGCTATTATTTTACCCAATACCGAGACCGAGGGGGCCGGCCAGCTCATTGAGTCGATTCGTCAGCAGTTAGCCGATACCCCTTGTATTATCGATAATGAAAGCATTTCACTAACCCTGAGTGGCGGTGTTGCCAGTGCAATTATTTCCCATGAAGATGCCGAAATAGAATTGCTTAAACTGGCCGATGAAAGGCTGTATGCCGCTAAACAGGCCGGTCGAAACCGGGTTGTTGTTACCTCAGTTAAACCACATTGAGACAAAACTATGAGCTATTCACAATATCTGCCGCGCCGCATGCGTCGATTGCGTCGTACCGAGGGATTACGCGCGATGGTTGCCGAAAACCAACTCACTGCTGCCGATCTTATTTATCCGGTATTCGTGCTGCCTGGCAGTAACCAGCGCGAAGCTGTGCCTTCCATGCCCGGCGTAGAGCGGTTATCCATCGATCTGTTGGTAGAAGCTGCTAAAGAGGCTTATGAACTGGGGATCCGTAGTCTGGCGTTATTCCCGGTCACGCCTATGGAGAAAAAGACCTTGTGTGCCAGTGAGGCCTTTAATGCTGACGCAATCGCACAAACTGCCATCCGTACGCTGAAAGCCGAATTACCGGAAATGATGCTTATATCTGATGTTGCACTAGACCCGTTCACGTCCCATGGGCAGGATGGCCTGATCGATGAAGACGGCTATGTGATGAACGACGAAACGGTCGAAATTTTAATTAAACAGGCGTTATCACATGCCGAAGCCGGTGTGGACATTGTCGCTCCTTCAGACATGATGGACGGTCGCATTGGCGCTATTCGTGATGCGCTGGAAGAGGCTGGGTTTGTCCATACCTGTATCATGGCCTACGCTGCTAAGTATGCTTCAGCTTACTACGGGCCTTTCCGCGACGCGGTCGGCTCTGCAGCAAATATCAAAGGCGGGAATAAGAAAACCTATCAGATGGATCCGGCCAATAGCGATGAAGCCATGACTGAGATTGCACTGGATCTGGAAGAGGGTGCTGATATGGTCATGGTTAAGCCGGGCATGCCTTATCTTGATATCGTTCGTCGCTGTAAGTCTGAGCTGGCAGTGCCGACCTTTGCTTATCAGGTGAGTGGTGAATATGCCATGCACGTGGCGGCTTTCGACAATGGCTGGCTTAACCGTGAGCAGGTTATCCTGGAATCTCTGCTGGCCTTTAAACGTGCCGGTGCCGATGGCATTTTAACTTATTTTGCTCCTGAAGCGGCCCGTCTGCTGCAAAACCGCTAAGCTTCCTGACTGGCTGGCCCTACTGACAGGTAAGGTGCCAGCCTGCTTTATGCTGTAACCAGGCTTCGTTAACCAGTTCCGCATTAATAAGAGGATGCTCTTTGAGCCATTTCTCCGGGAATGTCAGCGTCCAGTCGAGGCCGTCGACTTTCAGCTCAATGGCAGGAATATGTTGCTGATGGCGGCGTAAACACACAACTACCGCAATTCGCAGGATCCGCAGCAAACCTTCCAGCATGGGCTTTACGTCCTCGTGATACAAGGCAAAAGGTTGCAAATCGATAGCCTGACGATGACCGCCTACCAGGTCTCTGATAGCGGCTCGCTGTAAGCGCGTGTAACCAGGTAAATCTATATAATTAAGAATATAGGCGCCGTGTTCATGGTGCTTTTTATACTCAATATGCAAGCCAATCTCGTGCAGCATGGCGGCTGCATCCAGCACCGTCTCGGTGTCCAGATGACAAAACGTCGATTGCTGACAGAGCTGCTTACACAAATTGATTGCCAGTTGCTTTACGTTAACCGCATGGGGCTTATCAATATGGTATCGGCGAATGGCGGTATTTAAGGTCTGGGTACGGCGGTCGTTATGTTTAAGGTTATCCAGCATGCCATAAATCAAACCCTCGCGGAGCGCGCCGCCGGAAATATTCATGGTGCGGATTTTCAATCGTTCAAACAAGGCCAGCAGAATAGTCAGGCCACTTGGGAAAATAGGCTGTCGATTAGGCTCAAGACCATCGATCACCAAATCTTTCAGGTTGCCACAGTCAATACACTGCTGTCTAAGGTTATACAGATAGTCAATCCGGATAGCATCGCTGATCCCCTGCTTTACCAGAATTTCAGTGATCGCCTGAGGCGTACCAGACGCGCCCAGACAGTTCTGCCAGTCAAAGCAAAGGAAAGCATCGGCAACCGGGTCAAGTAGCTCGTAGGCAGCTTCTTTGGCGCGCTGGAAGTTAGCTTCCGAAAGCTCGCCGTCGAGGAAATAGCGCTCCATAAAAGTCACACAGCCCATATCGAGGCTGACCATATGGATAGGCTGCATATCATTACCGATGATAATTTCGGTACTGGCCCCGCCAATATCAATCACCAGGGAATTGCCCTGATTAGCCGACGTATAGGCCACGCCAAGGTAAATCTGCCGGGCTTCTTCTTCGCCGGGAATGACGTCGAGCTGATGGTGGAGGATTTTCTCTGCTTTATCGATAAAGGTCTGAGCATTAACAGCCAGACGCAATGTTGCCGTAGCAACAATACGAATATTAGAAGCCGGAATGTCCTGTAACCGCTCGGCAAACGTCTGCAAACAATCCCAGCCCCGTTGCATGGCTTCTTTACTTAAAACCATGTCTTTGTCGAGACCGGCCGCCAGGCGGACCTTTTGTTTTACCTTACCGATGATCTGCACGCTGCCATTGGCAACATGTACAACCACCATATGAAAGCTGTTCGACCCGAGGTCTACGGCGGCGTAGTATTCGCCGAGCGTCTCGGCGTCAAAATCGGTTTGTGGCTGCATAACGTTTTACTGCGACATTAATTCTTTTTATGCTGTGGGCGCTTACCTGAACTTCTGCCTGAGTTATTGCGACGCGAAGACGGGCGACGGTTCTGGCGACGCTGGCGCGGTTTCGGTGGCTTAATATCGTCAAGCAAGGCGTCCTGCACATATTCCGTAACCGGAATCGCATGCTGAATATAGCTTTCGATGCCCGGCAAGTTGAGCGCGTATTTCTCACAGGCAAAACTAATTGCTACGCCGCTTTTTCCGGCCCGACCGGTACGGCCGATACGGTGTACGTAATCTTCCGGGTCGTCGGGTAAATCATAGTTGAAAACGTGGGAAACGGCTTCGATATGCAGGCCTCGGGCTGCTACATCGGTGGCGACCAGAATGTCCAGTTTGCCGCCGGTAAAGTCTTCCAGAATACCCAGGCGTTTCTTCTGCGGCACATCGCCGCTTAACAGACCGACCCGGTGACCGTCGGCTTCAAGCCAGTCGGCAACGCGCTCACAGCCATGCTTGGTGTTAGAAAATACAATGGCTTTGTCCGGCCATTCTTCTTCCATCATGGTTAGCAGCAGCTTTATTTTATCGTCGTCTGACGGGTAAAATAATTCTTCTGACACGCGACTTGCGGTCATTTGCTGGGCTTCAACCTGTACGTGAGTAGGATTGTTCATATGCTCGTAAGCCAGTTCCTGCACACGGTAGCTTAGCGTGGCTGAGAACAGCATGCTCAGGCGTTCAGCGGCAGGCGGCATACGACGGAATAAAAAGCGAATGTCCTTGATAAAGCCAAGGTCAAACATACGGTCTGCTTCATCGAGTACGGCAACCTGGATATTATTCAGCGAAAACACGCCTTGTTTATAATAATCCAGTATGCGGCCTGTCGTACCTATGACGATATCTACCCCATCCTGCAAAGTTTCGCGTTGACTTTGGTAACCTTCGCCCCCATAAATGAGAGCAAGTGAAAGCCCTGTATGCTTACTAAGCAGTTCTGCATCATTGTAAATTTGTACGGCAAGTTCCCGTGTAGGCGCCATAATGATGGCTTTTGGCCCTACCTTTTCACCGTCAGGATTTGGTTCCCGGCTCAAAATATGGTGGAAAGTTGCGACCAGAAATGCCATGGTCTTACCCGTTCCGGTTTGGGCCTGGCCGGCTATGTCATTACCTTCTAATAAAGGAGGTAAGCTTAGCGCCTGAATTGGTGTACAATGCGTAAAATTTGCAGCATTTAAGGCATCAATGACTTTGCTATTGATGGGTAAATCGGAAAAATGTGTTTCGGTTAAATGAGTTGTTTGCATAGCTTATAGCTTATCAGTGCTTGCATTAAAAAACAGTTTCTATATAACACTTATGGTAGAGCTGAACAATTCAGCGACAGACCAATTACGGAGAAAAGAATGAGCGACAAAATTATCCAGTTGACTGACGATAAGTTCGAAGCAGATGTTATCAATGCTGAAGGTCCTGTGCTGGTTGACTTCTGGGCTGAATGGTGTGGCCCGTGTAAAATGATTGCCCCTATTCTGGAAGAGGTCGCAACCGACTTTGAAGGAAAGTTAACAGTTGGCAAGCTGAATGTCGATGAAAATAATGAAACTCCGCCGAAATACGGTATCCGTGGTATCCCTACGTTATTGCTGTTCAAAGGCGGTAATGTTGCAGCCACTAAAGTGGGTGCACTGTCAAAAGCGCAGCTGACTGAGTTTTTGAACGAAAACATCTGATACGGTGAAAATCGTACTGAGAAAACCGGCTTAAGCCGGTTTTTTTGTGCCCGAAAAACGCATTATTTGATCTCGGTTAATACCATTACTACATAGGTTGGTTAAGCTTCGGCGCTTTTTTTAACCGGTCATTTTAACGTTATGCGAAAACCTGAATTACTGTCACCCGCCGGGTCGATGAAAAACCTGAGATACGCACTGCACTATGGCGCCGATGCGGTATATGCTGGTCAGCCCCGTTATTCACTGCGAGTACGCAACAACGAATTTACCCTGGCCAAATTGCAGGAAGCCCGGGATTACACCAGTGCTCACCATAAGCAGCTGTATATCGTTAATAATATTGCGCCGCACAACACCAAGTTAAAAACCTTCGTGCAGGACCTGGCGCCGGTGGCTGAGTTACAACCAGATGCTATGATCATGTCGGACCCGGGCATAATAATGCTCACTCGCGAGCATTTTCCTGACTTACCTATTCACCTGTCAGTGCAGGCCAATGCCGTGAACTGGGCGGCTGTAAAGTTCTGGCAGCAGCAGGGGATCAAGCGGGTTATCCTGTCGCGGGAGCTGGGATTAAACGAAATTGAAGAAATTCGCCAGCGCTGCCCGGATATCGAACTTGAAGTGTTTGTGCATGGCGCTTTGTGTATGGCCTACTCGGGACGTTGTCTGTTATCCGGCTATATAAATAAACGGGATCCTAATCAGGGGGCCTGCACCAATGCCTGTCGCTGGGAATATAAAGCGGAGGCAGCAGTGGATAATCAAGTCGGCCAGTTTATTCCTGCTCGTGATGCCGTTGAGCCAACTCTGGGTATGGGCACACCTACTGACCAGGCATTCTTATTAACCGAACCCCAGCGCCCCGATGAACCCATGCCCGCCTTTGAAGATGAGCACGGGACTTACATAATGAACTCCCGCGACTTACGGGCAATTCAGCATGTTCAGCGGCTGGTGGAGATTGGCGTGGATTCGCTGAAAATAGAGGGGCGGACCAAGTCTTTTTACTATTGCGCACGTACCGCTCAGGTTTATCGTAAGGCTATTGATGCAGCCTGCCGGGGCGAGGCATTCGATGCCGACTGGTTCCTGGAACTGGAGCACCTGGCGAACCGGGGCTATACCGATGGGTTTTTGCAACGCCATAACCATCAGGACTATCAGCAATATGCCCGCGGTAATTCAGCCAGTGATACCCGTCAGCTGGTGGGTGAGGTAACCCATGGTGACAACGACTGGTGGTACGTGGAAGTAAAGAACCGCTTCAGCGTTAACGACAAACTGGAAGTGATGACACCGGCCGGAAATACCGAGATTGTCCTTGATACCTTGCGCTCCCAGCAAGATGAAACATTAGTGGTAGCACCGGGCAGTGGTTATAAAGTTAAGATCCCGGCGGTTGCGGGATTCTCTCCTGAGATGGCCATGTTGTTACGCTGTATTGAGCAACCACAGCCGGTGCCGGCATAGAAGAAAAAAGGGCTGCGAGGGTTTCGCAATCTTTTTTTAACATTTACGGGATTTAGTCTGGACGATAGTAAAATATGGTGCTACCTTTACAAGGTCTAGGCTTGCCTGGCATCCTTACTAGCCCGCCTCCGGGCTCAAGCACTATTCTTATTAATTAACGAATTTCCCTAAAAGACGTTCAAGCACAAAGACCCACCAGTATGAATCTAACGGAACTTAAGAATAAGCCAATCAGCGAATTGGTCGCCCTTGCCGAAGAAATGGGCCTCGAAAATATGGCCCGCGCGAGAAAACAAGACATTATTTTCTCGATTCTAAAATCCCACGCAAAAAGTGGCGAAGACATTTTTGGCGACGGCGTACTGGAAATCCTCCAGGACGGCTTCGGCTTCCTGCGCTCTGCTGACTCTTCTTATCTTGCGGGGCCAGATGATATTTATGTTTCACCCAGCCAAATCAGACGCTTTAACCTGCGCACGGGGGATACCATCGCCGGGAAAATTCGCCCGCCGAAAGACAGTGAGCGTTATTTTGCCCTGTTAAAAATCCGCGAAGTTAACTTCGACAAGCCAGAAAACTCCCGTAATAAAATCCTCTTTGAAAACTTAACCCCACTGCACGCAAATTCACGTTTGCGCATGGAGCGTGGTAATGGTTCATCAGAAGATATTACCGCCCGCGTACTGGACCTGGCATCACCTATTGGTAAAGGTCAGCGTGGTCTGATTGTGGCACCACCGAAAGCGGGTAAAACCTTATTACTGCAAAACATCGCACAATCTATTGCGGCTAATCACCCCGATTGTGAACTGATGGTGTTGCTAATTGACGAACGTCCGGAAGAAGTTACCGAAATGCACCGTCTGGTGCGTGGTGAAGTGGTTGCCTCTACCTTTGATGAGCCGGCCAGCCGCCACGTTCAGGTCGCTGAGATGGTTATTGAAAAAGCCAAGCGCCTGGTTGAGCACAAAAAAGACGTAGTTATCCTGCTGGATTCAATCACCCGTCTGGCGCGTGCCTACAACACGGTTATTCCATCATCAGGTAAAGTACTTACCGGTGGTGTGGATGCTAACGCACTGCACAAACCAAAACGTTTCTTCGGTGCCGCCCGAAACGTAGAAGAAGGTGGTAGCTTAACCATCATCGCCACTGCACTGATTGATACCGGCTCTAAGATGGATGAAGTTATCTACGAAGAGTTTAAAGGTACCGGGAACATGGAACTGCACCTTAATCGTAAGATTGCTGAAAAGCGTGTATTCCCGGCTATTGACTTTAATCGCTCTGGTACGCGCCGTGAAGAGCTACTCACCGGTCAGGACGAATTACAAAAGATGTGGATCCTGCGCAAGATTGTGCATGAAATGTCAGAAATCGACGCCATGGAATTCCTTATCAATAAACTTTCCATGACCAAGACCAATGATGAGTTCTTCGACGCGATGAAGCGCCAGCGAAGTTAATCATTAGTTTATATTTTGCTAAAAACCGCTGCCTGACAGCGGTTTTTTTTGTGATTTTTGAGCAAACGGGGTAGTGTAAAGTTATTGTAATTTTATGGATAACATTATGCGTCGCGTCGTACTTGCTGCCCTGCTACCTCTTTTTTCCCTGCCTGTTTTTGCTCAGTCCGGTGAAGTGGATCGGTTGGCCAATGAGATTGAGAGTGAGGTCATTAGCTGGCGCCACCATTTGCATGAGTACCCTGAGTTATCCAATCGTGAATTTAAAACTGCCGAGTACGTGGCCCGGCACCTGCGTTCACTAAATCTTGAAGTGCAAACCGGTGTTGCAAAAACCGGCGTAGTGGCAATTCTGGACAGCGGCCGGCCTGGCCCGGTAGTCGCGTTACGGGCCGATATGGATGGCTTACCGGTACCTGAGGAAAATGATCTGCCCTGGCGTTCTACACAGCGCGGCGAATACAATGGTAATGACGTGCCGGTCATGCATGCCTGTGGTCATGATACCCATATGGCTATGCTGATGGGGGCGGCGTCGGTATTAACTTCAATGAAAGATAAGCTGCATGGCAAGGTGAAGTTTATTTTCCAGCCTGCAGAGGAAGGCGCGCCCGCTGGTGAAAAGGGCGGAGCCGAAGTTATGGTGCAGGAAGGCGTTTTAAAGAGCCCGGATGTAGACGTGATTTTCGGCCTGCATATCAGCGCTAATAACGATATCGGCACGGTAAGCTATAACCCTGGCGGTACCATGGCCGCGGTAGACCCCTTCAAAATCGTCATCCACGGTAAGCAGGCTCATGGCGCTTACCCGTGGAAGAGTGTCGACCCCATCACCACTGCTGCACAGATGATCATGTCACTGCAAACCATCGTCAGCCGTGAACTGAAAATCATTGATGATGCCGCAGTGGTAACCATTGGTTCCATCCATGGCGGTAACCGCTCGAATATCATTCCTAACGAGGTTGAGCTGGTTGGTACTATTCGTACCCTTAACCATGCCGCGCGAGAACACGTTTACGAGGCGATGGCTCGTAAGGTTAAGGGTATTGCTGACAGCATGGGCGCTAAGGCCGAGCTCACCCTGCCACTGGATTATAATTACCCTATTACCTATAACGACCCGGAACTCACCGCGCAAATGATCCCAACGGTGGAACGTACGGCGGGCAAGCAAAACACCATACTGGCTAAGCCGGTCACCGGTGCTGAGGACTTTTCTTTCTATCAGGAAAAAGTGCCGGGGTTATTTATGTGGCTGGGCGGTAAACCCCTTGATGTATCTGTGGAAGACTCGCCGGCTCACCATACGCCGGAGTTTTATGTTGACGATGCCGGGATGAAACTGGGTGTGCGGGTACTCACCAATCTGACTCTCGATTACATGGATGCTAACGCAGAATAATTCCCTATGGAAAACAGGTTGCTGCAGGCGCTTGCTCTGGCGCTGGCCGGAGTTGCGGTTAATCTAATCCCTGCCCCGCTGGAAACCGGCGGGGTGGTGTTTTTTGGTGGTGGTTTTGCTATCGCTGCCGCCTTATTGCTTTCTTTTTCCCTTACACTGGTGGTGTCTACTGCCGTCTATGCTGTGTTGCTGGTGCATGGCAACGACCCGTTTATGATCGCCTTTCTGGCTGTGCAGCCTTTGCTGATAAATGCATTGTCGAACAAAGCGGATGCGCTGAGTCCCTTAAAACTGGGGATTGGTTGGTGGAGCGCGCTGATTGTGCCGGTTTATATAGTGTTTGCCTATGCAACCTACAGTGGCTCTCCCACCATGGCCTTTACGGCTTACTCCATTACCTGGATAAGCGGTATTTTTTCCTGTTTGTCTGGCCATTTATTGTTTATGACGCTGCTGCGTTATCTACCGGTGGGTAATGAGCTCCACTTCAATGTAGAAACCCTGTTCCGCTACATGTTTGCCACTCTGTTTTTCTTTGTTGTACTGATTATGACTTATGTACATGTCGGCCAGTTACAACGCCAGCAGGCGCAACAATTAACCTTATACATAACTCAGCGGGCGCAGGTCATGAGTACCGAGCTAAGCCGGTTTCTCGATGGGCATGCCTCCGGCATCAGCAAAACGGCCAGGTCTATGGCGATTGCGCAGAAGCACGGTGCGCCGTTACCGGCTATCGCTGATGAAACGCTGTCTAACCTGGCTCAGGAGTTTCCGGAGTTTCTCACTTTTTTGATTGCCGATGAAAAAGGTGTTGTTACCCATTCTTACCCGACTAACCTGCTGAGCCGGGCGAAGCGACTGAATCAGGCAGTAGTGGCTGAGCGCGAATATTTCATTCAGGCCATGCAGACCGAGTCGACCTTTGTATCGCAGGCGTTTCAGGGCCGGGGTTTCGGCAACGACCCCATTGTGGCCATTGCCACTCCGCTCTACGACGGAGAAGGCAACCTCAGGGGGATCCTCGAAGGTTCGCTCAACCTCAGCAGCTTTATTGAATATGACAGTCGTAATTTACCCGGATTCTGGACGATTTACCGCGATGAGGCCGGCAAAGTGGTTTATGCATCGCCGGAGCTCAGCCTTGAAGCCCTGCAACGTCCGGAATTGCCGGGCTGTAACCAGGACAGTTGTTTTTCCCGGCAGTCAGCGCTGTCACGGGATTGGTTTATTGCTCAATCGCGGGATCCTATCTCGGGCTGGACGGTAACCATGTTGTTTGAAAACAGTAGCTATATGTCAATGAGCACTGACTATGTGCGCTGGGCACTGTTTCTACTTCTTGCGCTGGGGCTGGTAGGAATTATTGTTGGTGGACGGGTGGCACAGGTTTTCGCCCGGCCGCTGCGCGAACTAATGAAAACCTTCGCCGGCTATTCTCAGGAGTCACCGGTGCCAATGCCGTCATTTAGTCAAAATCGCCTGCAACTGCAAGAACTATCCGGATTAGCGATAGAGTTTAGCGAGTTGGGAGAGCGCCTGGTGAGTGCTTTTGATGAACTTTCCACCTCGCGCCAGCGTCAGCGGACCCTCAACGAAGAACTTGAAAAGCTCAACCTCACCCTCACCGAGCGAGTCGAGGAGAAAACCGCTTCGTTAATTCAGGCGCTGACCCAGGCCGAAGCGGCCAATGTATCGAAATCTCAATTTCTGGCCAATATGTCCCATGAGATCCGCACGCCGATGAACGGTATTCTGGGGACTTGCGAAAACCTGCTTGAGAAATCCTTACCGGATGATGTCAGGCAGCGTATTCAGGTTATAGTGCAGTCGGCCAACAACCTGCTGCTGATCCTCGACAGTATTCTGGACTGGTCGAAGATTGAAGCGGGTAAAATGGAAGTGACCCGCCACCCCTTTTCACCACAACAGATTATTCAGGCTTGTGCCGAAATTCATCGTCAGGCAGCCAGTCGTAAACAACTGAGCCTTGAAGTAGTTTGGGACAATAGCATACCGTCATTTTTGCTCGGCGATGCCGGCAAGATAAGCCAAATCTTAAATAATCTGTTGAGTAACGCGGTGAAATTTACCGCTATCGGCGGTGTTGTAATTAAGGTCGTGTACAAGGATGGCACGCTCGTGATTGCCGTTAAAGACTCCGGTATTGGTATTAAGAAAGCGGAGCAGCAGACTATCTTCGAGCAGTTTGTTCAGGCCGATGGATCAAGCTCCAGGCAATTCAGTGGCACTGGTCTTGGCTTGTCAATTACCAGCAAACTGATTGATTTAATGGGCGGTACTATTGAGCTTAACTGTGAACAGCAACAGGGCAGTGAGTTTATTGTTAAGTTACCATTACCCACCTCTACCCAGGTAGAGCAGGCACCGGAACAAGCTGTGCTCACGCTCCCTGAGGGCCTAAAAATCCTGGTGGTGGAAGATAATGACATTAATGCTGAAATAATCCTCGATATGCTCAAGGACGCGGGCATTAAATGTCTACGCGCCAAAGACGGCGCTGCGGCGCTGGAAGTTATCCCTAAAGTCGATTTTGATTTGGTCTTAATGGATTGTCAGATGCCGGTGATGGATGGCTTTTCTGCAACCCGGGCGATCCGCGATTTGCCCGGTGACAAGTCCGGTATTCCCATTATAGCCCTTACCGCCAATGCTTTTGATGAAGACCGAAAAGCTTGTCTGAGTGCCGGTATGAATGATTATTTAAGTAAGCCGGTGCGGCGCACCAGCTTATTTACCATGTTGATCAAGTACGTGGGTTATCAAGCAGTGACTGACGAAACGCCTGGGCCGACAGACTGATTGGGCGTCGGCGGTTGGTTACCACCTGCCAGGTACTTTGAATCGGAAAATCGGTGATATTAAGGACTTTAACGCTGTCGATGGCCGACTGATCGAGCGTATGCTGAGACAGCACCGCCAGCCCCAAGCCGGCAGAGACGGCCAGACGAATCGCCTCGTTACTTTCAATGACCATATTGTTGCGCAACTGCACATCGTGCTTATCGCAGTACTCATCCAGTGTGCGGCGGGTACCACTGCCTATCTCTCTGAGCAGAAACTTGGCGTTTTGCAGTTTAGCTAAGCTACAATTGTCTGGTCCGTCGTAATCTGGCGGGGCAATCACAACCAGTGGATTGGCCAGAAACGGTTCGCAGACCAAATCGTCATCTTCGGGCGGATAGGTGAAAATATACAGGTCATCTCGATTTTGCATTAAACGCTCGGCAATCTGCTCGCGGTTACCAACGGTAAAGCGTACATCGATATTAGGATGCTGTTTGCAAAACGGGCTGAGCATTGGCGGAATGATGTATTTGGCAGTGGTTACTACAGCCAGTTTAAGGGAGCCAACTTCCACTCCCTGCAAGGCGCTGATCTGGCTTTTCAGTTTATCCTGTGAAGATAAAATTTCCTGAGCGCAGCGGTATACTGCGGCGCCGGCTTCTGTGAGTTGCACGCTGCCCTGAAAGTGTTCAATCAGAGGCAGACCAATAATACTGTTTAGTTTTTTAAGTTGAAGTGACACGGTAGGCTGTGACAGTTGCAGGGCATTAGAGGCAGCGGTTACCGAACCGCAATCAACAACCTGCTGAAAAACTTCAAGTAGTCTGAACGTCAATGTATTCATAAAGCATCCCATGATAGCGTTTGTCTAAAAATATACTAAAAACTCATTTATCTCTATCTATATTTTCCGAGCTGCGTTGAAACTGGGGAAATATCCGTTTACAGGCGGTTTGTAATTACCACAAATAGATGCTTACTATGGGCAAACGGGGCAAAATGAGCTAATATCGGCCGCTTTTCAAGCACTGCTCAACCACGAGTTAAGCGGATTAGTAAACGCAAAGTCTGTGAGGACGGCAAAATGGCGAAAATCGCAATTGTGATGGGGTCGACATCGGATTGGCCAACAATGCAAAACGCGGCAGTAATGCTCAAACAATTCGGTGTTGAATTTGAGGCACAGGTTGTCTCGGCACACCGCACTCCTAATCTGTTAGTCGAATTTGCCGAGCAGGCAGAGCAAAATGGCTTTTGCGCCATCATTGCCGGTGCAGGCGGGGCCGCCCATCTACCAGGCATGATTGCCGCTCACACTCACTTACCGGTATTCGGTTGCCCGGTGAAGTCTAAAGCATTAAATGGCCTGGATTCACTACTGTCTATCGTGCAGATGCCTAAAGGCGTTGCCGTTGGCACCCTGGCAATTGGCGAAGCGGGGGCAGCAAATGCCGGCTTGCTGGCTGCTCAGGTGGTTGCCTTACAGGACCCGGCGGTTCGTGAAGCAATTATTGCCTTTCGCCAACAACAAACTGACACGGTTTTAGCAAACGGTAAACTGGAGCTGTAACAATGCAGGTGCTGGTATATGGTGCCGGACAGCTGGCACAGATGATGTATCTTGATGGCGCGCCGCTGGGCATCAATGTCATGGCGGTGGATGTGAATAATAATGCTGTGGTTCACCCGGTCAGTAAAGCGCCGCTTGATTATACCCTTGAGCAGGCCATTGAACTGGCAGACGCGCTGACTGTTGAGTTTGAACATGTCCCTGAGGCCTTATTAGAACAGGCCGAAGCATCAGGTAAACTGCATCCCGGGATCGACGCTATTCTGGTGGGAGCCGACCGGGTACGTGAAAAGCAACTATTAAGTAGCCTGTCTATCCCAAATTGTCCTTATCAGATCGTCGACGACCTCGCGCAGCTGGACAGCTGTGTTGAGAACCTCGGTGAACGCCTGATTATCAAAGCCAGCCGTGACGGCTACGATGGCTATGGACAGTGGCGCTTAAAAGCGGCCACTGAGTTACCGGCGCTTAAGTCTCAGCTGGCTGAGCTGGATCTGAAAGCCGTGCCGCTGGTGGTAGAGAAGATGCTGAATTTCGACCGCGAGGTATCGCTGATTGGGGCGCGTAGTCCTGGCGGTGAAGTGGTTGTTTACCCTCTGGCAGAAAACCTTCATCACGAAGGACAGCTCCACGTTTCGGTGGCACCGGCAAGTGCCAGCACTGCTGCATTAAACGATAAGGCCAGAGACATCTTTACCAAGCTGGTAAATGGTATGGACTACGTTGGTGTACTGGCGGTTGAGTTATTCCAGTGTGGCGACGAGCTGCTGGTTAATGAACTGGCCCCCAGGGTACATAATTCAGGGCACTGGAGTCAGGCAGGTTCACCTACCAGTCAGTTTGAAAATCATTTACGGGCAGTGCTTGATTTACCTTTGGGGCTGGCCTGTAACACCGGAGGCGAAGCCGCGGTTAGCGCAATGATTAATATCATTGGTTGCGACGACCATCAGATGGCATTGTTAAGCGTGCCGGGTGTGCATTTCCACTGGTATGGCAAATCGGTGCGTCAAAAGCGCAAAATGGGTCACATCAATGTGACGGCGTCGTGTTACGCTGAGCTGGGCAGCAAACTGCAAAAGCTCAGTGAGTACCTTTCGCTGGAGCATTTCCCCTGCCTGGCCGATGAAGCGAGCCGGCTGACTTCAGTAAGCTAAAATAACCTTCAGGACCTCACTTGTTAGTGGGGTCTTTTTTTGTTGTAAAGTAACAGGAGTGACAACAATGATTAACCGTTACTGGCAATGTCTTGTACTGGCGCTGGGCTTGCAACTGGCTTTACCTGTTGGAGCGAAGATGGAGCACGGTGTTATGGTGCACAACGCTAATGCCCGGGCGACCTTTGCCATGGCTACCACTGCTGCCGTCTACCTTACTCTGATGAATCATGGTGATACAGCCTTTACCTTAACCGGCGTGAGTGTGCCGGCAGACATTGCCAGCGAAGCACAGATCCATACTACGGTGATGGAGGGCGACATGATGAGGATGCGACAAGTAACCGATGGCATCGATGTTGCGCCTGACAATATGGTTGAATTTAAGCCCGGCGGCTACCATGTAATGCTTATGGGGCTGGTTAATCCCCTGACAAAAGGCAATAAGTTTAACCTGACGCTGCATTTCGCTGACCAGCAAAGCAAAACGGTAGAGGTTACCGTGGGTGAACAGGGAAAACAGGGTGGACATCACCACCACTGACAACGGGTCGCTGTAAAAAGAATGTAATCCAAATCAGTGCATTATTGCTATGAACACTATAATTGGAATAAACCAAGGAGTTTATGATGAGCAAGATTGATATCGGTATTGCAGAAGCAGATCGCGAAGCGGTTGCCCATGGATTAAAAAAATTACTGGCAGATTCCTATACCCTGTATCTGCAAACGCACAATTTCCACTGGAATGTAACGGGCCCGCAATTCCGCGAATTGCACCTTATGTTTGAAGAGCATTACACCGAGCTTGCTGTCGCAGTAGACGATATTGCCGAGCGGATCCGTACCCTGGGGATTGCCGCGCCTGGTACTTACAAAGCATTTGCCGAACTCAGTGCAATTGAAGAAGTTGAAGGCGTACCGGAAGCAAGTGAAATGGTGCAATTGCTTACCCATGCTCATGAGCAGGTAGTGAAAACTTGCCGTGAAGCGCTGAAACTTGCCCAACAGGCCGACGACGAGTCTTCCGTAGCCCTTATCTCAGACCGTATGCGCGTGCACGAAAAAACGGCATGGATGTTACGCGCGATGGTGCAATAACAGAATTTAAAACAACAAGAGACGATTATGAAGCGACCTCAATATAAGGTTGCAACGTTAACAGCACTGGCTCTGGCCGGTGCTGTTGCGTTTAGCAGCCAGGCGACAGAAACATTAAATGTAAATGAACTGGCCAGCGGGCTTGATCATCCATGGGGAATGACATTTCTGCCCTCTGGTGAGATGCTGATTACTGAACGAAGCGGTCAAATTCGCAAGTTCAATTTTGCCACCGGGCTGAGTAAGCCTTTAAGCGGCGTTCCTGAAGTAGCTGCGGAGAATCAGGGCGGTCTGCTGGACATCACCGCCGATCCGGATTTTGCCGATAACCAGACGGTGTATTTTTGTTATTCGCGGCCGACCGACGGTGGTAGTAGTTCCAGCGTAGCCAGTGCCACTCTGAATGGCACCAGTCTGACCAACGTGAAAGATATTTTTGTGGCTGATTCGGTGGTAAATAATGGTTTCCACTTTGGCTGTCGACTGGCTTTCGATAATGACCAGCATCTTTTCGTCACGCTGGGTGACCGCTATAAATACATGAAAGAAGCACAGAACACCGACAATCACTTTGGCAAGATTGTACGCATTGAGCGTAATGGTGATGTGCCCGAAGACAACCCGTTTGTAGAGGGCGATGCACCAGAGGTATTCAGTTACGGGCATCGTAATGTCCAGGGCTTAACCGTGCACCCGCAAACCGGGGAAGTCTGGGCCATGGAACACGGCCCGAAAGGCGGAGATGAGGTAAACCTGATTAAAGCCGGTAACAATTATGGCTGGCCGGTAATTACCTATGGTATTGATTACAATGGCAGCATTATTTCCGATAAAACCAAGCAGGAAGGTATGGAACAACCCGTTCTGTACTGGGACCCGTCCATCGCTCCAAGCGGCATGACGTTCTATGCTTCCGAGGTCTTTAAAGACTGGCAGGGCGATTTGCTGGTGGGAGCACTCAAGTTTCGCCACCTGCGCCGCATTAGCTTTAATGAGGCCGGCGAAGTGGAGTCACAAACCGAGTACCTGCGCGACCGGAACGAACGGATCCGCGACGTAGAAGTGGGCCCCAACGGTTTAATTTATCTGTTAACCGATGAAAGTAACGGTAAGTTACTGCAGATAACCCCGGCTAACTAGCAAAAAGGGCTACCTCGGTAGCCCTTTTTTCATGCATCTACTCGGCCTTTGTTTTTGGCTCGGTACGATAGCGTTCGAACCAGGCGAGGATATTGCCGACTTTCTGGATCAGCCGTGACGGTTTTGATGCAATGCCGTGGGATGCTCCCGGCAGGCGCAACATGGCCGACTCTACTCCACGCAGTTTCAGGGCCTGATAGAACTGTTCAGACTCACTGATTGGCGTACGGTAATCAGACTCACCCGTCAGTAGCATGGTTGGCGTGGTTACGTTCCCTACCAGTGATAACGGTGAGTGGGCCCATAAATGCTCCGGGATTTCCCAGGGCATACCCGGCATCCAGTACTGGGTGAAGTAGGGGTAAGCGTCGGCCGTTAAGGCAAAGCTCATCCAGTTAATCACCGGCTTGGCAACCACGGCGGCGGCAAAACGGTCGGTCTTACCAATCGACCAGGCGGTTAATACACCGCCGCCAGAGCCACCGGTGATAAACAGGTTGTTGGTATCAATAAAGCCTTTGGTAATGACGCCATCTACTACGTCCATCAAATCGTTATAATCTGCTGACGGGTAGTTATGATGGATTAAGTTGGCAAAGTCTTCACCGTAAGAAGTACTGCCGCGTGGGTTTGACCACACCACCACATATCCTTTGGCTGCCATTAACTGAATTTCGGCACTGAAGTTGGGGCCGTAGGCCGTGTGCGGGCCACCATGTATTTCCAGAATGAGCGGGTATTGCTTGTCAGGATCAAAGTCTGGCGGGGTAATCATCCAGGCTTCAATGGGGCGTTCATCAACCGAAGACGTTACTGTCATGGCTTTAATCGTCGGCATATTCAGGTGACCGAGCACATCTTCATTGAGTGCGGTTAACCGGGTTACTTTGCCGCGGCTTTCGCGTACAAATAAATCCGCCGGCGTCGAGCCATCGGAGCTAACAAAAGCCAGCGCGCCATTATCGGCCACCGCAAACTCCCCTGAGGTGTAAGGGCGCCCAAGTGACTGACCACTCAAAACGATGTTGAGCTTATCCATGTCGCCGTCGAGTTCCACAGCGGCCACTTTGGTTTGTCCGGCATCCTGATAACTGACGTACAATTCATCGCTGTCGTCGCCCCAGGCAAACTGCCCGGTAGTGCGGTCAAAGGATTCAGTAAGGTTGGTCAGCTTGCCGTCTTTCATACGCATCACCCATAAGTCACTACTCTGGAAGCTTAACTTACGGTCTGTGGTGTGTTTAAACGCCAGGTACTTACCGTCCGGACTCAGTTGCGGGCCACTTTCCGGGCCTTCGAGGCTGGTGATCTGGTTAAACGCTCCCGAAGCAATGTCCAGAGTGTAAATATCACTGCCCATCACTTCCATGGCGTAGTTGTCGCTGGGATTGGCTGAAAAGTACAACTTTTTGCCATCGTTTGAAAAGCTCAGATCGCCATTGAGCGGGTAATCAGTAAACGTTAGCTGGCGGGGGGTACCGCCTTCTACCGGCAACAGGTAAATCTGATTGAAGCCACCCGGCACGTAGCCGGCACCATCGGAGCGGTAGTTGAGGTCATCAATAAACTTACCGGTTTCTGCCCATTTGGCCCTGGCCGGTTTGCCTGGCATACCGGTAAACAAGGGTTTATCTGCTTGCGGGGTAAACTGAGTAAATGCCAGCGATTTTCCGTCTGGTCGCCAGACGACATTGCCCGGTGCATAGCTCGTGTTGGTTAACAGGGCGTCTTCACCACTGTCGAGGTAGCGTACATAAAGTTGTTGTGAGCCGGAGCGGTCAGACAGATAGGCCAGCTTGCTGCCGTCGGGAGAAAGTATCGGGCTGCGCACACTGGCATGCTCAGCAATCAGCGGGCGATGCTGACCACTCTTTACCTCTACCTGCCATAAACTGATGTGCATACGATCGTTCATAATGTCGTTACTGCGACGCTCGTAAATGATGTGTTTACTATCGGGCGTAAACACTGGTGACGCTGCGTATTCCAGGGCAAACACGTCCTTGTAATCGAAAGTGGTGGGCGCGCTGTTATCAGCCGCCGCGCTAGCTGATAAGCCCAGCATAACACTGGCTGCCAGCGCTTTTATGGTGTTATTCATTATTGTTTTTCCTTGCTTACTGTCGTCAGAATTTTATCCTGCCCAGCAGGATATCTTTGTACATGACCCAGTCTCCCATTAAGCTGTACAGGGGATAATGAAAGGTCGCAGGTTTGTTGTGCTCAAATTTAAAGTGGCCAAGCCAGGCAAAGCCATAACCGGCTATCGGTAGTAACCATAGCAGCATTAACTGCCCGGTCAATAAACTCAATATCAGCAGGGTGAGTACCAGTGTTGAACCGATAAAATGCAATCGCCGGCAGGTTACATTCTGATGTTCACTCAGGTAGTACGGGTAAAATTCCCGGAATGAGGTAAAGCGTTTTGTTGTTGTCATCTTATCGCCTTAGTAATTTGTCAGAGATAGTGTAGCATTTGTATTTTAAGGACTTGCAATTAAGGCCAGCGCGCCCATATTTGTAAGCATAATCTAACGAAAGCAAACAGGCGAAATAAGCATGCAGCAATTGATGTCGAACAACATCGTGGATTTAACGGTAGAGAACTTTCAGCAGATTATTCTGGAAGTATCTAAAGAGAAAATCGTCTTAATTGACTTTTGGGCCGAAGGCTATGAGCCTTGCAAAGAGTTATCGCCGATTCTGGAAAAAATTGCCGGTGATTATCCGGACACCCTGTTACTGGCCCGTGTTGACTGTGAGCGTGAGCAGCAGGTCGCCGCTCAGTTTGGCATTCGTAATCTGCCTACCGTAATGGTAGTTAAAGATGCGCAGCCGGTAGATGGCTTTGCCGGTATGCAGCCGGAAACCGAAATTCGCGCCATGTTGGGCAAATACCTACCCAGCCCGGAAGATGAATTTCTCGCCAAAGCTGCCGAGCTTATCGCCAGCGGTGACTACAGCGGCGCCTTCCCAATGGCGAAACAAGCCTTTGAGATTAACCCGGATAACATCGATAGCAAATACCTTTATATAGACTGCCTGATTGAAACTGGCGCAGTGCCGGCTGCCAAGGAATTACTGGCAGAGATAAAGCTGGTGGATCAGGATCAGCGTTATCATACTTTGCAGGGCAAAGTGGAACTGGCGGAACAGGCGGCCGATACGCCAGAGATCCGTGCATTACAGGAACAGGCCGAAGCCAACCCGGATGATCTGCAGGTGAAGGTGGATTTAGCGGTGGCGCTTTATCAGGTACAACGTTTTGAAGAAGCGCTGGAACTGCTGTATGGCGTATTGCTTAAAGACTTCGGCTTTGGCGAAGCGAAAAAGCTTATCCTTGATATCATTAATGCCCTGCCGGATGGTGATTCACTGAAGTCTGGTTACCGTCGTAAAGTATACAGCCTGATGTACTAATATAAAAACGGTTCAGGGCGGTCATTATGGCTGCTCAGGGCTGGTATCCCTCTTCTCTGAGCCATTTTATGGCGTCCAGATAGTTAGTGAAGTACTCACGCTCGTAGGCTGTTAAAATCGGATCGTCCGATTTCATCTGAGGGTGAGTGCGTTCCAACTGTGCATACTTTATGTGGTTGGTATCCACTACATAGGCTGCTCTTCTCAAGCCATTGCGGATATTGTCGAAAATACCTTCCCGCACAATACCCTGGCACTCGGGGGTACTCATCACCCAGCGCCGGCAATCTACAATGGCTGCCCAGTTGTGCTGTTCAAATTGCCTGACGATGGGCGCCATCTCATCATTCAGCATATTTGCCATACCCACATCCCACGCTCCGGTGGCATAGATCTCCAGTATGTTATTTGAAACAGTCAGGCTGTACTGACCGAGGTTGGGGAATAGCATGTTCTTTGCTTGGTGATTAGTCGTACTTAATTATAGCCCCCCGGCGTCGCATGCGGTGAATTATTTGCTATAGTGCGGGACAATCACACGCATTTTTGAGACAAGTATGCCAAATTGGTTCTGGGCGGCACTGGCTATGGTAATGATCGTTGAGGGTATCGGGCCTTTGCTTATACCAAACCGCTGGCGGCAATATCTGCGGCAGGTGGCTGAATCTGAGCCCGGCCAGTTGCGTCAGATTGGCGGCACCCTGGTGGTGATTGGCTCAGTTTGTTTATACTTTATAGTGAATTAGCGCTAAACAGGCCAAATATTCACTGGTCAGCTGAATATTTGTGCATAAAACAGATGATCCAGTGGCCTTAATTTTGATAGAATCCACGCCTAATTTTTTAACATACTCGACTCATGGCTAAAAATATTGTGGTCCTTGGCACCCAGTGGGGTGACGAGGGAAAAGGTAAAGTAGTAGATCTGCTTACTGACCGTGCAAAGTATGTTGTTCGCTATCAGGGCGGACACAATGCAGGTCACACACTGGTAATCGACGGTGAAAAAACCGTTCTGCATCTAATCCCGTCCGGCATTCTGCGCGAGAATGTTACCTGTATTATCGGTAACGGCGTAGTACTGAGCCCGGAAGCATTAATGACTGAAGTCTCCATGCTGGAAGAGCGCGGTGTACCAGTGCGTGAACGCCTGAAAATCAGTGAAGCTTGTCCGCTCATTCTGCCATACCATGTAGCGCTTGATGTTGCGCGTGAAAAAGCCCGCGGTGCCAAGGCTATTGGCACTACCGGTCGCGGCATTGGTCCAGCTTATGAAGATAAAGTATCCCGCCGTGGTTTACGGGTTGGCGATCTGTTCAATGCCGAAGATTTCGCTGCCAAGTTAAAAGAAGTGCTGGATATCCATAACTTTACCTTAACGCAGTATTACGGCGAAGAGCCGGTTGACTTCGATAAGACCCTGGCTGATGCCATGGCCGTTGCCGATATCCTGCGTGCGATGGTAGTTGATGTTACCGACGAACTGGATAAAGCCCAGAAAGCCGGCCTGCCTATCATGTTTGAAGGCGCGCAGGGCACACTGCTGGATATCGACCACGGTACTTACCCGTACGTTACCTCTTCGAACACCACTGTTGGTGGCGTAGCAACCGGCGCTGGTTTTGGCCCGCTGAACCTGGATTATGTGCTGGGTATTGTTAAGGCTTATACCACCCGTGTTGGTTCTGGTCCTTTCCCTACCGAGCTGGAAGATGATGTCGGTCAACACTTAGGTGTTAAAGGTCACGAGTTTGGTGCAACGACCGGTCGTAAGCGACGCACTGGTTGGTTTGACGCGGTAGCCATGAAGCGCGCGGTACAAATAAACTCTATCACCGGTTTCTGTCTCACCAAGCTGGACGTACTGGATGGTTTGGAAACCCTGCAAATCTGCGTGGGTTATAAAGATAAAGACGGTAACGTAAAAGATGTTCCGCCCATGGCGGCTGATGGCTATGATCTGGTGACGCCGGTTTATGAAGAAATGCCTGGCTGGAGCGATAACACTTTTGGTGTTACCGATTATGATTTGCTGCCTCAGGCTGCTAAAGACTACATCGCTCGTCTGGAAGTGATTACCGGTGTACCGGTGGACATTATCTCTACCGGTCCGGACCGTAATGAAACCATTGTGATGCGCCATCCTTACGACGCATAAAAATGGTTAAAGATTAAAAACCCCGCCTTCGCGGGGTTTTTTTATTGCTGTGAAATAGTGCTAGTATGAACACATCGTACCTGCAGGAGTTGTTTCGTGAGTAGAGCACCGGGCGCCATCGTGTCAGTTTTTGAGCGTTTACAGCAGTCCTATGTGCTGGGCAAAACCAAAACCTATGCCTGGCGAAAAGCGCAACTGGAAGCCTTGCAGCGCATGCTCAGCGAAAACGAAGCGGCGTTTGTTGAGGCCCTCAATGCGGATCTGGGTAAAAGTGAGGCAGAAGCCTTTACTACCGAAATTGGTTTTCTGCTGAGTGATATACAGCACACTAAAAAACACCTGCGTCAATGGATGAAAGCTCGTAAGGTCGGCACACCGTTGGTGGCACAACCGGCCCGCAGCTCTCTGCAACCGGAGCCACTTGGTACTGTGTTGATCATCGGTGCGTGGAATTACCCGGTACAGCTCACGCTCGCCCCCTATGTTGCAGCACTGGCCGCAGGCAACTGTGCGCTGCTCAAACCCTCTGAACTGGCACCGGCCAGCTCTGCACTGATGGCCAGCCTGATCCCTAAGTATCTGGATGGCGATGCGGTGGCGGTAGTCGAAGGCGATAAGGACGTTGCAAGTGAATTACTCTCGTTGCCCTTTGATCATATCTTTTATACCGGCGGTGAAGCCGTGGGTAAAATAGTTATGACCGCAGCGGCTCAAAACCTGACGCCGGTTACTCTTGAGCTGGGGGGCAAAAGCCCGTGTGTGGTAGACGCCAATACCGATATCGCCACCACTGCGCGACGTATCGTATGGGGGAAATGGACCAACGCCGGTCAAACCTGTATTGCGCCTGATTATGTTTTGGTTGAGCGCAGCTGTGCCGACGCGCTCATCGACAAGCTTGGTAAGGAAATCACCCGCCAGTTTGGCAATCAGCCATTGCAGAGCAAGGATTATGGGCGCATTGTTAATGAGCGTCATTTAGCGCGATTAAAGCAATACACCGAAGGGCATGAGATAGTGATTGGTGGCCAGCTCGATGAAGCGCAAATGAAGCTGGCACCCACGGTGATTTTAAATCCGGATATCGACACGCCGGTCATGCAGGAAGAAATTTTCGGGCCGGTTCTGCCGGTTATTGAAGTCAGCAGCGTCAGCGAAGCTATCGATTTTATTAAGCGCCGGCACAAGCCGCTGGCGGCGTACTTATTCAGCGAATCACAGAGTATTCAGCAGCAATTTGTTGATGAGGTCAGTGCCGGAAGTGTGTGTATCAATGATACCATGATGTTTATGGCAAACCCGCAACTGCCCTTTGGCGGAGTGGGCAACAGCGGTATAGGCCGCTACCACGGCAAGTTTGGCTTTGATACTTTCAGTCACCTCAAAAGCGTGATGAAACGCAGTTTCTGGTTTGATGTGGCTATTCGCTATGCGCCCTCAAGTGCCCGTAAGCGCTTTTTACTTAAAAAATTACTCTAGTTTAACGTTCATCAACGACGAAGGAGCCGTATCGTCATGCCTCAACCTTTTCATTTAGCCATTCCGGTAGACAACCTGGAGAAAGCCCGCGAATTTTACGGCGAGTTACTCGGTTGCAAACAGGGGCGCAGTGATACGCAGTGGATAGACTGGGATTTAGCCGGCCACCAGTTGGTAACGCATCTGGTAAAGGCTATGCCGTCCGCGCCGGAATATAATGTCGTGGATGGTCACAGTGTGCCAGTACCACATTTTGGTGTCGTGCTAACCATGGAAGACTGGCAGGCCCTGGCCGATAAACTCACCGCCGCTAATATGGAGTTTGTTATTAAGCCCTACGTGCGTTTTAAGGGCCAGGCCGGTGAACAGGCCACCATGTTCTTTATGGATCCGGCCGGCAACGCGTTGGAGTTCAAGGCATTTGCTGATATTAACCAATTGTTTGCGACAGATTAAGCTTAGTTGGTAAGAGCTTGCCCTATAATGCGAACTGATTGTTAATTATGGCGATTTGTAATAATTTAAATAGTGTAGCCGTGGCACCGGTGAGTCAGCCACGCCATTGAGTTGCTTAGCTCCTCAGGTAAAGACAGATAAATTAACTCAGCAGTAGTCAGCGTAACAGGCGATGTGCTGAACCTATAACAACAATAATAACTGACAGGATTTATCGTGATTGAAGATGTAGTCGCACAGGCTGGCAAAGGTTTTTTCAGGGGAGTTGGGTTTCTTATTGCAGAGCTGCTGTTCTGGCGGTTGTGCTACATCGTTGGCTGGCCGGTTTGTAAAATCCTCACCCTTGGTCAGTACCCCAGAAGAGTTGAACGCGAGCGAGCCATTTTTCGTCAGGAAAAAGCGCATACCGGTTTTACCTGCGCGGCTAGCGGCTTAATCGTCCTGCTTGTTTTAGCGGTTATTTACTCAGGATACTGGCCCTCCAGCTTCCCGGGCTTTACTTCTGAATAGCCTGAAGCCGCTGGCCCCAGGCTATTTTCGATTTTTTATTTCCAGTCCTAAACCACCTACTTCAGTAGGTGGTTATCATTCTAGGTAGGGCTTGGCCCATATATAAAAGTCAGAAAAGAAAGTTGTATATAGATTGTTGTCGGAGTCGCCGACAGCGACCAGAGGGTGTTGTGCGACACCCTCTGGACTCCCCGCAGCCCTTATCAGTGAAAAGCGTCATCGTCCCTGGCAGAACAAACTAGACCGTCAATGACGGCACATCCCTGTGCCGCATTGACTGAATCCTCATCCATGATGATTCTTCCAGTTTGTTATGTCTGCCAGTGACAATGACAACACTGAAGAAGGGCACAATTGTTGTTCTTTCTTCGATTTGAGCCCCGTTTTAGGGGATTAACGCAAAGCCACCTTCTTTAGAAGGTGGATTATTTATTTTACTGACTGCACTACCGCTTTACCCCGTCCGCGAGCTTCGGAAGCGGCTGATAGTTTGCCGTTTTGTTGCATGATCAGGTGCAGATCCCCAAAGTTACTTTCTTTTATGTTGTAGCCCATGTCTTGCAGCGTATTCAGTGTAGCCGGGTCGAAGCCTTCATGTACGCGGATTTGATCCTCTGGCCATAACTGGTGATGGAAACGAGGCAGGTTTACGGCTTCTTCTGCACTTAAATCGTATAGCAGCGTGTTGAGAATCGACAGCGTCACTGAGGAAATAATTGTGGTACCACCGGGTGAACCGGTCACCAGCTTAACCTGTCCGTCCTCGAGCACAATAGTGGGGGTCATGGATGAAAGCATCCGCTTATATGGCTCAATAGCGTTAGCTTCTCCGCCAATTGCGCCGAAAAAGTTTGGCACACCGGGTTTGGCGCTGAAGTCATCCATTTCGTCATTCAACAAAAAGCCAGCGCCTGCAGCCACCACCCCAGCACCAAAGCTCAGGTTTATGGTTGTGGTATTGGCTACCGCATTGCCCCATTGATCAACAATAGAGAAATGGGTGGTATCCTCACTTTCGTGGAGTCCGGGTTTGATTTGTGGGGTAGCTGAAATGGCGGTCAGGTTAATTTCCCGCGCTCGCTTGGCGATATAGTCCGGCGCGATTAACTGCGGTTGAGGCACGGCGAAAAAGTCCGGGTCGCCAAGGTATTCTGCGCGGTCGGCAAATACTCGTTTTCCGGCTTCACTCACCAGATGCAGATAAGGCGCTGAGTTATGCGCAGGTAATATATTTGTTCTGGTCACGTTGTCGACCATGCCGAGCCATTGGGCCACCGCGATACCGCCAGAACTTGGCGGCGGGGCAGTGACAACCTGATAGCCGCGCCAGTCAAAATTAATCGGTGTGCGCCACTGAGCATGATAACGGGTTAAGTCTTCATGGCTGATTAAACCACCATTGGCCTGCATGTAGCTAACAATATGATCGGCTGTTTCGCCTTCATAAAAACCGGCCGGCCCGTTATCCCGGATGCGGCTTAAGGTGGCCGCCAGCTCAGGTTGTTTAAATAACACGCCGGCTGTGGCGGCTTCGCCAAAGTAGTTGGCAAAGTTGGTTTTAAGGCCGCGTTTTTCAATACGCTTAATGTAGCGACTCACCCGGCCTGCCAGTTTCTCCGGGACTTCAAAGCCCTCACTGGCATAGGTTATGGCTGGCTGAACCAGGCGTTGCCAGGGTAACTTACCGTATTTTTGATGAGCAGCCCACATACCGGCAACGGTACCGGGTATACCTGAGGCCTTAGCACCAAACAATGAGTCGGTAGGGTGCACATCGCCGTTGTCATCGAGATACATGTCTCGGGAGGCTTCAGCAGGTGCCATTTCCCGGTAATCGAGGAAATCGGCACTGCTATCCATGTAAATGGTCATAAACCCGCCGCCGCCAATATTGCCGGCTTCGGGGTAAGTTACTGCCAGAACAAATTGCGCCGCGATGGCCGCGTCTACCGCATTACCGCCGTCTTGCATGACATCGAGTGCGACCCGGGCCGCGAATTTATCGGGCATAGCCACCGCATACTCGGCTGTACTGGCCGGTGTAGTGGTGACCTGTTCGGAGGACGAACAAGCGGTGAGAGAAATGATTAAGGCACTTATTAACAGATATCGCATGAAGCTAACCCACCATGATTAAACTGGTTATGACATAAAGGATTAAGGTTAATGCACCGCCGGTTAAGGCATAGGGCATTTGCGTGCGCACGTGCTCAAGCAGGTCGCAGCCTGAGGCAATCGACGAAACCGCGGTGGTATCAGAGATCGGCGAGCAGTGATCGCCAAACACGCCGCCGCCCAGAATGGCACCGATAACCAGCGACGGAGGCAGGCCAAGCTGCTGGATCAGCGGCACGCCAATGGGGATAAGAATGGCAAAAGTGCCCCAGGAAGTACCGGTGGTAAACGACATAATGCCGCCGGCTAAGAACAGCATGGGGACAATCAGAAATAAAGGTAAGTACTCACCAACTATACCCGCAACAAACAAACCGGTACCCAGAACCTTTAAACTGCTACCAAGAGTTAGCGAGAGTAATACGATGGTAACCAGGGGCAACAATTCCCCCATCCCTTTAAAGCCGACATCTACCGCTTCGTGATGGCTAAAGCGTTTGGAAAATACCAGCATCAGGTAGGCCACAGCAGTGGCCAGAATGGTGGCATACAGTACTGACTTACTACCGCTGCCCTGAGAGAGTACGCCATTGCCGGTCCACAGCATAAAGCCAACCATGCTCACTACCATGGTTAAAATAGGGATAACCATATAGCCGGGTTTGGTGGCGGCTGCGGCAGAAAGCTGCTGTTGATTGCTCTGTAACTGTTGTTCCGCTTTGGCCATGGGGCCGTGTACTTTGTCGGCAAACACGGTGTAGGCGGCGATGAGCAGAGCGATGATGGCGTAGAAGTTAAAGAATACCGAGCCCCACAAGATACTGGCCGATGAGGCGGGCAGTTCATAAGTATCGAGCATGCCAAGGACAAACGCGCCCCAGCCATTGAGCAAAATAAGAATACAAATTGGTGCACTGGTGCTGTCGATAAGATACGCAAGGCGCGCGCGGCTCATACCAAACTTATCAAATAAGCCGCGGGCAAAAATACCGGCGGTGAGCACACTGAGGTTAGATTCAATGAAAACAACGATACCGGTGAGCATGGTGAGCCCGCCTACCTGGCGACGACTCTTAGCGACCCCGCGTTTAGTCAGCCAGTCTACCGTTGCGGTAACGCCGCCTGAGTCACGAATATACGCCAGCAGTGCACCTACCAGAACGCTGAATAATAAAATGCGGGTATTACCGGCGCTGGTGGCTACGTCTACCACCCGTTCGACGGAAGTTATCGGTGCCAGCAACAGGCTGTCTGTACCAGCGGTAAGGAGGATCAGTGCCTCAGCACTGAGAACCGCCATCAGCAATGCCATAATGACCTCTTTCTTCCAGAAAACGATCACAATGGCGATGACAGGTGGAATGATGGAAACCCAATCCATACGAATGAACCCTTGTTGTTTTTATGTCGTTATTTCAATTGGCCTGTTTGTTCAGAATTGCTTCGTAGACCAGTGAAACGATGCTGCCGTAGCGGCCGGTTTCAAATTGCTTACCGGTAAATTGCAGCTTTTCTTCGTCTTCTTCCACAATGGGCGAATGGCGCGCGTTGGTCAAGAGGATGACGGCCAAATCAAGGGCTGGGTCGATAACTGTAGCCGTGCCTGTCCAACCGGTGTGGCCAAATGCCAGATCGCTGGCATAAGGGCCGAAGTGCCAGCGGTTGGTACCATTAGCCGCCCGGCGCCAGCCGAGCCCATAGTGCCAGAAGCGATTGTCCGGTTTGGTGAAGGCATTTATCACATTGCTGTCGAACACATGCGTTTCGCCGTAGCCACCGCCGTTTAACAGCATTTGTGCCATTACGGCCAGTTCATCGGCGGTGGAGAACAGCCCGGCATGACCAGACACACCCTGCATGGCATAAAAGGCTTTTTCGTCGTGAACTTCTCCCTGCAGGGTATATTCACGGATATTCGGGAACGTTATCCGGCCATCGCGGGTATTCCCGCGTAGCTCCGTGGCGGCAAACTCGCCTTTATGGTGGCCTTTTTGCAGCGGGTTGAACAGCGTATTTTTGAGCCCCAGTGGCTGATACAGCCACTCTTCGCAATAACGGTCCAGGGGCATGCCAGTAATACGCTCCACAATCAGACCAAGTAGCATAAAATTAATATCACTGTAAGAGGCGTTAAGCCCGTTACTGACTTCAAAGGGCGCCTGGGTGATCAGCAGCTCGCTGGTACGTTGGCGGGACTGGGAATAAAAGCGTTTGCCCAACCGGTTTGCCGGGTCGTAAAAAGCAATACTTGGCGAGTAGCCGGATTGATGAGACAGCAGATCGCTGACCCGTCTTGCCTCACGTCCTGCGCCCAGATATTCCGGCAGGTAATGTTTAATGGGCTGCGTCACATCGAGCTGACCGGTTTCCACCAGATGCATCAGTGCCAGCGTGGTGGCAAACATCTTGGTGTTAGAGGCCAGGTCAAAAATGGTGTCGGTACGCATTGGCTGAGGGCTGGCCAGCGGCAGCCCGTTTTCGTCGTAGCGCTTCTGGTAACCATAGGCAGTACGTTTAATAATTTCGCCGTCTTTGACTATCAGTAACACCGCCCCCGGAAAGCCTTCAGCTACTTCCTGATTGATCAGCTCGTCTACTGCGGTAAAGCGGTTCTGGTAGGCCTGAGTGTTGTCTTTTAATTCAGGGTAGGGCACCTGTATATGCAACTGCGCTTCGGCGGGTGCTATATTGCTCACGGCCAGGGTATTGACGCCGGTTCGGGTGCGGCGGGCCAGAGAATAACGATAGGTATTGTCGGCGGCAAACTCGTCATCCAGCGATAATACTTCGCCGTTAACCGACACCGTCGCCGAAGCTGGCAGGTCGCTCTCAATAATCAGCTCGCCGCGACCGGCATAGCTCTTAAACGCAAAGCGGTCTTTAACAAAGGCGCGCTTGGATGGCTTGAGGTCTGGCAACACCGCGTCTACCTGACCGCGCCGAATGCTTGGTAACTCACTTTCGGCGGTGGCAATAGCCAGCTCACGCTCTTTTTCATAACGGCTCAGCAGCGCGTCTTTTTGCTCGGGAAAATACTTATCGAGTAAGGCAAACACGGCGGCCGTGGTACGGCTGTCAGGCTCGCCACTGACATGCCAGGGCAGAAAGTGCATCTGAAACGCAGAAATAGCATTTAGAGTACTGGTATCGGCGATACCGGTTTCGATTACACCATAACCATAAGCGCGCAGTGCACTTTGCAGCAAACCAATACTGGCTGGCTGTTCGTTAAAGGTTTTCCAGTAGTCGGCCAGTGTTTCATTGTCGTACCAGGCGCCAACGCCAGCCTGATATAACTCAAACCATGGAAAGCGCGGGCCGGGATCGTTCTTGCGGTCGAAAGCGATATCCGAATGACCGACTACCGCAGTGGGCTCGATATCCGGGTGTCTGGCAATGATGTCTTTTACCAGCTCAATAACGACTTCGATTTGGGCCGGGTCGTAATCCGGGAAAAAACATAAGCGGTTTGAGCCATGTTCGGCCAGTGAGGGAGCCATATCGCCGTCGCGCTCACATTCCGGCACATTAACTATCTCGATCCCAATGGAGTGGTCATTTAAGCCGGTACGCCCCTGCCAGTAACTTCTGCCGGCATGCCAGGCACGCATATTTTCGTCCACTAACCGGATTATTCTGGGCTTGCCGCCGGGATCGCTCGGATCATTGGATTCAGGTATAAGGTAGTGGGAGCTTAAACCGCCTTCATCAACCAGCGCCGTGACTGAGCGGGCATAGTCAATTGCCGTGAAGTGCAACACCAGTGATTTGACCCGCTCGCCATAATTGGCCGACGGCATTTCAATTACCCGTCGACTGCTACAGCTAATTAAAAGCAGTGCACATAGTGTCCATAACAAAACACCGCGAAAACTTCGGCTGGTCACAGCAATTCCTCTACTCTTTGGTTCATTTGTTGGCCGGGCGTTTGCCTGAGGCACAGACGCTTACATTACTCAAACTACCATACTCGAAAGGCTTGTGCATAATAAAATATTCCTATTGTGTGGTGTGGAGTTGAGCGCTTTTTGGCAACTGTTAATTGTTGGTTAAGCGCTTTTATACAGGCATCTTCGTGTGTTTTTGTTTGCGACTCTGGTTGATAGTGGTAAGCCTTAATGGCTTTGATAAACAAAGATTAAAAATGTCAGGGTGGAATAATTTATTTTTTGTGGTCGCTGGGGTAAGCTTGGTTATCGACGTTGATGCATTTGGAAAGGGCCCTGATAGTGATGCGTACTAAAGCCGTACTGGTGAGTTTACTTGTAATGTTAACCGTAGGCTGCTCCGGCGGGCAGGACAGTGAGTTTATGCTGGGCCAGAAGCTGATGCTGGATATGCGCTACTACTGCGCCGATGGTACGCCAGCGGAAAGTTGTAAAACGCCGGTTACCACCTTGCTTCCTGAGTTTGCCGAAATTATTCGTCAGGGCCAGATTGGCGGGGTGATCCTGTTCGCTGAAAACCTCGACAACAGCCAGCAGATTATCGAGCTAAACTATGCCATTCAGCAGTTGGCTAAAGAGGAAGGTTTACCGCCACTGTTTATTGCCATCGATCAGGAAGGGGGCCGGGTTGCGCGGTTGCCGGATAAAGTGGCAACCCGTTATGTTGGCAATATGGCGATTGGTGCAACCTACCCGCTGTATAACACCACCTTTGCAGAACGGGTGAATAAAGGGATTGCTAAAAGCATTGGTCAGCTTGGGTTTAACGTAAATTTCGCCCCCACTGTGGATGTTAATGTCAATGCTGATAATCCGGTTATTAATGTCCGGTCTTACGGTGAAGACCCTCAAATGGTGGCAGAGCTTGGCGCTGCGGCCGTGGCCGCGTTACAGAGTGAAAATATTCTCAGCGCCCTGAAGCATTTTCCCGGTCATGGCGATACTCATACCGACAGTCATACCGGTCTGCCTCGGGTTGATCACGATCTGGCCACCGTGGAAGCGGTTGATTTACTGCCGTTTCGCTATGCCATTGAGCAGGGGCAGGCTCCGGCAATGATAATGACTGCACACATTCAGTACCCATTGCTTGATGACACCCGTTTTAAGGCACTCGACGGTGAGGATACCCTGGTACCAGCCACCCTCTCGCACAAAATTCTCACCGGTATACTTCGAAATAAAATGGGCTACCAAGGCATTATTGTGACCGATGCGCTGGATATGGCTGGTATTGCACACTATGTGGACCATAAGAACGCGGTGATAAAAACCTTTAATGCCGGGGCGGATATTGCATTGATGCCTTATGCGGTGCGTAATCCACAAAGTCTCAGTCGTTTTTGGGAGCTCTACAAGCAGTGGGTGCAGGCTATGAGCAGCGGAGACATTGACCGCCAGCAAACCCAGTTGTCGGTTAAACGTATTTTGCAGGCCAAACAGCAGTTTGAGCTTGATGAGTTTACTAGCAAGCCGCTGGCGGAACGGATTAAAAGCGCTGTTGATACGCTGCCTGGGGAAGAAAACCAGCGCACCGAAATGGACCTGGCCAGGGCCGCACTAACCCAGGTCTATAATCGTGGTGTGTTGCCACTCAGAGGGAGTCGCTTTTATATAGTCATGCCCGACGAGGCACGTTGCATGGCGATGACAACAGCTTTATTAAAGCTTCAGCCAGGTTTGCAACTCACCTGCGATGCATTAACCGGTATTGATCCTGCAAAAGCCTTGCCCGACATGAATGATACCGATGCTGTGATTGTGGGCGATATTACGCCCCAACACAGCCTCGCTGAAATGGGCGGCATGGCAGACCTGAGCACCTGGCGGAACCGGCCGGATAAAAACACTCAGGAAGCCTGGGTAAGACGACTGTTGGTCAGCGCCGGTGAACAATCGGTTAATGCGGTATTCATTGCGCTCAGAGCGCCCTATATTATTTCGGATTATCGTCACCTTGCTGGCGCCGCCGTGGCTACCTTCGGTTATAACGTCACCGTAACAGGTGCAGAAGAGAAAGGTACAGTTCGCGCTCATGGTGCAGTTTTTACCGCGCTGGCAGAAGGCTTACTCGGGCGTTCGCCGATGCCGGGTAAGTCGCCTGTCACCATCGACGAGTAGGGCACATGACGGCGCGTATTAGTGCTCTGGATGCCTTGCGGGGGCTGGCTATCATCGCCATGGTGCTGGTTAATAATCCGGGCTCGTGGCAGGCTATTTATGCGCCGCTAAAACATGCTGAATGGCATGGCCTGACCCCAACCGATGTTATCTTCCCGGGCTTTATCTTTGTGATGGGCGTTACCATTGCAATCCATTTACCCCGGGAGCTAACCCGCCTGAACAGTACGATGGCTGTAGTCAGAAACACTACCAGCCGGGCTATCACTCTAATTCTGCTGGGCTGGGGGTTGTATTTGTGTTGGTATAATACCGGGAGTCCCGGATATAGCTGGTTTGAACAACGCTTTCTGGCGCTGCGTTTTGCCGGCGTATTACCCCGGCTCGGTGTGGTTTACTGGCTCACCGTGTTGCTCATCCTGGCGGTATCCTGGCGCTGGGTTGGTGTGCTGGCGATTGTATTGCTGGCAGGATACTGGGGCGCCATGGAGTGGATCCCTTATGCTGACGCCAGCGGTGGGATTTATCAGGGCCGCTGGGAATTTGGTAACAGCCTTGCCGCTTATCTTGATCATCAACTGCTCGGGGCCAATCATGTTTATTATTCTGATGCGACCCCATTTGCTTTTGACCCAGAGGGGATCCTGTCAACCCTGCCTGCGGTAGTGACCTGCCTGACCGGTGTCTGGGTGGGGCGTTACGTCCTGGTACAACACGGCTGCCCGAATAAACTGATGATACTGGCTCTGGCCGGCATCTGTGCCGGTTATGGCCTGGCGGTCATCAACCCTATAAACAAAGCGCTTTGGTCGCCCACTTTTGTGCTGGTAACCAGTGGCATACTAACCATCCTTTTTTGGCTCTGTATCCTGTACGAACGTAAAGCTGGCCCTTTACCCAAAGGGCATCCGCTATTAGTTGCCGGCACCAATAGCATCGCCTTTTTCATGTTATCTGGTATTCTCGCCCGGGTACTGCTTATTATTAAAGTTGACGGTGTTTCTCTGAAAGGTCATGCCTGGCGATTTATGCAAACGCTCCCTCTGCCTGCGGAAATGGCTTCGCTGCTGTTGGCATCAGCTTTTCTGATAATCTGCTATTACCCAATTAAGCTTATGTATAATAATGGTTTTTTCTGGCGGATTTAAACGCTGGTAAGTCCACATCCGGGTAGAACCGGTGCAATAATCATCTTATACCAATCCGCATAGAAGTTTACCCTCTCAG
>DDJQ01000057.1:0-41829 GCA_002339125.1 Alteromonadaceae bacterium UBA2620
CAGTTAATCCGAACATAGCCATATCAATTCCAATTTATCTCGCGCACTAACAATCTAAAGGTTGCTTATTCCAAGCTTCAACAGACGCTTTTGGTACAAAGCAACTGAAGGTTTGTATAGTAAATAATAATATGACTGCCAGAGCTTGCACGGCAAGGGATACAGGGAGTTACCCCAGTATGATAAAAGTTAATATGCGGTTCTTACGGTCACCATCATTTCATCTTTGTACTATTTAGGAATAATAAATGCATTACCTTATGCTTGATACTTGTGTATTTCTTGATATATCGACAAGAAAAAATGATTTGCCGATCGTCGCGGCTTTAGAAAGTTTAGTAAATAGTGGTCAAGTAACTCTAGTTATCCCAAGCTTAGTCATTGATGAATATGAGAGAAATAAAGATGATGTCGCAGATAAGACTAGAAAACGCCTTTCTCAAGAGTTTAAACAAGTAAAGAGCGTAATTAGTGAATTCGGTGGAGATGATAAGGATAAGGCCATTGAAATATTAAATGATGTTAATGCACGCTTACCACTTTTGTCCGAAGCTAATTACGGAACGATTGCTAGAGTTGAAAAGTTAATAAAAGAGTCGGTAATTTATCCTGTCTCAGATACTGCTAAACTTTCATCCGTCCAGAGAGCTTTAGATAAAAAAGCCCCCTTCCATGTAAGTAAGAACTCTGTAGCAGACGCTATAATCATAGAACTTTTCTATGAGTATATTTCTGACAACGATTCAGACGAGAATGTATTTGTTTTCATAACTCATAATCACAGTGATTTTTCTTCAAAGGACCACCGTCAACCACATGAAGATTTCTCAGAAATATTTCAAAAGGATAATATGCATTACTTCAATAATGTTGCTTCTGCAATTTCTCTAATTGATGATGAATTTCTAGAAGCAGTTGAATTTGAATATGACTTCACAGAACAAACACGTGGCCTGAGTGAAATTCTCAATGCTATGGGTAATACCAGTGATCGGGTGTATCAGAATTGGGGTGATCGAGAGGCCGGAATTAGTGATCGGGAAATGCCTAATACGCAAGTGGTCTGTCACGCGAAATTTCCATACTCGAGGCTGTAAAATCTAGTGTGTAAAAGGCTGTTTATATTGGTATAGATGACACAACGGTTGACTAATTACCCCCTTGCCTTAGCCAAATTAAAGAGATAACCCCGCTCGAAAATATAGAAAAGACCAACTTACGAGCGGGCGATACAATTTGAAAACAACAAAAAAGAGCAGAAGTATTAACTCTGTTCTAACTGTTTAATCAAGGGTTGCTCGTAAAAGCGTTTGCCGGTTTGTTGATACAATGCATTGGTGAGTGCCGCAAAAATTGGTGGAAATGGCGGCTCCCCCAGCCCTGTTGGATCAATATTACTTTTAACGAAATGCACATCGATTGATGCCGGCGCTTCGTCGATCCGAATCATACGGTATCGGTCAAAGTTCTGTTTGTCAGGCTGCCCATTGGTAAATGTCATCTCGCCATACATAGCATTACCTATGCCATCCACAACCGCGCCTTGTACCATATTCGACGCTGCAATGGGGTTCACCACAACCCCGCAATCCAGCGCACTAAACACCTTGTCCGCTTTCGGCAAGCCATTTTTAACAGTAGTTGTCACCACATGTGCCGCATAAGAGTTATGGCAATAGTAGGCCGCCACGCCTTTATGCATACTTGCTGGCATAGTGTCCCAGCCAGACTTTTCTCTAACCAGTTTTAGCACCCCGGCATAACGTGCAGCATCATAATCGTACTTTTCACCTACAGGGTTGCTCAGGGCTTTTTCGAACAAGGCGATACGAAAATCGATTGGATCGGCACCTGCCAATTCTGCCACTTCATCCAAAAATGTCTGCTCTGAAGCGCCCATAAAGTTTGATCTAGGTGCTCTGAATGCACCGGTGGTAATGTTGGATTCAATTGCATCACCTCTGGCTAGATAATTGTCTACGGCGCCTGCCGGAAAACGATGTTCATGGATTGAATGTTCCGGTACCCCAACGCCATCTACCTGGTATGCAATTAATCTGTTATTAGCATCCAGCCCGGCTTTAAATCTTACCATGTAAGTTGGGCGGTAAATGCCATTCGTCATATCGTCTTCGCGGGTGTAAATCAGCTTAACAGGCCGATTAACCTGCGCTGAAATTGCAGCAGCTTCCACCAAATAATGTGAATACGCTCGCCGTCCGAAGCCACCACCCATCCGAGTCACTTCGATTCGAACTTTATCCTGAGAAAAGCCAGTACGCTCGGCTACCCATGGACTTATCATTCCCGGCGCCTGTAACGGACCAGCGACATGCACGCCGTCTTTTGTCACATGCCCATAAAAGTTCATTGGTTCCATCGTGTTATGCGCCAGATACGGTGCATAATACGTACGTTCGAGCACTTTAGCTGCATTGGCAAACGCTTTGTCCGGCTCACCATCTGTTCGTAATATCGGTAGTTCAGACTCAAGTAAGGCTTCCATTTGCTTGCGGTGTTCACTGGTGCTTTCCAGTCCACCAGGCACTGTTATCTCGGTCATTGTACCGAAACGGTTGAGAGGTTCTTTATGGGTCTTGATGTCTTCCCATTGAGCCTTTAATGCACGTTTAGCTTTAATTACCGACCAGGTTTTCTCACCAACAATGGCAACTATTTTGGTAAACGCGCTGGTATCAAAATAGCTTTTCACATAGTCAGGCGTGGTTGATTCAAGAATGAATGCATCGGTGATCCCTGGCATTTCTTTAATGGATGCAAGATCTGCGTCTTTTAACGTTTTACCAAAGGCTGGGGCGTGCACTAGTCCGGCAATAAGCATGTCTTTGCTTTTATAATCAATACCAAACAATGGCTTACCAGTAACAATCTTGTGGCCTTCAACGTTCGTTTGTGACTGACCTATTAGGCTGAAATCTGTATTTGCCTTAAGTGTAATGTCTGACGGTAATTGCATTAGTGCGGCGTCTGCAGCTAATTCACCAAACGTTGCACTATTACCTGTTGCAGTATGTGAGATCACACTGTTTTTAGCCGTTAACTGTGCTGTAGGGACCTGCCATTTTGCGGCCGCCGCCATCAGTAACATGTGTTTAGCCCCTGCCCCGGCCATGCGCAAGCTTTGCCAACCGCGTCTGATAGACTGACTCCCACCGGTGAACTGTCGTTCAAACTCATCAGGTTGATACTCAGCCTGTTTAGCAATGATGTGTGACCAGTCTGCATCCATTTCTTCGGCCAGAATCATCGGCATCGACGTCATTACGTTCTGGCCGAATTCTGGGTTTGGTACCATCGCCGTAATCGTACCGTCTGGGGCAACATATAAGTAGGAATTAAGTTTAACAGGTGTAGAGTCTTTACTCTCATCCATTGCTGTAGCCGTTCCCAACCAACTGAAACTGATCATCAGACCACCGGCACTGGCAACCGACGCTTTTAGAAATTGCCTGCGGCCATGCGACGTAACAAACTTTAAATGATTAGCAGTCATATCGTTCTCCTTACGCTTTGGCGACCGATTTAATGGCATTTTTAATCCGAACATAAGTACCACACCGACAAATATTGCCTTTCATAGCGGCTTCTATCGCAGCATCATCGGGGTTCGGATTTTGTTTTAAAAGGGCTGCAGCGTTCATAATTTGTCCGGTTTGACAATATCCACATTGCGCCACATCCTGCTCAATCCAGACTTTTTGCAGGGGATGATCGCCATTTTCTGATAACCCTTCGATAGTGGTTACTTCGTTGCTGCCAATGGCTGATACTGGCAGCGAACAGGAACGTACGGCATTGCCATTTAAATGCACAGTGCAGGCACCGCACATGGCAATTCCACATCCAAATTTAGTACCTGGCATGTCTAAATCGTCGCGTAACACCCACAGTAACGGTGTATCAGCGTCAGCATCAACCTGATGAGATTTTCCATTGATGTTTATATTATAAGTGGGCATTCAAAACTCCTGTTGGTAATACTGTTCATCACTCACTGGCTCAAACCATTTAACGGTTTCGCCATCAATGAGCCCCTGCACTGCGGTATGGGTTAAAGGTAGTTCATTCGTTGCACCATGCCAGTGTTTAACGTCAGGCGGGGTCCATACCACATCCCCTGCACTAACCGTTTGCCTGGTTTTACCCCACTGCTGTACCCAGCCCTGTCCAGCGGTGATAATCAGGTACTGCCCCGCCGGATGACTGTGCCAATGGGAGCGGCTATGGGGTAAAAACATAACGTCCCCAGCAGTGGCAAAACTACGCTGTGTGCCTTGCATACCAAATTTTGGGGTAATAACAACGTTGCCGGTAAATTTATCCGGTGGGCCGGTAATAGCTTTTACCGTATCGCCTTTGATAATCGTCATAGGGTTACTGTCAGGCTCTGCGGCTCCTGTCAGCGGTATTGCAGATGTCCATAGACAACTCGCAAGCGCCGCTTTTCGTAGTGCGTTGGTTTGCATGATCATGATTTTAATAATTTGTTAAATGCACGGTTCCAGCTTTAACTTTAGCGTAGTTTTTTGCTTCCTTAATATCGTTTTATCGGTAAGGCTTATTATATTTTTTCATTAATGAACAAGGACAAACCTTCGCTGGTATCAAACACTTAATAATGATTTTAATTCATTGAGTTATATGAATTATTTTGATTAATGAAATTGCCGTACATGGTTAATCTGTTAAAGAATTTACTTAACAGGAACGATGATGACAGAAAAAGTAAAAGCCATCGCCGCGCTTAATGCCGGCAGTCACCTTGATACAACCACAATTACCCGTCGCACACTTAATCCTGACGACGTGCAATTTGATATTTTATATTGTGGAATTTGCCATTCAGATTTACATCAAATGAAGAATGACTTTGGTCATTCTGTGTATCCAATGGTCCCCGGTCACGAAATTGTCGGAAAAGTCACTGCTGTTGGCAGTGATGTAACGAAATTTTAAGTGGGTGATCTCGCCGCCGTAGGATGCATTGTGGATTCATGTGGGCATTGTTCGTCGTGCGAACATTCAATGGAAATGTTTTGTAGTGAAGGAGTCACGTATTCTTTTAACTCACCGGATAAACATCTGGGCGGTATGACCTTTGGCGGCTTTTCTAAAAGCTATGTTTGTAAGGAATCGGCAACGCTAAAAATGCCCAAAAATATTGATTTAGCGTCCGCGGCCCCATTGCTTTGTGCCGGGATTACCGTTTACTCGCCATTAAGACACTGGCAAGCCGGTCCGGGTAAAGTAGTCGGAGTGATCGGTATTGGTGGTCTTGGTCATATGGCGATTAAGATCGCTAAGGCAATGGGTGCACGAGTGATAGTTTATACCACCTCACCATCAAAAGTAGCCGATGCAAAGCGACTGGGAGCTGATGATGCAGTGCTATCCACTGACGAATTTCAAATGGCAAAATATTCGGGCCGCGTAGACTTATTTATCGATACGGTATCGGCTAAACACGATGTAAATGCATATTTAAACCTGTTGGCTATTGATGGCAGCGTGGTGTTAGTGGGTCTACCGAATGAACCGCTGGAAATCGGTGCGTTTAATGTTATCGCTGGGCGGCGTAGCTTTGCCGGTTCAAATATTGGCGGTATTGCCGAAACTCAGGAAATGCTGTCGTTTTGCGCAGAGCATAATATTACCGCCGACATTGAGTTGATTTCAGCCGCACAGGTCAATGAAGCTATGGAACGTCTGGAAAATAATGATGTGAAATACCGCTTTGTGATTGATATGAGTACGCTGTAATACTACTGTTAAGCGCCCTGTCCGGGCGCTTTCCACATTATTCATAGCCTATTATTGCATTTCATTCATGAAGTCTTTCTTCATTCATCACTAATTTTCAATAAATAGATTAGGCAGAATGCTGGTTAGACACCTACGTTTAAATACCAGGCAATAGTAACTTGCCAAATAAAAAAGGAAACTTTTTATGTCTGCCAACGATAAATCAACGCCAATACCTCATGACAACGCCGGTACTAGTCGCCGGTCTTTTATGCGTAATCTGGCCATAGCCGGTGCCGGGATTGGTGCGGGCTTGGTAAGCCAGTCATCACTGGCTTCAGGAAGCACTGTTTGCGCAGGCAATGTAGTTAGCGGGCAAAGCCGCAAACTTGGAGATCTAACCGTTTCACCCATTGGACTGGGGTGTATGAGTATGTCCAGTGGCAGTTACAACCCGCCAAGAAGTGCAAAAGAGATGGTGCCTGTTATCCGTGGCGCAATTGACCGCGGCGTCACATTTTTTGATACCGCTGAAGTGTATGGCCCATTTACCAACGAACTTATCGTTGGCGAAGCGTTAAAGCCAGTACGCGATCAGGTAGTACTGGCCAGCAAACTGGGCTTTAAATTTGACAATGGCCAGCGTGCCGGTCGTGACTCCCGGCCAGTAGCAATACGCAAAGCTGTTGAAGGAATGTTAAAGCGTTTGCAAACTGACCGCATAGACTTGCTCTATTTGCACCGAGTCGATCCTAACGTGCCGGTTGAAGATGTAGCTGGCACCATGGGAGAGCTTATCAAGGAAGGTAAAGCCCGACATTTTGGTTTGTCAGAGGTTTCGCCAACTACTTTACGCAAAGCTCACAAGGAATATCCAGTTACAGCGGTACAAAGCGAGTATTCGATTATGGAACGCTCGGTAGAAAACCAGGTACTGGACACTTGTAAAGCACTGGGCGTTGGTTTTGTGCCTTGGGGCTCTGTATGTCGGGGGTTTTTAGCCGATAAATTTAATGAGTACAGCCGCTTCTCGGACGACTCCCGGTTTGCATCAGTGCCTTATTTTACGCCTGAGGCAATTAAAACTAATCTTGTGATCCTTGATCAAATCCGCGTGTGGAGTGACGAGCGCGGTATCACTCCTGCACAGTTTTCAATTGCCTGGTTGCTGGCGCAGCACCCTTTTATTGTGCCAATTCCTGGTACCACCAAGCTTCATCACCTTGATGAAGATCTTGGCGCGTTATCGGTGACATTTTCGGCCAGTGAACTGGCTCATTTTAGAACCGTTATAGAAAACATCGAACTGGCGGGTTTCAGAGCAAAGGATGCGGCATTAACCGATAAATAACGATAAGCTAAACAAGAGGCGCTATGGAGCGCCTCTTGTTAATGTAGAACTTTATTAAACAGAGTCGGCAAAGAAATAAGCCGCTGTGGTGCCACCATCAATTAAGAAATCACTGCCAGAAATAAAAGCGCCGGCCTCGCCCATGATCAGTTCTGCGAGGGCTGCAACCTCGTCAGCCGTGCCGGCTCGTTTAGCATTGCTCGATTCAATCATCTTACGATAACCATCGCCTCTGGGGCCGTGTAATTCATCTCGGGCTAAGGGCGTAATAATAATCCCCGGGCTAATGGCATTAACCCGGGCTCCTCTGTGCCCCCACTTTACCGATTCAGCCTTTACGCGTAATACATTAGCGCGTTTAGACATTTGATAGGCTAACAACGGATCGCTAATCCCCCCAAGCATATCAAGAGCTAATAATTCATTGGTTGGGGTTATCGCTAATAACTTGTCCTGCTCTGTCGTGAGTGCAGGCATCCGGTGACCCGATTGCGAGGCAATAACAATACCGCTACCACCTTCATCGATAATATTACCAAACACCTCTAACACCAGGGCTGTGCCATACAAATCCACATTCAGTATGGTTTGAGGAGGAGCCTGACTAGGCGATACGCCGGCCGCATGAATAACCCGGTCAACGGTGCCCAGTGACGAGGCGAGTTCAGCTAACAGTATCACTGAGTTTTTATCGGCCACGTCTACAGTGGTATCGGTAACGTTAAAACCGGCGTCTCGGAGTAATTCTGCTTTTTCATGCGCTGTCCTGGCTTTCAGATCAGCCAGGACAATATGCCGGCCACTACTTACCCGTCTGGCACAGGCAATACCAATGGCGCCAGCACCAATGACTACAGTTACCTTTTGCATGATTACTGGCTCTTTTTGTCAGGTTTATTTTCTCGCATAGCGTCAACAAATAATGAGAATGCCGGTGAGTACTGGGTACGATTAGGGAAATATAAGTAATAACCGGGAAATTCATCACACCATGGCTCTAATACGCGCATGAGCTTGCCTTCAGCAATATCGTTCAGCACCATATCCTCCGGCAGATAAGCTATACCTACACCGGCCAGTACCGCTTCTCTTATAAAACTGGACTTATTAGCGGTAAACTGCCCTTCAACCCTGACATTGACGTCATGGCCGTCTTTTTCAAAATCCCATACCAATAAACGCCCATAGGTAGGTAAACGCAGGTTGATACACTGATGCTTAGATAAATCGCGCGGATCCTTAGGAATACCCGCCTGTTCAAAATAAGCAGGTGTTGCCACCACAGCCATTCGTAATGGCTGGGAAATACTTACCGCAATCATGTCTTTCTCAACACTTTCACCAAGTCGCACACCGGCATCGTATTTTTCTGCGACAATGTCTGACAACGTATAATCGATGGTCATTTCGATATGGATGTCAGGGTAAAGGCGCATAAACTCGAGCACTCTTGGCCATAATACAGAGCGGGCGGCATGTTCAGCAGTAGAAATGCGAATGGTGCCAGCAGGTTTTTCTTTTAGGGCGTTTAGCGAGTCGAGTTCATCTTCAATTTCCTGCATTCTGGGCGCGATTGACGAATACAGTTTACGGCCTATTTCTGTCAGTGAAACACTGCGGGTTGTGCGTGTCAGTAGCCGCAAACCAAGTCGTTCTTCCAGGCCTTTAATGGTGTGACTCAATGCCGATTGCGATACAGATAGCCTGGCGGCGGCTCTGGTAAAGCTTTCTTCTTCTGCTACGGCTATAAATGCGATTAAGTCGTTTAGTTTTGTTTTCATTGTATAGATGACCTAACTGTCTTTCGCTGAGTTTACTACACGAACACGATCGCCGTTTTGAATCCCATCAGGTGGGTTAGCGATTATCATTTGATGTTCGCCTATACCCTGAATAATCTCTACTGTCCGACCAAGATCACGGGCTATTTCAACCGGTTGGATTTGTACACTGGCGGTTTCGCCATCGGTAACTTCGACGATCGCCAAGGATAATCCGTCAGCATTAAATATTAACGCGCTGGAGGGCACTGTCACCATCGCAGAATTGCTGGATAGAGGCAACAATACATTAGCATAAGCACCTGATAGCAACTCACCGGATTGGTTATTAATAATTATCTGAACCATCATTGTGCCACTTTGCGGATCAACAACCGTATTGGTTCTAGCTACCTCAGCATCGTATGTTTTGTTGGGATAATCGGGTACGGTTACGCTTGCCTTACTGCCTACAGTGACATGTTGCGCAGATTTCTGAGGCACAAAAACATTAAGTCGTAATTGTCCGGTGGTAGCAAGTCTGAATAATGGTTCGCTATTGTCACTGCCGGCATTAATCAAATCACCAGTATCTTTGTTGCGCGCAGTGATAATCCCGTCAAAAGGTGCTTTGACCAATGCCATACTTTTTTGTATTTCTAACTGTCGAACACGAGCCGTTGCTGATTCCAACTGTGCTTGTGCTGCACGGTATTCGCTCTCACGTTGCGCCAGATCCTGTTCACTCACAGCTTTGGTTTTAACCAGATTGCGCCAGCGTTTTACGGTTGATTCGGCTAATTCCAGTTCTGCCTGACTACGTTTTGAGTCCGCTATGGCTGCCAACAGTTGTGCATCCAGTTCTGGTGTATCAAGCTCTGCCAGAATGTCCCCCTGAACAACTTTATCGCCAATGTCGAAATACCAGTTGTTAATATAACCATCGACACGGGCATAAATAGCTGATTGTTTATAGGCTTGTAAACGACCGGCTAATTCGAGCAAGTCGGTCGTTTCATTATTTTCTGGTTTTGTGACTGAGACGGTGGGAAGTAAACGTTCCTGCGTCCATTGAGACACCTCAATGCTATTGGCATTTCTGGCCAATAACCCCGTTATTACAACGGTAATAGCAATACAGCCCATTAACAGCAATACAAGGATTAAACGAAAAGAGCCTTTTATGTGTTGATTATTTTTCATGTTAGATCTCCTGAGTTGCATTGGCTGAACCAGCAACGTTGTCGTTACGGTGTAGCACGCTGAATATAACGGGTACAAAAAAAAGTGTCGCGACAGTGGCAAAAAGTAGTCCGCCTATCACGGCTCTGCCCAGCGGAGCATTTTGTTCACCGCCTTCACCTAAACCCAGCGCCATCGGAAGCATTCCAACCATCATCGCTAACGCGGTCATTAAGACGGGCCGAAGCCGGGCAAATCCCGCTTCCAGAGCTGCCTGAGTTGCATTTTTTACGATAGCCAGACGTTCTTTTGCAAAGCTCACCACTAACACACTGTTAGCTGTGGCAACACCCATACACATAATGGCACCGGTTAACGCGGGCACACTAAATGTTGTGCCTGTGGTGAACAACATCCACACTATCCCCGCCATCGCTGCAGGTAGCGCCATAATGATAATGAAAGGATCGCGCCAGGATTGGAAATTAATTACAATAATAAAGTAAACCAGCGCTATCGCCCCGATAAGGCCGGTGATAAGCCCGCTATAGGCATTTTCCATCGTGCTGACCTGCCCTTTTAACGCAATAGTGGTTCCGCGAGGCTTAATGGTTTCATATTGTGCTAATACCTTTCTGATATCACTCGCCACTGCGCCAAGGTCACGTCCTTGTGCCGTGGCGAATATCTGAACCATGGGCTCAATGTTATATTCAGAATACACCGCGTGAGTTTGTGAGCGATTAAAGGTCGCCATTCCGCCCAAAGTAGATGACGTTGACGATTGGTTCACGGCGCTAATAGGTACATTGTTTAATTCTGCCAGCGTATCGATTTTATGTTGGGGGACCTGCATAACAATGGGATAAGACACGCCATTCGCCGGATTTAACCAAAACGTAGACGATACCTGGGCTGATCCTGCGAGGTTTACAACCAGACTGTTACTGATATCTCGCTGCGTGATCCCTGCATAAGCAGCCTGATTTCGATCAATGTTGATATTCATCGCCGGCGCTAAACGTGACTGCTGAATACGTGTATCGGCCACGCCATCTATTTTGCGAATGTCTTTAATGAGCTGGTTTGCCAGCTCAAAATTAGCATTGAGATCCCGACCGCGGATTTGAATATCCACAGGAGATGGCGCGCCAAAATTCAGGATCTGACTGACTATGTCAGCAGGTAAAAACGAGAACGTCATTTCAGGAAAACGTTCAGGCAATACTTCCCGTAATCGTTTAATGTATTGCGCGGTTGGCTGGTGGTCTTTACTCAGGGTGATTTTAATATCGCCATCCGAAGTGCCAATCATGCCGGTGTTGGCATATATAGTATTCATACTGGATATATAGGTACCCACGTTATCGACCATGGCTTCCAGCTCATTGGCCGGGATCACTTCTCGAATAACCTCCTGCACTTTGGCAAACATCGCAGCGGTTTCTTCAACCCGCATACCAACAGGCGCACGGGCATGCAGCGCGATTTGTCCACTATCCACATCAGGAAAGAAATTACGACCTATTGAAGGTACCAAAGCAAAAGACAGCACCACTACGGCTAAAAAGCCGGCGATAAATGTTTTATAACGCAGTAGTGCTTTGTTTAGCGCCTGATGATAATGCTCCCTGAATTGATGAAAACGCGACTCAAACCTTTGTTGAAATCTCACAAATACCGAGCGTTTGAGTGAAGATAGTTGCGTATTTTTTACTTCGCCTGTGATATGTGGTTTTAACAGATATTTGGCCAACGTTGGCACAAGCGTTCTCGACAGTAAAAAGGAAAACACCATTGACAGCATTACGGCTTCAGCCATAGGAACAAACAGGTATTTAGGTACACCTTCTAAAAAATACATGGGCACAAACACGACGCAGATACACAGCAATGACACAAAAGCAGGCACTGCAATTTGACTCGCACCATCTAAAATCGCCGTTTCAACCGGTTTACCATGCTCCAGATGGTAATTTATGCTTTCGATGGTCACGGTTGCTTCGTCAACCAGGATACCTACTGCGAGAGCCAGTCCGCCTAATGTCATGATATTCAGCGTATGACCCATCATCGACATCACCAAAATAGCACCAAGAATAGATAATGGAATAGACAAGGTAACAATTAACGTTGAGCGCCAGCTGCCTAAAAACAGCAGAATCATAATACTGGTCAGCAAGGCGGCAATAACCCCTTCGAGTACTACGCCGTTTACGGCATTTAGCACAAACATTGACTGGTCACCAATCAATTTAACTTCAAGATTTTCTGGCAGTGCATCCTTGGCTTCGACAAGGCGTTGCTTAATACCATTGATGACATCAATGGTAGAGGTGTTACCGCCTTTAAAAATGCTCATTAACACTGAGCGACCGCCATCTACATGCACAATATTGGTTTGTACAGCGCTGCCGTCATAGACATGTGCAATGTCTTTAATATAAACGATTGCACCGTTCACGACTTTGACCGGCAACTCGCCTATTTCCTTGATAGTCGCTGGTGCGTTATTGAGTTTAATGGCGTATTCATAATCACCGATTTTCTGCGTACCGGCCGGGATAATGACATTTTGGTCTGCCAGCGCATTAGCCACATCCTGACCAGATAAACCGCGAGCTCGCAACGCATCAGGATCCAAATCGATTTGTATTTGGCGAGATTTTCCCCCAAATGGCCATGGAATAACGGCACCAGGGACAGTAACCAGCCTGGAACGTAATTGATTCATGCCGATATCAGCCAGTTGTTGCTCTGTAAGTCCTTTACCAGACAAGGCTAGCTGCAATACCGGCACAGTTGACGCATTGTAATTCATTATTAACGGAGGTTGTGTGCCCTGTGGCATCTGACGAATTAACGTTTGCGCGACCCCGGTTACCTGCGCATTTGCCATGGTAATATCCACCGTTGGATGGAAAAATATTTTTACTATCCCAAAACCGGTGTACGACGTGGCTTCTATGTGCTCCACGTCGTTAACAATACTATTGAGTGCTCGCTCAAAAGGCGTTGTAATGCGACCGGCCATCTCTTCGGGTGGTAAACCTCGCCACTGCCAGGCAACAGCGATCACCGGTATATCCACGCTAGGGAATATATCCGTTGGTGTGCGCTGAGTGGATTTTGTCCCAAGGATGGCAATTAACAGCGCTAAAACGACAAATGTGTATGGCTTGCTTAAGGCGATTTTAACAAGTGCGAGCATAGGCGAGCAGAACCCGTTTTATTCATGAGTAAGAAAATACATTTTATCGATGTGACTCATAAATGATTAGGTAGGGAAAACCGTATGAGCTTATGAGTAATTTAAATTAATTATTCAGCTTGGCTCATAAGTAATGAAGTTTAATGAATAATTGGCGCAGTATTGAATGACACGGAAAATATGCCACTGTTACAAAACATAAAGTGGTTGATTCATAAAGTGTCTACAATCTTATTGATATAAAAGAATGCACAAATTAGCGGGGCCGTTGTAGTGATAATAAGGGTAATATTTGTATGTACTTAGCTGGGCTCATTGATTTAAGCCAGATTATTATATCAATTCATTATTTATTAACTTAACCCTGTGCTACGCGTTATTTCATAACGCTATGCGAGCTCTACATGTGATTCATTAAAGCAGCGACTCAACTTTCATTCATGTGTCATTGGTATTCGGATTATTGACGGGCAACCTGGCCATTCTGTTTTTATTTGTTGTAAGCTTGCTATTACTGGCCATCTGGAGTTATTCATTAATGAATACCGTTTCAGCAAAACTTAGTGCTTTTCTTGAACAAGTGACCGTCGCAAGAAATCAGGCTCTGCAAAATGGTATCAAGCCTTCGCCGGCACTTGCGCGCGCCAATATGGCAAATCTGTCGACTCTGAATGGTAAAGGTCCGGATGTTCAGTATGTCTCAGATGGCAGCTTTTTTGTAGAAACCGATTATCGTAAAGAAATTCCTTTTCGTATTTATTCACCGAACCCGGCCGATAAATTGCCGGTGATACTTCATCTGCATGGCGGCGGCCATATGTGCGGCGATCTTGATATCTACGATGCGATAAGTCGCAGAATGGCGAATTGTACTAACAGTGTTGTCATTACGCTGGACTACCGCCTTGCTCCTGAACACCCATATCCGGCAGCTATTGAGGACTGCAAATTTCTGTTAAGTCACTATCAATCTCTGCTAGGAAGCGTTGGATTTAAGGATGAGCTGATTGTGGCTGGTGACAGCGCTGGCGCAGCTCTTACAGCAACACTATCGGCAACAGCGCAATTTAGTCCTCAAATAAGCAAGCAAATCCTGCTTTATCCGAGTCTCGATTACACCATGAAATATTCTTCAATGGATGCTTATGGCAGCGGTTATTTATTGGAAAAACAAGGTGTTGCCTGGTATTTCGATAATTACCTGCAAAACGTTGAAGACAGAAAGCAGGTCTCGCCACTGTATATGCCAGCGCCAGAAAGCATGCCCGAAACGTTAATGATGGTGGCCAATTGCGACCCTTTACAGGATGAAGCATATGCTTATGCCGAAAAACTGCGCAAAGCAGGTGTATCAGTTCAGCTAAGCGTTTTTGAAGGCATGGTTCACGGCTTTTTACTGCTGAACACCTTGGTTGAAGAAGAATGTGAAGCGGCTTACGAATTAATGAACCAATTTATTAACAGCTAACCAGACAACTAATCCACCTCTATTAACAAGCCCCCTACTCGTCCTTCAAATGCGCTTTTAGGATTTCATATAACTCGGGGCGGTTTTCAGCAATTTCCTGAGTACTGAGTCCTTCCAACGAATGCGGGTACTTAAGCCAGGCTTCTGTTTCATAGAGATAATAGTCTGGCACTAGGTCGGTTTGATTACGCTGTGGCTTGTAATAAGGCACCGCTACACGAATATCCTGTGGCGTGTTTAGCCGGCATAAATCCGTCAGTTTATTAATAATGGCCTGTACGGAACGGCCGCTGTCAAACACGTCATCAACAATTAACAGCTTGTCCTGATGCTGAATATTCTTAACCAGATAGTTTAAGCCGTGGACTTTAACATCTTTGGCCTGATCATCAATTCCCTGGTACGACGAAGTTCGAATCGCAATGTTATCGGTTTCGATGCCATGAAATGCCAGATACTCCTGAACCGCTATGCCAATGGGTGCGCCGCCACGCCATACGGCAATAATAAACGTTGGCTCGAAGCCTGAATCATAGACCTGAGCTGCCAGTTTAAATGAGTCGTCCAGCAACCCCTGGGCATTTAAATATGTTTTGCTTTTCATTGCTTGTCCTGTAAAAGGTATTAACTAACCGGCCAATCAAATGCTATGGTAGCCTTAACATAGCATTGTGTCACACTGGAGATGCTTGGTGGAAAAGCGTTATCTTGAAGAACAGCAAATTATTGAAGATTCTTTTCGTTTAGGCGTTCAGATCTTTGAGAGTGGTTTTAGGCCTACGTTTATTGTGGGCTTGTGGCGCGGTGGCAGCGCGGTAGGCATTTATGTGCAGGAATGCCTGCAAACACTGGGCGTACAAACCGATCATATAGCGTTGAGAACCTCTTATCCGGGCCTGCCTGACTATCAGAATATGGTGGAAACACCCGAGCGCATAAGAGTGCACGGCACCCAATATCTTATTGAAAATCTTAATATTGATGACGGTTTGCTGATTGTTGATGACGTATTCAGTTCTGGTCATAACATTACTGCTGTGATCAATCGTTTAAGTACTAAACTCAAACGCAATATGCCTGAAGAGGTTAGAATAGCCACCCTTTATCAGCGCACCGGTTATAACCGCACTACCCTTAAACCCGATTTTTGCCTGCATGAAACCTCAGACTGGCTGGTATTTCCCTATGAATTAAAGGGCCTGAGTCACGAAGAAATCACTGCTAACAAGCCTTATGTTGCGCCTTACTTACGAAGCTAACCATCTGGTTTTACATATTAATTAGTTTATTGAGGTAATCTTTTAGCGGCGTGTTAATCACCTTTACATCCGGGCTATCGTTTATCTTTAGTGCGGTAATAACAATAGATTTAAGATACTGATACTCCTCAGAAACCTCGGGAATATTCAGACGTTCTGTAAGCGTTTCCAACTCTTTGTCGCTCAGTTTATTCCGGTTGATGTACCGCCTGATATAACTGCGCCATTCATCAATATGACTAACTTCCAGGCGCTCCGGAAAGACTCTGATATCTTCAATATCCTGTTTAAAATCATGAGGCGGCTGTGGTTCGTCGAGTAAATAACGGTAAGTGAATAACGTGATAATTTCGTTGGTTTCATTTGCATGCATTGGCGTTACCTGCGTAGCGTTTACTTAATGCCTGCTACGCAAAAAATGCTCAACTGTATCAACCTTCAGAAAAAAACGTGACTCATCCGCGGCAGTTATCAACTTTCACAGCTAGCGGCCAAAACACTATACAAACGGTTCATATCAACTGGTTTACCGATATGCTCATCAAACCTCAATTGAAGGTACTTTTGAACCTCATCAGCCATCTGCCTGGGAGAAGCGTTCAAAGATCTTACTTTGCATTGCTTTACTCATCCCAATTCCGGTATCGGTTACTACTACTATTTGCTCTTGCTGGTCACTTGCGTGGGCAAGACTAAACTTAACCGTTACCGAACCCGCCTAGGTAAATTTCACTGCGTTTGAGACCAGGTTAACAATGATCTGTTTAACCCTTACTGTTAACACCGGAATATTCTCAGTCGCAGACACCTGGGTCATTAACAAGTACATCATTTTAACTTCAAAATCAGACTCGTTAAACGAATTAACCAGAATAACGCTGTAGTCTTCGGCTTGTCTGGCAGATGTGCTGGCCGAAAAAAAGAGCAAAACAATACAAAAAGCCGCAACATCATAATACGCAGTCACTTAGAGAAGATTTGAGCCTTAAGCAGTATATTAACCACAGGCATTATCATTTAGATTAGCCAAATTTTACAACATTGTTAATTTGTTTTAACGCCTAAAAAATGCCTGGTAGGACCGTCATCTGATGTGGTGCGCTAAACTTTGGTTAAACACCTCGGTCACCACCGTGTATAATGCGGCGAGTCTTCCCGGCAAAACAGAATCATCTATGGCTGCTCCCCTCACCTACCTGTCTCATTATCCGCAACATTTGCAGGATCAGGTTGCACAACTATTGAGTGCCAATAAGCTAGGAGACTGGCTGCGCGCTCGCTATCCCCGGATACATAATATAAATAACGATAAAGCGTTACGTGATTATGCGATGGTGATTAAGAATCAGTACATGAAGAAAACGCAGCCATTAAGTAAGGTGATTTACGACAATAAGATTCACATTGTAAACCATGCGCTGGGCCTGCACTCTTATGTTTCGCGGGTTCAGGGCGGCAAGCTGAAAAGTAAAAATGAACTGAGGGTGAGCGAACTATTTAAAGCTACCCCGGAAGCTTTTTTAAATATGATTGTTGTGCATGAACTTGCCCACCTGAAGGAAAAGGAACACAATAAAGCGTTCTATCAGCTGTGCCGACACATGTTGCCCGACTACCATCAAATTGAATTTGACGTTCGCGTGTACTTAACTGAGTTGGAAAATACCGGCCATGTTTTTGTACCACCCACTGTCTGAGATAAACCATGGATTTTGAATTTTTAACCGATGTTACCGGCGAGCCACTGGCCAAATGCGATGTGGAAAGTGAATATTTTGGCGACTGGCTAAGCCATGATATTGGTGCAGATACTGTAGCTGTTGCCACTTTAATGGCAGCGATAGAAAAGCTACTTACCAGACAACAAATGGAATTTGAATATACCGGCAAAATTTATCACCTGATGATTGCCGACGACGAAGTCGAACTGTTCCTGAATAATACCGAACTTAATCACAGTGAGTTCGACGAAGATTTGGCTGAAGGCCCGGTCTCAGGCTGTGGTCTGATGGACTTTGCTAATCTGCTCGAAAACTGGCTGGCGTTTATCCGCTAACGTCATATACAAGGTGTTCAAATTGTAACAGTTTTTCTGTAGCTAAGCGCATTCCTTACCAGTACAGTGATTAAACCTGTTTAGTGCAGCAACACATCTGGCTGTGTGAGCTGACGTCAATGGATTATCCTTAATCTCTCGATGGAGTGTAAGAATGCGTTTAACGCGCGGGGGTGACGTACTGGTTCAGCAAACCCTGGCAACTAAACACAGTAATTTGGTGTGTTAGTACCCCGCCAGAATTAACAATGTGAATAACTATTAGCCCAGAAGATACGATTGGTCATGGTGTCATGGGTATGTTGCTGATTGAGATACATGGCGCCTAACAGGTAAGCTTCCAGCTCGCCCTCATTGCTACACTGCCATTTTTCAACCACTTTTGAATGCCACTGAACGTGATGCACCAGTTCATGCAGTAATACCTCTTTGAATCTGGGGTTATCCAATGCATTCACATAATGCCGGGCATTAGCAACTGACTGTGGGTCCAGTATATAAATAGTGCCGTAAGTGCCATCCTCGAATGCATAGAGGGCCTTTATGCGCATATCGATACCTGATTCCGGCACGGTTGCATCGGTATTTTGATAATATTCTTCGGTGAGTTCCTTGTGACTTAACACCACAACTTCTGGATGCGGCAGGCCCTGCGTACGATAGCTTGTATGCATTTCAATCCAGCTTAGCAAAGTGGTAATCAATAGCTCCATTTCAGGACCCAGCAAAAAACTTGAGTTATGATCTTTACGTTGATGCTGATGAAAAGGCGCACAAAGCAGCACACGTAAAATAAAAAAGCCCGCATCGAAGATGAGCCGGCTGTTGAACGTGGTTTGATACCATTCAAAACTGGTTAGGTGTAAACCCCTAAAAAACTCTCCGGTACATGCAGAGACTGTGAAAATGCGGCATGGCCAAGTTCGTCCATGGTCCAGGTTAACAGCGGCATATCCGGATAATAGGTGTAGCCGTCGCAGAACACTTCGTTACGATTACCCGATGGATCAAAGTAATAAACAGTTTTAACCTGTGTCACACCATGGCGATCGTTCATTTCTACCGGTATTTCATATTTGCCTATCAGATCGGCAGCGCGAATGTGATCCTGGGAGTTTTCCAGTCTGAAGGATACGTGGTGGATAAGGCCAGGATTAGGATTTACTCCAAAAGCGATGTCGTGGGCCCGGCTTGAACAGCTCACGAAAAACAACACCGTACTCCCCTCACCATCAATGACTCGTTCGGTATAGCTAAACTCAAAGACTTCGGTGAACAGTTTTAAGTTTTGGTCTGCATCAGGCCCCACAATAAAGACGTGATCCAGCCCGTTTATGCGAAAACCGCGACATACATCATCATCGGGGATCACATCAGGGTTGAGCGTGCCCAGTGAGTTACCCACCTGCTCTTTCTCGGCAAACAGATGCATTTCATGACCGGTAGGCAGAATAAACTTTAACCGACGTCCACTTTTAGGGTAAACCCCGGCATCTACGCGCTCTACCTCTATGCCAAAATCGATAATTTTCTTTTCTAAATCGTCCAGCGTAGCATCGTCATATACCTTAAAGGCAATATGATCCAATCCAGCCTGATCAGTTTCACGCAATACCAGACTGTGATGATCGTGTTCCGCCCACGCTTTAAAATAGACCAGGCCATCATCGTCGGTCATCATCTCGTGCAAGCCCATTCGGGTACCGTAATGTTGTTTGGAATCGGCCATATCCAGTACTCGCATCTGAACTTCGGCCAGTCTTAGTACACCACGCATTGACATATTTACCACCTTGTATTTGTTACATTTTTTTATAACAATGATTTAGTTTAGTCGCGAATTGTTAATTTTTTGTGCCGCTTATTATCTAAAAACACCAGGAATAAAACCCCGGTGATAAACGGTAGGCACCTGTTATCTTTACCTTAAAGCAACAATTCACAACAGATCGTGTTGCTGCGTGACGGTTGGACCAGCCTACCATTGCAAAGCCATTCGTTAACAGTGTGTAAACTTACACGGGCTTGGATGTACTGGGAAATACCTTTTAAAGACGGGTATTATACCTAAAAGGTATTCCCCTTGGTTACAGCAAGGTTTTAATGGTATGGCACCGGGGCTATTAAATCGGAGATTACGCAGGATTTCGGCGATCCACCCGACAACATTGTGCATAAGCTTACCGGCAACGGTGTGCAACGTGCCAGGCAAGCAGCCCGCTTTCTTGCCGATAAGGACTATCCCCTGCTGTTGGCCTCTGATTATCCTTCCAGTCCCTCTTTTGCGGCGAGCCCCGGCCTCTCCACTTATTATGAGATGGAACAAATGGCGGATGCCGGTATTTCTGCAGCGCAGATTTTTGCAGCAGCCACCATTAACGGACCCCGGCAATTTGGACTGGATGAACAGTACGGAAGCATTGAGCCCGGAAAAGTCGCTAACCTGCTGATCCTGGATAAAAATCCAAGATTGAAGGTGAGCAACTGGCTGACCATCGATACCATCGTACTGCACGGCACTGCGATAAAGCGGGAGGATTTAGCCGTTAATAGTCATTAAGATGGGCCGGTAACATCAGAACAAGGCCAATAATCCTTCAGCGCCAACCATTACTATTTCAAAGGCAATAAGGATGATAATGATCCACTCTAAAAACGAAGAGTGCTTATGCTTAAGTTCATCAGCCAGCATATCGAACAATTCGTGAATAACGTTAAGTTTGTTCGATAACAGCTCAACCCTGGGGCGAATATCCAGATACTTCGCAGCCGTGTTGTAGGCCAGTTCGTAAACCGGGTATTCCCAGAAAAACTCAGGCGTATCAAGCAGATTATAGTGCAGAAAAATATCGCTTTTAGTGCCAAACAGATGTCCGCGAATTCTGGCTATTTCACGCCGCCCCAGCTTAATGGAGCCAGTCTCGGCCAGTACCTTAGGTAAGTGACTGTACTCGGCAATAGTATGCTGGGCCCTGAGTTCATAATCATTAAGCTTGATGGACTGTGCCAGCGCGTGACTTATCGCCAGGCGCAGCAAGGGATCGTCTGACGACAGCGTGATATGGTCTTTTTGCAGTTTGACCTCACCCGCACCAACGGTAAACCGAAAGTGCTCCTGATGTTCGCCAGCCAGCAACTCGCTTTGAATCTTTAAGCGATGTAACAACGACAAACGTTCATCTTCGTCGATACCCCAGAAAACCACTACACCGTAGTCAAATACCCAGGCTTCGCCACCTGGCAGCTCGATCAATGAGGCGTCACGATAACGGGTACCAATATCAACCGGATAGTCAGAAGTCAGCTGACTTTCGGGCAGTGCGTAAACCGAAACACGGTCATTAGTAAATTGCATGAATGCTGAAACCAATAGATGAAAACCGTGCGATTATGCGCTTTGTCGGTCAATCTACCTATTACATTCAGAGTGGAAAATATTCTTCGCCAGGACAAATAATTTTCATCAGCACGAAAAAACAAAACGCACACTGCTAGCTCAGCGTGTAGTCGGCAAGATCGTAAAAACAAAAGTTGTTTTGCTCTGGCGTTTGATTTTTTGCGATGCCGCGTCGGCACTTTCTATCAGCGTGTGCTGCTCGGTACCATGGGTGGGAAAAATTGAGATACCAATGCTCACGCCTACCTGTAATCGGTGCCCATTAACGTGTATTGGCGCCTCGAAAGCACGAACAATACGATTAGCGACTTCTCTTATAGCGCCTTTATCAAGAGGTTTATACAGCACAATAGCAAACTCGTCGCCGCCCAAGCGGGCAATTAAATCAATTTCCCGGCAGTTTTCACGAAATACCTGAGCAATGATATGCAGGAGTTTATCTCCGGTCTGGTGCCCGTAAATATCGTGAACCGCTTTAAACATATCCAAATCGAGGATCATTACGCCAAGCAGCGCACTATCCCGTTTTGCCATATTAATGAATTTATCAAAAGTGGCATAAAACTGATTGCGGTTGGCCAATCCGGTTAGCTGATCCGTCATGGCCATTTGCTTAATCTTTTGCTGCGCGAGTTTTCGATCAGTGATGTCCTGAACAATGCCATGGGATTGCACCACATTGCCCATTACATCACGATCGTGCACACACTTTTCGTGAACCCAGCGCACCTCGCCGTTGTCCTGTCGGGTGATACGGTGCTCTACATCAAACGGAGTGTTAGTGGTTGTAGACCGGTCAAACTGCTGCAGTACATACTCTCTGTCATAGGGCTGGATAACTAAGAAATAAATCATCGGCGTCGAAAACAAAGCAAGGAAAGCCACATCAACCAGTACATTTTGCCACGGCGAAAACTCTGTAGGTAATGCGTACAGCCCAACCATTATCCCTGTCTCGATAACAATAATAACCGTCAGGATTTTGATAAACAGCTTTTTGGTGAGTTTTTGAGTACCGATTGGCTTCGACTCCTGAATAACCTGATTAAAACTGCAGACAGAACCGCGTATTTCCAAACAGTATTGAACCGGCTAAGGATAAGTGTCACTACCTATTATAGCGCAATATTACCTTGTCTAAGTGTCAGAAAAACTATTCTTTAGTTCGAAATGGAGGAAAATTTTGGAAGTCATAATCAGCCGGGTTCTTCACTCATATTGTGTAAAACCAGTACGCTAATTCCATCGACTGTAATACTAATAAAGACCCGTTCATTCCTCAATAATAGCCCAGTTGGCGCTTGCATTAAGAGTGAAACAATCGTTTCATCGTGTGGTTTGTCATAAGCTCGTCATACCGAACAGATGCCGCCAAATTTGGCCTTTAAGTCTTAAAACACCCTGAAAACGAAGTAAAAACCGTTACGCGTAACTCTTTTTGGTGATTTTACAGCCAATAACCTGATGTATTGCCAATCGTCGAGATAAGCTTCCTGGCATATGACTAACCCTTAACGCACTCTTTGTAGGGAGGCCAATAGCTTTTACGAACGTATTTTATTCTTAGCTAATAAGAGTAATCACAGGATAACCCAGGCGGCCTATTCCTGAAGAATAAAAGAGACCTGTGATGAGTTAAACAGTGAGGCGTGGCAGACAGAGGAGAAAAACAACGATAGAGGATTTTAAATTTCGGTGATAGAAAAACAATGCTCCCCTGGTGTAAGGGGAGCTCGTCAATCAATCAGGCATTCACGTCGACAACAATTCGACCCTGTACCTGACCTGACAGAAACTGAGGAGCAACCTCAAGGGCCTCCGCCAGGGTAACCTGTTTGGTTATGGTTGAGAGGCTGGATTCCGGTAAGTCTTTTATAACCCGTGCCCAGGCTTTTTCACGCACTGCCAGGGTTTGTGTCACACTGTTAATCCCCATCAGTTTTACGCCGCGCAGAATAAATGGCGCTACGGTAGCCGGAAAATCCATGCCCTGAGCCAGGCCACAAGCTGCTACCGCCCCCTCAGACTGAGTGGCCGCACAGGCATTAGCCAACGTGTGACTCCCTACAGAATCGACGACACCCGCCCAACGCTCTTTAGCCAGTGGGCGACCTGGTTCACTGAGTGTCGCACGATCGATGACCTCTTTGGCGCCCAGGCCTTTTAACGTATCCGCCTGTTCTAACCGACCTGTAGAGGCCACTACGTCGTAACCAAGGTTCGCCAGGATTGCAATAGCAGTGGTGCCCACACCACCATTTGCACCGGTAACAAGCACCTCGCCCTTGTCAGGTGTAACGCCCTGCGATTCAAGCGCCATCACACACAGCATGGCGGTATAACCGGCAGTGCCCACTGCCATAGCGTGCTGACTGGATAGGCCCGCTGGCATCTGTTGCACAAAATCAGCGTTGATTCGGGCTTTTTGTGCTAACCCTCCCCAATACTGCTCGCCCAGCCCCCAGCCGTTTACCAGTACCTTATCGCCAGTGGAGAATCTTTCTGAACGACTTTCAATCACCGTACCCGCCAAATCAATACCCGCTACCATAGGGAATTGTCTGACTACCGGGCTTTTACCAGTAATGCCCAGCGCATCCTTGTAATTCAACGTGCTGTAGTCAACCGCTATCAGGACATCCTCATCTGGTAATGCCGACTCATCAAGTTCGGTAATTTCTGCAGTGTAGTCCTGGTCGTCTTTATTAATATAAATCGCTTTAAACATTGTGCCCTCCGGGGTTAACGCTTGATAGAAAGTTGATGGATAAAACCATCGGCAAATTTTTGCATTGGCGAGCTCGACTGCATGACCTTGGCAGTCAGAATGGCGCCTTCCCAACCAATCCAGAAAAACTCAGCCTGCTGTAAACAGTCAGTCTCCTGATGAATTAACCCAAGCACTTTTGCCTGCTCCAGGTTATGTGCCAGCATCGATGTCCAGTTTTTTAAACACTGAGCCAACGGTTGCTTGAAAGACTCCGACAGTATTGGCATTTCCTGGCCAAAGTTACCGATTAAACAACCTCTGCTAAACCGATACTTCTCCATCCCATCAATGGCCTCATTAACGAATGCCTCGACTCCTTTGAGAGGTTCCGACGGATGAGAGGCAAGACACCGACGTAATTTAGCGCAAAAATACTGGTCATAACGCTCTATCACCTGCAGGCCAAAATCATCCTTATTTTTAAAGTAGTGATAAAAGGATCCCTTTGGCACTCCTACCCGCTTGAGGATCATATCGATACCAACAGTGTTAAAGCCCCGCTCTGTAAGAATAGCCATGCCGGCTAACAACAATGCCTCTTTTGTGTCTGCAAAATTTCTGGCTGATTTAGGCGGTCTGCCCCTGCGTATTTCCTGCATATTCCACTCTTTTAGACCGATCGTCTAATTATTATAGACCGATCGGCTATAAATAAAAGAGAAATTCCGAAACAAATAGGTATGCTACTGTTAAATAAACTAATTATTCCGTGATGAGGAAACTTTTATAGTACTCCAACGCGCGCTGCGATTGAGGAGAAAGAAGCAGATTTGAAAGTTTAATAATATCTCTGCCATTGAGTATCTTAAGGGTGGATTGAGCGTAGGGTTGCTAATGTAAAGCGCAGTCAGACTTCCAACGTCAGAACGAGGCCTTTATGGAGCCTTCCGGCAAGTATCCGATTGCGCTTGTTAACAAAAGATATATCGGGATATGGAGTGTACTGTCGCCAAAAACCCGGGCTGTGGCCCCCGGATATCATGAACCTTGTCTTCCTCGTTGGCTGCGCACACAATGCAGCCAACCACAGTCAACACGGCAGGAAACAATACCTTAGTTATATTAACGCGTAGAAACGATATTTACGTGAAAATCACTGTGCCCGTTTACCTGTTATATCCACTATTGCTAAGCCTAGATGGCGAAAGGTAAAAAATACAGGTAACGGGTGTTATGTTTAAAAATACTGACTGTCAATCGCCTGGTGGAGTTTCACTACACCAAGCTGAATGTCATCAATGACTTCGTGGAGTCTGTCCTGAGTCAGCTCATGGGTATCGAGTTTTTGTAATTCCTCTGATAACGCTTCGACCTGCTGCGAAATACTGTCCGAGTTCGGTAGTTCCAGCAGGCATTTGCCAATTTGCATCAGGCCATGCTGAAGTGAACGCGGGAACTGTCTATTGTTAATTAAAAATTCCAGCACGTCAGCACGGTTAATTCTGATGCGCATTTCCTGACGGTACATCTGATAAGCCGTTAGTGATTTTAACACCCCCATCCACTGGATATTCTCGAACGCCGACTGCTCCGGTGAGAGATCCGGTAACAACGACGCTGAACGCACATCAATTATGCGTGATGTCATATCGGTACGTTCCAGATGACGGCCGAGTCGCAGAAAGGCATAGCCTTCACCACGCAACATGGTACCACCAAGTAAGCCGGTAATGGTCTGGTTGGCCACGATAATGCGATGCAGACAGTTAAACCGGTGCCGCCGGGTTAACACGCTCTGGCCGTCGGCTTTGGCAGCAATATACAGATTGTTGATTTGTTCCCAGGCTTCCGAAGGAATAATTTCACGAATGATCCGCGCATTTTCGCGCACTGCCGCCAGGCAGTTGATAATAGACCCGGGGTTAGCCGTGTCAGTCACCATAAATTTGATTACGCTTTTTTCATCGGCTTCTTTATACAGATCGTAAAACACATCCCTAAACGACAGCATGTCGATAATGGGTTCCCAACCCAGGGTGACATTACGTGGTAAGTCGAGTAAAAGGTGGGTGTTTACCTGAATTAATCGAGCGGTGTTTTCCGCACGTTCCAGATAACGCTCCATCCAGTAAATATGATTAGCTACCCTAGATAACATCGTTAGTCGGCCTCCATGTCTACAATCCAGGTATCTTTACTACCACCACCCTGCGACGAGTTAACAACGGTAGAGCCTTTACGCATGGCTACCCGGGTAAGCCCCCCGGTGGTCACGCTGATGTCATTGCCGCTTAAGATAAACGGTCTGAGATCAAGATGTCGGGGTTCGGCTTTCGTACCGATGATAGTAGGAGCGGTCGATAGCAATAACATGGGCTGAGCCACGTAATTACGGGGATCGCGACGGATCAGACGAACAAATTTTTCACGCTCGGCTTTAGTGGCGTGAGGACCAATCAGCATGCCATAGCCGCCCGACTCGTTTGCCGGTTTGACGACCATTTTTTCGATATTCTCAATAACGTAATCCCGTTCGTCTTTGTTAACGCACTTATAGGTGGGCACATTGGGCAGTAATGGTTCTTCATCGAGATAGAATTTAATGATCTCCGGCACAAAGGCATAGACTACCTTGTCGTCGGCAACGCCAGCGCCCGGCGCATTGGCAAGGCCAACATTACCGGCTTTCCAGGCCCGCATTAAACCGGGCACACCCAGCATGGAGTCTTCCCGGAAAGCTTCCGGATCGAGGAAGGCATCGTCAATGCGGCGATAGATCACATCAACCCGTGACAGGCCGTCAACGGTACGCATATACACAATATCGTCATCATCGACCACTAAATCACTGCCCACTACCAGTTCGGCACCCATTTGCTGGGCCAGATAGGCGTGTTCAAAATAGGCAGAGTTATAAATACCTGGTGTTAGCACCACCACTTCGGGCTGATCGATGTCGCGCGGTGATAGCTGGCTAAGCATGTCATATAACTGTGACGGGTAATCATCTACCGGTAGAATGTTATATTTTTCAAACATATCCGGGAACACCCGTTTCATCACATGGCGGTTTTCCAACATGTAAGACACACCAGACGGAACCCGTAAATTATCTTCCAGCACATAAACGGTGCCGTTGTGATCGCGCACCAGATCCGAGCCACAAATATGTGCCCACACCCCGTGTTTAGGTTTAATGCCCATACACTCAGGTAAAAAGTTCTTCGACGCATCCAGCAGGCTTTTAGGCACAACTCCAGCTTCAAGAATACGCTGCTCGTTGTACAAATCGTCTATAAACATGTTGAGCGCTTTTACACGCTGTTTAAGGCCCTTTTCAATTTGCAGCCATTCTTTTTTGTCGATAATGCGGGGGATAATGTCGAACGGCCAGGCTCTGTCGATTGAGCCCTCTTCTTCGGTATACACCGTAAAGGTAATACCCATTACATGGATAGCGGTGTTGGCGGCGGTTTTATATTCTTCTAATTCCTGGTCAGTAAGGTTGCGCAGGTATTTACAAATTTCTTCTGCAGCAGGACGCGGTTTATTTGCAACGCGAATGAGTTCATCGTAAAACTCCCCTGCCCGATAATTTCCCCATCTTATTGCCATCTACAATCCCTAGAGCTTATTTTCGGTATACAAAATACCATCTAAGCGACTTTTGACTGAAATTGCAACGAAAATAATGACAAATTGATGACAAATTGATCTGGAAAAATGCGCTGAATCACTCCATGCTATCGTTATTGTTTTTCGTGTGTTTTCAGAGAGTTTCCCTTGACCTATTGTTTAGCCCTAAAAGTAAATCGCGGATTAGTCTTTGCATCAGATTCGCGCACCAATGCCGGTGTCGATTACGTCGCTACGTACAGTAAAATGCGCCGTTACTGCTGGCCCGGAGAGCGCGTTTGTGTGCTGATGACATCCGGCAGCCTGGCAACTTCTCAGGCAGTTATGAATGCCATTAATCGCGACCTTAACGATCCGGACGCCGAATTTAGCCTGCGTCACGGCAAGCAGCTTTATGAAGTAGCGCAATACATTGGCAAGCTTAGTCAGGCAGAACAAACGCTGCACGAGAAAGCGATGGAAAAATCCAACGCCAGTGCAGAGTCTAATTTTATTCTTGGCGGGCAAATAGCCGGTCAGGCAGCGGAAATTTTTCACATCTATCCGCAGGGTAATTTTATCAGCGCGTCGGAAGACACGCCCTACCTGCAAATTGGTGAAACCAAATACGGCAAGCCGATTCTGGACCGTATTATTGCTAAAAGCACCACGCTGGAAGATGCCGCGCGTTGTGCCATGGTGTCACTGGACTCGACTATTCGCAGTAATATCTCGGTAGGGCCGCCTATTGAACTGGCAATGTATCAGGATGACTCTCTCGATGAGCCCTTTCATCACACCTATACCTTAAACAGCCCGATGTACAAATCCATGAAAAAACAGTGGACAGACGGCTTACACCGCGCTTTTGAACAACTTCCCCGGTTTGATTGGGAAAAGGTTAAAGCGGACGAACCAGAAGGTGAATAAAGTGGAGCTTTTCACGGGTCTTGTCGTTGATGACAAACGGATAAGCATCGTCCAGGCCCATACTGTTATTCAGTGAGTTGAGCAGGTTAGTAAGCTGATCCCAGTCGTCAATTAAGGTATCGAAACTCTCTTCATTGTAACTGGCAGTGTGCGGATGATCGGCATTTAGCGGATTGGAGAGTAACCGGTTTTCTAAACTGGTTTCGTACTCGTTGGCCGTTTCCAGAGTATCTACCATATGCAGGTAGTGCGCCCAGGTCTCGGCCCAGTCTTCCCATGGATGCATGCTGGCATAGGCACTGATACAGCGCTGTTGCCAGTCAGCTGCAGGCCCGTTTGCGTAGTAATTTTCCAGACTTTGCTGATAATCCTTACGCTCGTCACCAAATAACGCCCTGAAAGCCTCAATATACTGACTGCCTTTGATTAGCACATCCCAATAATAATGGCCTGACTCATGGCGAAAGTGGCCAATCAGCGTCCGATAACGTTCGTTCATTAACTCGCGCATAGCGAGACGTTTGGTTTCTTCGGCTTCTTTGAGGTTAATGGTGATCACCCCATTACTGTGACCGGTTAACACCGTATTCTGGACGGTGAGCTCCCGCCCATATAATGCCTGAGCAACTTCATCCTCGAGAAACCGAAAGGATAATCCGCGGGGGTTATGACGCTTGCCGATAACCGGTAGTTTAAGCTTATACAGGGTGTAAAGCAGATGCCGTTTGGCCTGCTCCATCCGAAACCAGAGTTTAACGTTGTCTGGTTTAGACAAATCAGGAATGGTATCGGTGAGTTGGCAGGACGGACAGAGTTTATAGTCGCTTTCAACCGGTACCAGCCAGTTACAGATATTTTGCTTTGAATAATTACTGCACTGGCGGTAAGCCTGCCCGTTGTGGCCAGCTATCCAGTTACCGTCTGCATCAATATCGCAAGAGGAAATCACCTTGGCATCCGACAAAAAACCGACCGGGCGCTGGCAGGACAAGCACTGGCTATTGGCGAAATATAAGGTGTTACCACACTGACAAGTATAAGTTTTCAAATCTTTTGCTTCTGTTCGGGCAAACTGCAATTAGCTTACTAAGACTATAGTAGCAAAGGATATCACAGCAAAGTAATCACAGTTTCATTACATGACGATTATTTTGCTGTGGAGTGTCGTGAACGGGCACTACTGCAGCGTTTTGAGCAGTACTTCACTTCCGCCCAGTTTTTCTCCCATTTTTTACGCCACACAAATGGCCGCTGGCAAACCGGGCAGATTTTACTGGGTAACTCGGCCTTACGCATCATCGATGGCCGAAAGTAGCTGCTCTGCCTGCTCCTGCATAGCATCAACGGTATCCTGAGACATCCGGTCGAGGCTTTTATAGATCAGCCCCATACGATGGTTTTTGCTCAGTTTATCGCGGTGCTTAATTAAAAAGTCCCAGTATAAATAGTTAAACGGGCACGCGTTTTTACCAGTCTTTTTAGATACCGCATAGCCGCAGTTTTTGCAGTAATCCGACATCCGGTTGATGTACTGACCACTCGCCACATAGGGTTTGCTGGCCAGATTACCTCCGTCGGCAAACAGGATCATGCCACTCACATTGGGCATTTCCACCCACTCAAAAGCATCGGCATACACCAGCAGGTACCATTCATTTACCGCTTCTACTGATAATCCGGCCAGCAAACTGAAATTACCTATCACCATCAGGCGTTGGATGTGGTGCGCGTAGGCATGGCGTTTAGTGTCGCCAATGCACTGGCGCATACAGTTCATATTGGTATGCCCAGTCCAGTAGAAGTCTGGCAACTTGCGCTGATGATTAAAGTAATTTTCCTGCTGCAGGCCTGGCATACAGTGCCAGTAAAAGCCCCTGACGTATTCGCGCCAGCCCAGAATCTGACGAATAAAGCCTTCTACCGCATTGAGCGGTGCGTCGCCATCGAAGTAAGCTTGTTCCGCCGCTTTCATGACTTCCATGGGCAGCAATAGCCCGCAATTGAGATAAAACGATAAGTGGGAGTGAAACAGCCATACGTTGCCTTCGCGCATGGCATCCTGATAATCGCCAAACTCTTGAAAACGCTGATCTATAAACTGCTCGAGTACCTTTAATGCTTCGGCGCGGGTCACGGCATAATTGAAGTCCTTAGCATCCCCCATGTGATCGGCAAATTCAGTTTCTACCAGTTCAATTACTTCGCTGGTAATGTCGTCCGGCGAAACGGTATAGGGCTTAGGCGGAGAAACATCCGCCGGCAGCGACTTACGGTTGTCCTGATCGTAGTTCCATTTACCGCCAATGGGTTTATCGCCTTCCATCAGTAGCCCGGTTAACTTACGCATTTCCCGGTAAAAATACTCCATGCGCCATTGCTTTCGCCCTTCCGCCCACTCACTGAACTGTTCAAGCGTGGCAATAAAGCGATCGTCATCGCAAATTTCAACCGGTATCCCCAGCTGGTGTTGCCACTGCTGCATGCTCTTGAGTACCCGGTATTCACCGGGAAACGTCACTACCACTTTGTCAAAACTGTATTGGCTGCACGCGTATTTAACTTCATTGAGCAGCGACCCTTGATTATTATCATCGTTGTAGCGCCGGTAGATAACATCGAAACCATCGTCGCTTAACGCTTTAGCAAAGTGGCGCATGGCTGAAAATAACAGCACAATCTTTTTCTTGTGATGCTTTACATAGGTGGCTTCTTCGCGAACCTCAGCAAGCAGGATCTTATCCTGTGATTTATTGCACTCCCTAAGACTCGACATCTCGCGGGAAAGCTGATCGCCCAGTACTAAACGTAATACCCCGGCCATTAGTCCTCCTTGGTATCCGCATAAGCGTCCAGCGCGCGCTGGCGTGATTGCTTGAGGTCAGCTATGGGCTTGGGATAGGTGCTGCCCAGTTCTACACCGGCTTTTTTCAATACCTCTTTGGGCGCATCCCAGGGTTTGTGCAGGTATTTGTCTGGCATGTTGGCAAGCTCAGGGCAGTATTTCTTAACATAACGACCCTGCTTATCGAATTTTTCACCCTGCAGTACCGGGTTAAAAATGCGGAAATACGGCGCCGCATCAGCACCTGAACCCGCTACCCATTGCCAGCTGGCAGAGTTACTGGCCCGGTCGGCGTCTACCAGACAGTCCCAGAACCAGCGTTCACCCTTGCGCCAGTCAATAAGCAGGTTTTTGACTAAAAACGAGCCAACAATCATTCTTACCCGGTTGTGCATGTAGCCGGTTTGCCACAGTTCGCGCATACCCGCATCGACAATGGGGATGCCGGTTCGCCCTTTGGTCCAGGCAGTGTATTTTTCATCCTGATTAAGCCACTTAAACTTATCAAACTGGCTGTTAAAATTCTTATCGGTAATGGTAGGAAAATGAAACAGCAGGTAGTAGCTGAACTCACGCCAGCCCAGTTCACTTAAAAAACAGTCAAGATCACTGCTACCCTGATCATCAAAGGCGTTTAGCAGTGCATACCACACCTGATTGGGTGAGATTTCGCCAAAGTGGAGGTGTGGTGATAAACGGGATGTGCCTCTTACCGACGGAATGTTGCGCTGATCTTCGTAACCTTTGGCCGCGTGTTTAATAAAATCACTGAGTTTGTCAGCAGCGCCCTCTTCGCCCGGTGACCAGTGTTTGGAAAATTCACTGTCCCAGTTTATTTCAGGTAACAGTCCGGCATCTTCAATGCTATGCCCTTCTTTTGCCACATCGGCATAGGTAATTCGTTCGGGCGCAGAAGATGGATAACGAGGCGCAGAAGCCTGCAAACAGCCTTTGCGATAGTAAGGCGTAAACACCCTGTACACGCCGCCGTCCTGCTTGCGGATACTCATTGGTTCCCACAGCAGAGAGCCGTTAAAGCTGCTCACCAGGCAATCGCGTTCGCGCAGGGTTTGCTTAATTTCTTTGTCTCTGTCAATAACCGCCGGCTCGTAACAGCGATTCCAGAATACTGCCTGGGCGCTGAATTTATCCACTAGTTCGCTGAGGATTTTCTTAGGCTCACCGGTAAAGCACTGCAGGTGGCCATTCAAGCGTTTATTCAGTGAGACTAAGGAATGATAAAGCCACCAGTTGGAAGCACCACCGGGCTGGTCTGCCTCATCGAGTTCTGTGTCGAAGATATATACCGGTACCACTGTGCCGTGCTCAACTGCTGCAAGCAGTGCCGGATTATCGATTACGCGTAAATCCTGCCGGAACCATACAATACATACGGGCTGACTCACTTTATTGTTCCTTTTTTAATCGTTGTTATATGTGTGCCCTGTTTTGTACGTAAAGCGGCTGAAAACGATCGCAATCATTGCCATTAAAACGGGTGGACTGTTTATTTTAAATTTTCTCATCTATGCTTAAATCCATATCGATAAGGACATCGTAAAGACTGCTATGAATATGACTTCTTCCAAAACGGGCCTGTACTGGTTCCGACACGATTTGCGCCTCGACGATCAGCCAGTCCTCACTGAGCTGGCCTCACGTTGTCAAAAGTTACTGTTGGTGTATTGCATCGATGAAGATTGGTTTACCCACAACCAGTTTGGCTATTGTGCGATGGGTCACCACCGCCAACAATTTCTCTACGAGTCGCTCTATGCGCTGAATCAGCAATTAAATAACTATCAGCAATCGCTGCTGGTTGTTACCGGCGAGCCAGTAGAAGAGATTACTCAGCTCATAAAGGCCTATGACGTTGATATACTCGGTGTCGGTGAATATCCGGGGCTCAATGAACGGGAGCAACTTAAACAATTTACCTTAAAGTATCCCGGCGTGCATATGATCACTGGCAGTAATAACAGCCTGTTCAAGCCAACAGACCTGCCGTTTGAAGTAAACACGATGCCTGATAAATTCAGCCCGTTTCGTAAGAAGGTTGAAAAAGCCATTACACCAGTTGCCCCTGTAGAGCCCGTCGCGCTGATACCACCGCCTCCTATTGCGCTGCAAACCGACTGGCCATCACTGCCATTACAGCGTGGCAACTCTTCCTCCTACAACGGCGGAGAACATGCCGCACAAAAGCAACTCAAGTATTACTTTTTCGACAAACACCTTATTAGTCAGTACAAAGAAACACGCAACGGCCTGGACGGCTGGGATTATTCGAGTAAATTATCGGCCTGGCTGGCCAACGGGTGTATTTCTCCGCGTCGCATTTACGCAGAATTAAAACGTTTTGAAGCAGAGCACGGTGCTAACGATTCAACCTACTGGCTCTATTTTGAATTACTGTGGCGGGAATTTTTCTGGTGGCTGCAAATAAAACACGGGGCTAATTGGTTTGCCCCGGGAGGTATTCAACAGCAAACAACTGCAACCATGCAGCCCTCTGCTTTGTTGCTGGACTGGCAACAAGGCACCACTGACAATGCTCACATCAATGCCTGTATGCGACAATTGAATGCGACCGGTTATATGTCGAACCGGGCCAGACAATGGGCGGCCAGCTATCTGGTGAACGAACTCGGTGAGCACTGGCGATATGGCGCAGCCTATTTTGAACAGCAACTGATTGATTATGATGTTGGAGCCAACTGGGGAAACTGGCAGTATCTGGCTGGTGTAGGCAGCGACCCCCGGGGACTGCGCCATTTCAATATTGAGAAACAAGCGCAGATGTACGATCCCGACGGTAAGTTCACCAGCCTCTGGTCCTGAGCCGGTCAAAATAGTTTGCGGTTAACGGTTGTGATCTTTAAGCCATTCGTTTAACAGCTTAACCTGACCACAGCGGTACGCCGCATACATTAACCGAATAGAGTTTGACAGCACTTCGCTGTCATTCCAGCCGGTCTTTTCCTGTATTTCTTCATAACAGCTTAATGCCTCTGGCGTCACATAACCTCTGACCTGACGCTTACCGGCTTCACGCTGGCGTTCGCGGAAGCGTTTTTGTTTATCAGCATTAGCACGTGGATTTTTCTTAGATTCTGTCATGATACCCTGTATTTAGTCGAAAATTTGGTAGTGCAACAACGGCCGTTTAGTTTTCTGAATCAAAGGTGGTCACTAAGGTTGTGCACCACTTCGCGCATTTTAGCCTAAAATTAGAGTATATCCTTGCCTCACGGCAAAAAAATTACTGTTCGGAGTTGTTTAGCGTACAAGTGTTCGCTAAATTACGCACGTTAAAAATAATCGATGGGAATACAATGACAACGAAACAATCCAGTTTTAACAAAGAAGACCTGTTAGCCTGTAGTCGCGGCGAAATGTTCGGCCCGGGCAACAGCCAGCTTCCGGCTCCTAACATGCTTATGATGGACCGTGTGAGTCTGATCACTGATGAAGGCGGTGAGTTTGGTAAAGGCCAGATTATTGCTGAATTAGATATCACTCCCGATTTATGGTTTTTTGACTGCCACTTCCCTGGCGATCCGGTAATGCCTGGTTGTTTAGGCCTTGATGCCATGTGGCAACTGGTGGGTTTCTTCCTGGGCTGGAGCGGTGGTCCGGGTAAAGGCCGCGCCTTAGGTGTTGGTGAAGTGAAGTTTACCGGTCAGATCCTGCCTACGGCGAAAAAGGTAACTTACAAAATTCAAATGAAACGTGTAGTTAAGCGCCGTTTATTTATGGGTCTTGCCGACGGTATTGTAGAAGTTGACGGCCGTGAAATTTACTCTGCGAAAGACCTGAAAGTGGGTCTGTTCCAGGATACCAGCGCTTTCTGATATCGGCTGGTGTGTTTGATAGTCTTTTTGCTATTGGTATTGCCAAGATAAAAGCCCCTTTTACGGGGCTTTGACTCAAGAGATGTTAACGAACCACCACACCTAACTGGCGGTCTTCCATGGCCTCTCTGTACCCGCCTAACCATTCTGAGCGAGTATCGCTCGTTTGAAAGGGACATATTTCCTTAGAGCGACCGCTGATTCCTGCCTGATAGCCTTTAGCGTGAGCGCGAGTCAGTTTATCTCTTTTTTGTCTTTTCATTGAATAGCCTCATTTGTTGGGTTAACAGTGAACAGAATAGGCCAACAACTCAATACATAATAAGTGGTAGTGTGGCGTTTTCTGAGCACTATTTATTAGATAGTGCAAGGCTTGTTTTGGTTCAAGAGCGATTCGTTTTTTTTACGCTTGACAAACTATAACGATCTGAAATATTTATTTATTTTATATTACAATTTTTTTTCATAATTGTTTCAGCATTTAAAAAAAATTGGTCTAAAAAGCATTGCAAGTTGGTACAGGTCGAATTATGACCACTTTTTAGATGCAATTTATGCTTATATAGCAGTTATTTAGCGCTTAATTATACGAATATTCAGGGTGTTAATCAGCAATACCAGCACAAAGCTCAGCAACATCAGCAAATACCACGAACTCAACTTGGCTAATGGCATCATTTGCCATTGTTCATGCTGATTAGGGTATATCCAGACATTAGCCAATGTGGCAATATTTTCTGTAAATCAGATGAATGAAGCCATCAGAAACCAGCCCGGCAATAAAAGCATATAGCGGTGCCTTTTAATGATCCGAAAATAGATACGGGTACGGTAAAACATTACGACGGTAGCGGCCAGTAACAGCCAGCGAAAGTCCGGGATAAAGTGATGCGAAAAGAAATTAATATAGATCAGGCAAACTAAAGCCACTGTGAGTTTTTTAGGTGGATAATGACTATATTCAAACTCAAATATCCGCCATACGCGGGCAATATAGCTCCCCACCGCACTGTACATAAAACCGGTAAATAAAGGCACGTTGCCGATACCAAATACATAAGCTTCAGGATACGTCCAGGAACCAATGGCATCTGATGTCTTGAATAACTCCATCACCGTAGCCACCAGATGAAAAACGATGATGACCAGCGATTCCCTGAGCGTTTCCAGTTTTAAAACCAGCAGGACAACCTGAAATACGATCGCGGCGATGAAGATAAAGTCGTAGCGATGTAAACCATCAAGTGGATACCAGAGGTTCGTGCCTATCATTAGCGCCAGCAAAAAGCCGCCGAATACACAGGCATTGGCCTGCTTAAGTCCGAATATCCACAGTTCCCTGATAAATTGCTTCACAGTTGTTGGTTTTATTATTAACGTTGGTCAGTAAAAAGCACCCGACTAAGTGCCGGGCGCTTTGAATGATGTTTGGTGTAACGCTTGCTTATTTTTTAACGCGGCGGCGGAACACGGCCAGCAACGATAACAACGCAATGCCATACCAGCTTGCTGAGGCTCCCTGGCGCTCATAAGGTGCTTCTTCAACACCATCACACTGCTCAATGCTGCCGGTGCTGTTAGGCGTAAGCTTAACGGCGACAACACGGTCTGTCTCAACGGTATCACCTGCATCGGTTAATACTTCTTCACCGCTAATGTAGCGCTGTGTTGAAATGTAGCGGGCATTGGCAATAATTTCGTCATTATCGTTTATGTCCATAGCGGTGACCAACGTATACTGCTCACGCTGTTCACAGGTAAGAAGCGTATTAAGATCAACAAACTCACCAACATTCATGTCGTACATAAAGGCGCGTAACTGACGACCAGTTTGCACATCTGACTCGTATTCGCCCTCGCCTACAACAATGCCGTTATTGTTGATAGCACGTGGAGTGACCGCGGCTGTCTGGAAGAACCCTTGCGGATACTCCGCCTCACCGCTGTCGATGTTATAAATAAACATCTGGTTACGGGCCACACCGTTGTTCTCGCGCAGCACAGTACCGACAACCCAGTTATCGTCGTTAATGTCTACCGCTGAACTGCTAAGGTTTTCTTCACGAGGTAACAACTCTGTGGTTTCACCATTGGCGAAGGTAGCAGCAACAATATTGGCGTAATAAGCCGCCCGGCCACCTGGTAATGTATAAATAATACGTTCACCGGTATGAGAGGTACCTACTGCGATGCCATTGTTGTTGATGGCATAAGCGGTACTGGTGTACCCCGTAGAGTCTTCATCTTCTGCCGGTTCAAACACCATACCGTACCGGGTAGAGGACAATACGTTGCCCTGGGCATCCAGTTGCCAGGTTACCGCACGGCGGTAACTGCCAGCCGTAATGCTTCTGGCCAGATTGTAGATACATAGCTCTGCCGGCGTATCGCCCCGGGTTTCATCATCATAGCACTCGTCGATATCAGTTTGATAATCTTCAGTAAGCGCAACGCTGCCCCAACCGGCCACTTGTAACGGTTCATTGATGGCAAAGGCTTCACTGAAGCCATTAATACCGGTATCGCCTGGCATCGTTGGTGGTAAAGCCGTGGTGACCCCATTAGCTTCAACGAAAGCCTGAGTCAGCGTGTCGTTGACGATATAAGTAAACTCATTACCGTCTTCATCGGTGTAATCCACTTTGAAAAACGGCGTGCTGCCGGCGCCCACAAAGAAGTCGCCACCTACAGAGTCATTTACCTGGCTATAGGCACTGCGGGTATAGTCTTCGAAGGTTTCATCAATAACGTCAAAGCCGGGGATTAAATCGGCAGTCACCGTATCGCCATGATAACTACGATAAGTCGCTAATGACTGAATGAGAATATTGATACCGTTGCTGCCACTGCGACCGTTCACAACATAGGCATACAGCGCCTGGTAGTCGGCATTACTGAATACCCCCTGTTGAACCGCTTCAGGATCTTCAAAGCGATCGGTAAATAGCTCGTTTTCAAAGTCCAGTATCGACAGGTCGATTGGCGGATTATATTCCGACTCACTCACCACCACCATGGTGCCCGTGTTATCAATGGACTGAGCAAAGTTAAAGAATGATTTGTCCTGCACCGGTGCCAGGGTTAAATCATAGGTTGCTGCAGTCGCTAATGGCGATACTGCAACGGCAGTGACCGCGGAGGTTGCAAGGATTACTGCAGATGCAAGCTGTTTTAGTTTCATTCAAAATCCTGTTTACTGCTGTCAATCTTCCAGCATACTTTCTAGTTCGTCCCAGCGCGCATAAGCCTGGGATAATTGTTCTTCACTCTCAGCTAGCGCATTGAGTACGGCGCTGGTCTGTTCGCTGTCCTGTTTAAAAAATTCAGGATCATTCACCAGCGTCTGTTGTTCTTCTACCTGTTTTTCTAATTTCTCAATTAGCGCAGGTAAGTTATCGAGTTCGCGTTGATCTTTATATGATAACTTTTTCGCCTTGCGCGGAGAAGCCTTTGCAGTCGGACTGGCTTTTTCTGATTTAGTTTCATTTTTTACCGATTTAGCGGAAGAAATATAAATGGACTTCCCCTGCCCGGCATACCAGCTCTCTATATCAGAATAACCGCCGACAAATTCCTCTACTTTGCCGTTTTCGGTAAACAGCAAACTGGAATTTACAACATTATCAACAAATTCGCGATCGTGGCTGACTAAAATCACCGTACCTGTGTAATTAATCAATAACGTCTCGAGCATTTCGAGAGTTTCCACGTCCAAATCATTGGTTGGTTCATCCAGAATAAGCACATTACTGGGTTTAAGCATTAAACGCGCTATCATCAAACGGTTTTTCTCGCCACCGGATAAAGACTTCACCGGCGCATTGACCCGCTCCGGGGTAAACAGATAATCCTGCAGATAGCTGATAACATGACGAGGATGGCCGTTGACCATTAAGTCTCGCTTACCATCAGCCACGACATCAATTACTGATTTTTCTAAATCCAGGCCCAGACGGTGCTGGTCAAAATACGCCACTTCCAGGTTAGCCCCCTGCCGACTACTTCCGGATACCGGCTCAAGCTCGCCTAACAGCAACTTGATTAAAGTACTTTTACCACAGCCGTTAGGGCCAATCAGGGCAATCTTATCGCCGCGCAATACGGTTAAATCCAGGTCTTGTACAATAGTCTTGCCTTCAATGGCATAGCTTAAGGCCTGGGTTTCAAATACCAATTTGCCAGAACGGGCAGCGGTGTGCTGCGCCATAGCCGCGTTGCCAGTGAGTTCACGGCGGGCGGCGCGTTCTTCGCGAAGCTTTTTCAGCGCCCGTACGCGGCCTTCATTGCGGGTACGCCGGGCTTTAATTCCCTGACGGATCCAGACTTCTTCCTGAGCCAGCTTTTTGTCAAACTCTGCCTGCTGGCTGGCTTCCACCTCCAGGTCGTGCTCTTTTTTATCCAGGTACGTCTGGTAATTACCCGGGTAGCTGGTGAGCTGGCCACGGTCTAAATCCACGATGCGGGTAGCCATGGCTCGGATAAACGCCCGGTCGTGACTGATGAACACAATGGCGCCCTGATACTGCTGCAGGCTTTGTTCCAGCCAGCGGATCATTTGCACGTCCAGATGGTTGGTGGGCTCATCGAGCAACAGAATATCCGGCGAACGTACCAGCGAGCGCGCCAGCGCTGCCTTTCGTCGCCAACCACCCGACAGCGATGCCAGCGAGGCATTGCCATCCAGTTGTAACATGGTCAGCGTCTGTTCAATTTTTTGTTCAAATTGCCAGGCATTCTGAATTTCAAGCTGCTCCTGTAGCGTCTGCAACTTGTTGAGGTTTTTTTCGCTGGGATCGTCTGTGACCAACTGAATTTGTTTGAAGTAGCCTTTCAGAATATCGCCCACTTCAGCCAGTCCTTCGGCCACGTAATCAAATAAGGCAATGTCAGTGGTTTGCGGCGGATCCTGCTCAAGACGAGCAATAATGGTATCCCTTTCCACAACGCGCTGGCCGTCATCGGGGATCACATCGCCGCTGATCACTTTCATCAGGGTGGATTTACCGCTGCCATTGCGGCCCACAATACATACCCGCTCGCCCGGTTGAACCACCAGTTCAACACCGTCGAGCAAAGGCGGCGTGCCAAATAGCACAGATATATTTTTAAGTTGTAACACACTCACTTCAGAAACAGCTCCAGTTCATCGAGCGTAAACGGCCAGCCCAGTTCGGCGCCGTTATCCTCACGCTTTAATACCGGTATACGCACTGCGTACAAATGATAATGGTCAGTATTATCACGGATATTATGTTTGGTAATTTGCAGTTGCTCGTACATGGATGATTGCCTGACCAGTTCATCCGCATCGTCACATAAACAGCACTGTGGACCGGTAAAAAACGCTATCTTCATGATAAGGTCAGCACATAGCACTGGTGAATATTACTGTGGCGGGCAAAATCCTGTGGAATGGTTTGCGCCGAGATATTTTCAACCGCTAAACCCAGCTCTGCCATGGCGTCGTGGTCCAGTTTAAACCCACGCTTATTGTTAGAAAACACAATGGTGCCGCCCGGATTCAGACAGCGGCGAACCTGGGTCAATAATATTACGTGGTCACGCTGTACGTCCCAGGTAGTGTCCATTCGCTTGGAGTTGGAGAAGGACGGCGGATCAACAAATATCAAATCGTATTTTCCATTGTGCCCCACCAACCACTGCAAACAGTCGGATTGTACAAAGTGGTACGCCCCGTTGAGTTTGTTAAGTTTAAAGTTGTCTTTCGCCCAGTTGATGTAAGTGTTGGACATATCCACTGTGGTTACCGAGCGGGCACCGCCAAGCGCTGCCGCAACCGACACACTACCGGTATAGGAAAACAGGTTGAGCACGTCCCTGCCTTTAGCCATCTGACGGACTTTCTGGCGGGTGATACGGTGATCCAGAAACAGCCCGGTATCCAGATAATCAGTGAGATTAACGTAAAGTTTAGCACCGTTTTCCCACACCACTTTACGGTTACCGGTGGTATTCACCTTTTCGTACTGCTGTTTGCCTTTTTTCTGCTCACGCACTTTAAGCATGATTTGCTTTGCCGGTACGCCTGTGACCGCGGGTAAATACAACAGCACTTCCTGCAAGCGGCGACGGGCTTTTTCGGTATCGATAGTCTTCGGCGGCGCATATTCCTGTACTACCAGGCAATCATCGTACACATCAATGGCTACGTTGTATTCGGGCAGATCGGCATCATAAATACGGTAGCAGTTAGTGTCCTGCTTTTTGAGCCAGGGCTTAAGCTTTTTAAGATTCTTTTTCAGCCGGTTGGCAAAGTCGTTATCCTGACTGTCACCAAACTGTTGGCAGTTGTTGGCATCGAGCTGGTAATTAACCAGTTTACACTCGAGTTTACCGTTCATCAGGCTGTATTCTTTATTGCCGCGCAGCTTTAACAGCCGCAGTAATTCCCGGTTACTACTTAACAGCGA